>CAYUAQ010000057.1:0-13306 GCA_964442705.1 uncultured Desulfobacteraceae bacterium
CCGAAGCATCCCCGCCGGGGCTCACGCAGCGCAGACGATGCCTGCCCGCCCCGGCAGGACTGGCTGCGGGCGTGGCGCTCCCCCTCAAAGAGACAGGCTGCTGGCCATTGCCCTGCGGCCGTGTGTGTGGGCGGCTGGAATCTTCGGTGGGCGGATCACTTTCCGCTATCTTTCATCTCAAGTTTCTGCTATAGGTGCCGAAACATTCCTTTGAGGGGTTGCAGCCCTTGCAATGCGGCGGTAGGCATGCTTGATGCCGTTATCTGAACTGTTGCTGAAGCGAATCCGAATCCTGAATCCGACATGATAAATTTCCTGCGATCGTCCGGGTACCTGCTGATCGTCTGGGCGGTGTTGAACGCTGCCGTGCCGGCCGGGGCTGCACCCCCTGACCCCTTCCCGGTCTTTCCCGCCATGGCGCCCAACGTGGCCTTCTGGGAGAAGGTCTACACCCGCTATTCCACCCGCGAGGGCATTTTACACGACAGCCGTAATCTGTCCATCATCTACGGCACGGTGGCGCTGCTGGAGCCGGCCGGTTCGCGGTCTCGGAAAATCAACCGCAAACGCATCAAGGCGGCCAAGTACAAGTACCGCCGCATCCTGGAGAAACTGGCCCTGGGCCAGGCGCCCGCCACCGCCGAGGAAAAGCGCGTGGCGCGGCTTTTCGGCCCCAACGCCGGCCGGCGCACCTTCCGGCGGGCCATGGAGCGCATCCGCTGCCAGATCGGCCAGAAGAACCGTTTCGAGGAAGGTCTGATTCGCTCCGGCGCTTACATCGATGAGATTCGCCGCGTTTTCCGGGCCGAGGGCCTGCCCGAAGACCTGGCCTATCTGCCCCACGTGGAATCCTCCTTCAACCCGGCGGCTTACAGCAAGTTCGGTGCCGCCGGCATGTGGCAGTTCACGCGCTCCACCGGGCGCCTGTACATGCAGGTCAACTACACCCTGGACGAGCGTCGCGATCCGGTGCTGTCCACCCGGGCCGCGGCACAGCTGCTCAAGCGCAACTACCAGCAGCTGGGGGACTGGCCTTCGGCCATTACGGCATACAACCACGGCCTGTCCGGCATGCTGCGCGCCAAGAAAATAAAAGGCGGCTACGAGGCCATTTTCAAAAATTACCGCAGCCGGACCTTCAAGTTCGCGTCACGCAACTTCTACGCCGAATTCATCGCCGCACGCCGGGTGGCAAAGGCCTATCGCCGGTATTTCGGGCCCTTGAAAATCGAGTCGCCCGCCCGGCACCCCATGCTGGTGCTCGACGGCTACGCCGCCTTCCGGGACGTGGCGCGGCACCTGGGCGTGGATGCCGAAACCCTCAAGGCGCTGAACCCGGCGCTGCGGCCCCCGGTGTTCAGCGGCCGCAAATACATTCCCAAGGGCTACCGCCTGCGCCTGCCGGATGATTTGAAGAACCGCCGGCGCCTGGTGGCGGCCGGCCTGCCGTCGCATCTGTACAAGTCCCGCCAGAAGCGCAGCCGCTTTTACATCGTGCGCCGCGGCGACACGCCCGGTGCTATCGCCCGGCGGCACGGCCTGAAGCTGTCCGAATTGATGGCGGCCAACGACCTCTCCCTGCAGGCCACCATTTATGCCGGGCAGAACCTGCGCCTGCCCGCACCCGGCGAAAAGCCGGTCCGGACCCGGATGATGGCCCAGGCCCCTTCGGTGGACCAAAAACCGCCGCCTGCGCCGGCACCATTGGAAAAAGCCGTTGCCCCGCAGCCGGCCGCTGCGCGTCGGGCGGCACCGGCTGCTGCCGCCTCTTCGCAGCCGGCCGCTGCGGCCCCGGAAACACCGTTGCAACCAGCGCCGGCCCCGGTCGTGCAGCTCGCTTCCGCTGATGCTGCTCCCATCAACCCGGGGCTGGTCACCGGCAATCTCAGGGTGGAGCGCGTGATTTCCCGCGGCGGGCAGACCGTCGGCATCATCCGGGTGCAGATATCCGAGACCCTGGGCCACTATGCCGACTGGCTGGGGGTTTCCGCCTGGCGCATCCGCCGGCTGAACGGGTTCAGCTACGCGCGGGTGATCCGCATCAACGAGCCCATCAAGGTCCCCCTGGGAAAAGTTTCCCGCCAAGCCTTCGAAGAGAAGCGCTACGAGTACCACAAGGAGATCACCGAGGACTTCCTGGCCTCCTACCGCATCCAGGAAGTGCAGCGGTACTCCGTCAAGAGCGGCGACAACATCTGGAAGCTGTGCCGGGAGGTATTCGAGGTCCCCTTCTGGCTGCTCAGCCGCTACAACCCCCACCTCGACCTGGAGCGCCTCAGCCCTTCCCAGACCCTGCTGATTCCGGTGGTGCAGGAAATCAGCTGATTTTTTGAGGCACAAAGTGTCCTTCAGACCACCCCTTTGTGTCTCTGTGCCTTTGTGCCGCTGCCCCTTTTTTTATTCCATCAATCTGGTGGCATAAAACCGCATTTCGTGCTAAGGAAGCCCCATGGCGAAGACACTGGGCATCATCGGTGGAATGGGCCCCCTGGCAACGGCGCACCTTTTTCGGAAAATCATCACCTGCACCCGCGCCGACAGCGACCAGGAGCACATCCGGATTTTCATCGACAACAACACCGACGTGCCGGACCGCACGGCCGCCCTGCTGGAAGGGGGCGAAGATCCCCGTCCCCATCTCATTGCCTCCGCCGAAAAACTCCAGGCCATGGGTGCGGATTTCCTCATTATGCCCTGCAACACGGCCCATGCCTACTATGACGACATCGTCGATGCGGTGCAGATTCCTTTTCTGAGTATGATCGAGGAAACCGCCCGTTTCATCCGCAGACGGTTTCCGCAGACGTCCTGTGTGGGGCTGCTCTCCACGGCGGGCACCTGCCGCACCGGGGTCTACGACCGGGTGCTGCAGCAGTACGGGTTGGAAGTCCGCACGCCCGCCGGGGCGCACGAGGAGGCGGTCACGGCCGTGATTTACGGGATCAAGCAGGGTCGCCTGGACATAGACCTGGCGGACTTTTTCGGTGCCGTGGCGCAGCTGCGGGCAGACGGCCCGGACGTGTTTGTGCTGGGGTGCACCGAACTTTCGGTGGCCTATGATGTTCATCGGTTTGAAGGCCCGTTCATCGATCCCGTACACGTCATCGCCACCGCCGCGATCCGGTACGCCGGCAGGGACGTCAGGGATGCGTGCCGGCGGTAACCGCTCCCGGAAAATGACAGACCTGTTTCATCGGGCCGGGATCATGCCGGTCGGCCCGCAATCGTTTTGAAAAGACGACATCAACACAGCAAGAAAAGGGGGGACCAACATGCGCACAAACTGGATGCACTCGGGAAGACGGAATGCATATGGCCGCCTGGTGGCGGCGCTCCTGGCGCTGTCGGCGGTGAGCCTGCTGGCGGCCTGCGCCACTTACCAGGGCGGCAAGGACATCGCCGAGTCCCGTGAAATGGTCGAACGCGCCAACATGACCTTCAGTCATTTCATCCACGACCCGAACATGGGCTGGATCCGGGCCAACCTCCCCAAGGCCAAGGCCGTGCTGATCGTACCCAGCCAGTTCACGGCCAGCTTCATCGTGGGGGCATCCGGCGGCAGCGGTGTGCTGCTGGCCCATGACATGCAGGCCGGGCAGTGGAGCTACCCCGCCTTTTACACCCTGGGAGGTGCCTCCATCGGCCTGCAGGGCGGCGCCAAAGATGCCGAGATCCTGCTGGTGATCATGACCGACAAGGGCCTCAACGCCTTCCTGACCAGCTCTTTCAAACTCGGTGCCGATGCCAGCGTGGCGGCCGGCCCCGTGGGCGTGGGCGCCGCCGCCAAGTTCGCCGACATCTACGCCTTTTCAAGGGCCCAGGGGGTCTATGCCGGGCTTTCCGTGGACGGCTCGGTGGTCAGCATCCGCGACGATTGGAACCAGGGGTATTACGGCCGGCCGCTGACCCCCGTGGATATCCTCATCCGTCATGCCGCTAAAAACCCCCACGCCGATCCCCTGCGTGAAGCCATTGCCAAAGCCTCGGGAAAGTAGCGATCTTGAAGATGCCGGTGCTGGGCGGATGCGGCATCCAGGGCCGCGCCGCCCTCTATCACCGGTGCCGCAGCGGTGACGTCGACGAAGTGGTCGTGGCCGACGTGCGGCCGGCCGTCTGAAAGCCATTCCCGCGCGGCGCTGCCGACACTGTCGGTGAAGCCGGCTGATACGCCCTGCGCTGGCCCGGCGGGAGCGTTTCGGTTTCCTGCAAGCCATGCGGCGCCGTGGGGTGGTCGCTGAGGAGGAGGATGCCCCGGTGGGGCGGCCGTTTGGCGGGGCGGGGGTGGCCTGTAAAATTACCGCAAACGCTAAGGAGAGCAAAATGAAGACAATACACGTGGTAGTCGTGCTGATAGCGGTGGCTCTGACAGCGGGTCTTTCAACGGCCGCCACGGCCGCCACGGCCGGCTCCTTGGCGGATATCGTCGAACGCGGCGAACTGCGCGTGGCGGTGCAGTCCGGTGCCGCACCCATGGCTTTCGTGGACAAGAAGGGGGAGCATACCGGCGCCATGGTCGATTTTGGCAAGGATATGGCCAAACGCATGGGCGTCAAACTGAAAATTTTGAAATTCGACTGGAAGGACCTGATTCCGGCGCTGTTGTCCGGCAAGGCGGACATCCTGGCCGCCGACATGACAGCGACCCTCGAGCGAGCCCTGAAGGTCACTTTCACGGATCCCTGGTATTACTCCCAGCTGTGCATTTTCACCAAGACCAATATTCTGGCGCCCTATGAAACCCTGGCGGACGTGGACCGCAGGGGCGTCACCGTCGGTGTGCTGCAGGGGTCCACCGGGGAGAGCATGGCCCAAAAGATCCTGAAAAATGCCCAAATAAGATCCCTCAAGGGCGACCGGATGATCATCCAAGCCCTGCTGGACGGCCAAATCGACGCCGGCATCAACGACGACCTGGCGGTGCTGACGGCGCTGCCCGACTATCCGCCCAACTCGGTGCGACTGCTGGACAAGCGCCTGGGCAGCAGGGCGCCGCTTTGTTTCGCCGTGCGCCAGGAGTCGGTCAACCTGTGGCAGTGTGGGTCAACCTCTATTTTACAACCGCGCGACTGGACGGCACCTACGACCGTATCATCCGCTACTGGGTGGAAACCACCGAGTGGGTCCGGGCTCACAAGTAGACGGCGTCGCCGCGGGCTCGGATCGTAAATGGGACCGGTGCGTAAAGGGCCCTTTTCGAGTGAACGATGCCGGTCCCCCGTGATTTGTGGCATCCATGGCCTGGCCAGGCATACCGGCAGCCAGCGAGTGGGCGGGGCCCGCCCTCGTGGTCTGCTCGCCGTGCGGCCGACCGCTCCGCGACCACACCAAGTTTCTGGCCCATGGATGCCTTTGCGGAAGTGTTGCCGCCCTTTTCACCTCCCCCCTCCCACCCCGTCTCATTGCCGCCGACCGGTGCATTACCTTTTCTATAATGCGCCCGAACGACACCCGTAAAAAAAATCAATTCCAGTTTATTGACAACGCAGAAAGTATGATTATTAAAATAAATGATTCAGGCCGGAAGCGCCTGTAAACAGCGGATGGACCGTCATTTTGCTTTGGTTATTTTTCGGACAGGAGGCCGTATGAAAAGTAATCTCAAAGAAAATGCCGGATTGCACAGACTGTACAGAGCCTACCAGCGGGCGTTTCGTATTCCGGAAAATCTGGACTACTATTCGGCGCAGGATTTCAGGGCTGCCGAGCGCCGCTTCATCAGACACGGGATCCTGTACGGAGATCTCCCCTTCACGGATCTCCCGCATCCCACTCCCCCCTAAACGGTATCGAGGATATTCATAGCCGCCCAAACGGACCGCGGGAACGTTGTCCGTGGCCGGCGGCACAAGAGGAATAGACGTTGGTGGATTTATCAAAATCAGTGGAGGTGAATCGAAAATGAAAATCAAACCGTTGAATGATCGTGTACTCGTACTCAGGGTCGAAGAGGAGCAGAAAACCGCCGGCGGCATCATCATTCCGGACACCGCCAAGGAAAAGCCCCAGGAGGGCAAGGTGGTGGCGGTAGGCCCCGGAAAGCTCAACGGCGACGGCAAGCGCGCACCCCTGCAGGTCAAACCCGGCGACCGCGTGTTGTTTTCCAAGTACGCCGGCAGCGACATAAAGATCGACGGCGTGGAGCACGTCTTCATGCGCGAAGACGACATTCTGGGCGTGCTGGGATAAGAAAGGGCACAGCGGCGCAAAGGCCAAAGTGATGGTGTCAGGACTTTCCCGGGGCGGACGATTCGCTTGCGTAGCGGGGAAAAGCGCACCGCCAGGAGGTGCCGGTGTGGCGTTAATGATCACAAGAAGGAGGTAGAAGACCATGCCTGCTAAAATGATATGTTACGGTTCGGATGCCAGAGAGAACATGCTCAAGGGTGTCAATATCCTGGCCGATGCTGTCAAGGTCACCCTGGGACCCAGGGGCAACAACGTGGTGCTGGAGAAGTCCTTCGGTTCCCCCCTGGTCACCAAGGACGGCGTGACCGTGGCCAAGGAAATCGAACTGGAAGGTAAATTCGAGAACATGGGTGCCCAGATGGTCAAGGAGGTGGCCAGCAAGACCAGCGACGTGGCCGGTGACGGCACCACCACGGCGACGGTTCTGGCCCAGGCCATCTTCAACGAGGGCCAGAAAATGGTGGCGGCCGGCATCAGCCCCATGGCCCTGAAGCGCGGCATCGACAAGGGCACCGAGGCCGTGGTCAAGAAACTGGACCAGATCTCCAAGCCCACCCGTGACCGCCACGAAATCGAGCAGGTGGGCACCATTTCGGCCAACAACGACGAGATGGTGGGCCGCATCATTTCCGAAGCCATGGAAAAGGTCGGCAAGGAAGGCGTCATCACCGTGGAAGAAGCCAAGAGCATGGAAACCACCCTGGAGATCGTCGAAGGCATGCAGTTCGACCGTGGTTACCTGTCGCCCTATTTCGTGACCGATCCTGAAAAAATGGAGGTCCTGCTGGAGGATCCCTACATTCTGCTGCATGAAAAGAAGATCAGCAACATGAAGGACATGGTCCCGCTGCTGGAGCAGATCGCCAAGACCAGCAAGCCGTTGCTGATCATCGCCGAGGACGTCGAGGGCGAGGCCCTGGCCACCCTGATCGTCAACAAGCTGCGCGGCACACTGCAGGCGGCGGCCGTCAAGGCGCCGGGCTTCGGTGACCGCCGCAAGGCCATGCTGCAGGACATCGCCGTCCTCACCGGCGGCCAGGTGGTGTCCGAGGAGCTGGGCATCAAGCTGGAGAACATCTCCGTCAACGATCTGGGCCGTTGCAAGAGCGTCAAGATCGACAAGGACAACACCACCATCGTGGACGGCGCCGGCAAGAAGGCCGACATCGAGGGCCGTGTCAAGCAGATTCGCGCCCAGATCGAGGAGACCACCTCGGACTACGACCGCGAGAAGCTGCAGGAGCGTCTGGCCAAACTCATCGGTGGTGTGGCCGTGATCAACATCGGCGCCGCCACCGAGACCGAGATGAAGGAGAAGAAGGCCCGCGTGGAAGACGCCCTCAACGCCACGCGTGCGGCCGTGGAAGAGGGCATCGTCCCGGGCGGCGGCGTGGCCCTGGTGCGCTGCATCGGCGCGCTGGACAACGTCAAGGTCAAGGGCGAGGAGAAGAACGGCATCCTCATTCTCAAGCGGGCCCTGGAAGAGCCCCTGCGCCAGATCGCCGAAAACGCCGGCATGGAGGGGTCCATCGTCCTGAGCAAGGTGCTGGAGGGCAAGGACGACTTCGGCTTCAACGCGGCCACCGGCAAGTACGAGCCGCTGTTGGAGGCCGGTGTCATCGACCCGGCCAAGGTGGTGCGTTTCGCCCTGCAGAACGCAGCTTCCGTGGCCGGCCTGATGCTGACCACCGAGGCCATGGTCACCGAAAAGCCGGAGAAGAAGAAAGACGTGCCGGCGCCGGGCGGCATGCCCGATGACATGTACTAATCGCTCCCTCTAAGGGGTACCAACCGGTGGTTTTTCTGCCGACAGCCGCAGGGTCGGCCCGGCGCGGCAGGTCCCCCTGACCGGCAGAGAAACCACCTGTTTTTTGTGATAGCCATGCCCCGTGGACCCTTGCTGGAGAAGAAAATGAAACCACTGTCTGTCGCACCGAGGCCCAAAGCCCTGTGTTACACCGCTCTGTTGACCATTTCCTGCCTGCTGCTGGCCGCGGCTTTTCTCCCGGCGGCCGTCGCCGAAGAAAAGAAACCCGACCGCCTGATCACCATGGCCCTGGAGTACCCGGGGGTCGAAATTCCCGTGGGCGACGACGTCAGCATGGACGTGATCTTCTACAACCGGGGAAAACGGGATGAGAACGTGGACGTCAGGGTGGCGCAGCAGCCGGAAAACTGGAAGGTGCGCCTGAAGACCTACCGCTTCACGGTCAGCGCCGTCAACGTGCCGCCGGACGACAACAAGCGCCTGACCCTGGAAGCCGAACCGCCCAAGGACGTCCAGCCCGGCACCTATCACTTCCGCATCGACGCCCGCACCCCCGACGGCCGCTTCCAGATGAGCCAGGCCCTGACGGTGACCGTCAAGAGCAAGAAAAAGGGCAAAGAGGCGTCCAAGGGCGTCAAGATCACCACATCCTATCCGGAGCTGCGCGGGCCGTCGGACGCCAATTTCGAATTCTCCCTGGACGTGGAGAGCGAGCTGGACAAGGACGCCATCTTCGACCTGTTCGTCAAGGGTCCCGAGGGCTGGGACATCAACTTCAAGCCGGCCTACGAGTCCAAGTACATCTCCAGCCTGCGGCTCAAGGCCGGCCAGAGTTCCAGCGTGGCCGTGGAGGTCAAGCCGCCGCCCATGGCCCAGGCCGGGGAGTACCCGCTGACCATCCGGGTGAGTTCCGGCGACGCCCAGGCCGAGGCCAAGCTCAAGGTCATCCTGACCGGCACCTACAACCTGGAGGTGGGCACGCCCACGGGTCTGCTCTCCCTGGACGCCCGCCAGGGCAAACCGGCCAACATCTCTTTCTACGTCAAGAACACGGGGTCGGCCGTCAACAACGGCATCGGTTTTCTGTCCTTCAAGCCCGAGAACTGGAAGGTTGAATTCAAGCCCGAGAAGATCCCCAGCCTCAAGCCCGGCGAGCTCAAGCAGGTGGAGGTCACCATCACGCCTTACAGCGAGGCGCTGGTGGGCGACTACGCCGTCAACATCCGCGTGGAGGGCGAGAAAGCCGACAAGACCCTGGAGTTCCGCGTCTCGGTCAAGGCCTCGTCGGCCTGGGGCTGGATCGGCATCGGCATCATCGTGTTGGTCATCGGCGGACTCACGTTCCTGTTCCGCAAACTGGGAAGGCGCTGATATGGATCCGCAGATTGTCATCCAAGCCCGGGACCTGACCAAGTACTACAACGGCCGGCCGGCCGTGGACCAGCTTTCCTTCAGCATCCGGGAGGGCGAGATCTTCGGTTTTCTGGGGCCCAACGGCGCCGGCAAGACCACCACCCTGCTGATGATGCTGGGGCTGACCGAGCCGTCCGGCGGTACGGTGCGCGTGCTGGGCATGGATCCGGCCCGGGAGCCCATCCGGGTCAAGCGCGAGATCGGCTACCTGCAGGAGAACGTGGGGTTTTACCGCGACCTGACCGGCCGCCAGTCCCTGCAGTTCATCGCCGACTTAAACGGGCTTGCCGGCGAGGCGGCCGAGCAGCGCATCGAAGAGGCCCTGGAGGAAGTGGGCCTTGCCGGTGAAGCCGAAAAAAAGGTGGGGGCCTATTCCCGCGGCATGCGCCAGCGCCTGGGGTTCGCCGAGATCCTGGTCAAGGCTCCCCGGATCGCCTTTCTGGACGAACCCACTCTGGGCCTGGACCCCGAGGCCACCGGTCGCATGATGGACCTCATCCGCGAGCTGTGCACGCGCCGCAACATGACGGTGATGCTCTCGTCGCACCTGCTGCACCAGGCCCAGCGCATCTGCCACCGCCTGGGCATCATGATCGGCGGCCGCATGGTGGCCGAAGGCACCATGGAGAAGCTGGCCGCCGAAAAACTGGGCGTGGGCCAGGAGCAGTACAGCCTGGAAGAAATCTACATGAAGTACTTCAAGGAGTCCTGACCGATGAGCGGGTTTGGCGCCATTCTCAAGAAAGAGCTGGCCGATCATTTCAGCAGCTACCGTTTCCTGATCCTGTTTGCCCTGATTGCCATGGTCAGCCTGATCACGGCCTACATGGTGGGGCTCAACGTGAGCCGTGAGCTGGAGGGCGCCGCCAAGCCCAAGTTCATCTTCCTACTGCTCTTCACGGCCTCGGGGGTGGGCTTTTCGCTGGTGCAGTTCGTGGCCTTCTTCGGCCCGCTCATCGGCCTGATCCTGGGGTTCGACACCATCAACCGCGAGCGCAACGAAGGCACCCTCAGCAAGCTGCTCTCGCAGCCCATTTACCGCGACGCCGTCATCAACGCCAAGTTCGTGGCCGGCGTGGTCATCATCGCCCTGATTCTGGTTTCCATCGTGCTGGTGATCTCGGCCTTCGGGCTGATGATCCTGGGCGTGGTGCCGGGCCTGGAGGAGGTGCTGCGCATTTTCATCTACCTGGTGATCAGCATCATCTACGTTTCGCTGTGGCTGGGGGTGGCCATCCTGTTCTCCATCCTCTTCCGCAGCGTGTCCACCTCGGCCCTGGCGGCCCTGGCCGTCTGGATTTTCTTCACCTTCTTCGTCTCCATCGGTGCCGGCGCCGTGGCAGGCGCCCTGGTTCCCGACGCCGGCAAGGACAACCCCGAGGCCCTGATCAAGAGCGTGCAGATCCAGAACGCCATCACGCTGGCCTCGCCCATCGAACTCTACAACGACTCCACGGCCACCATCATCGACCCCATGCGCCGCACTACCCGCAAGCTCTTGCAGATGGGGGCCCTGGAGCAGCTGTCCATGGCGCGCTTTTCCGGCCCCCTGCCCCTGGGCCAGAGCGTTCTCATCGTGTGGCCCTACATGGTCTTCCTGATCGCCATCACCGTGATCTGCTTCGCCATTTCCTACACCGTCTTCATGCGCCAGGAGATACGGTCGCTATAAGGGCAAGGCACAAAGGGGCAAAGGCACAAAGGGGAGGTGTGTCCGTTGTCAGTGGTCCGTGGTCCGTTGGGGAGTGATGGGGATGAGAGGGCTTTCATTGGCCACGGACCCAGGGCAATCGCAAGTAACCTCCCTCTTTGAGGGGAAGCCTCGTCTGCAGCCTGACCTCACCGGGGCGGGCAGGCATCGTCTGCGCTCCGTGAGCCCCGGCGGGGACCATTGGCGAGCGGACTTCAAGCCTTTGCGGAGAAAGAGCGGTGGAGGGATGGGCGTCAAAAACCCCAAGCTGTTTGAGGAGCTTGCGACGAGTTTTTGGGATTTAGCGCATCCCGGAACAGCTCCCGAAAGGGCTTGCGGGAGCGAGTCAAAGGGCCCCGTACGCATCCGGAGTATGATCACCCCTCCCGCACGGATGGATTCGGACAGCGGAGGGTATTCGCAGTCAGCAGGCCGACACATACTTGCGATTGCTCTGACGGGAGGGGAGTGGGTCGTTGACAAGGTGACCCCTGTCGTGATGATATCAATAAGGCATTCACCGTTTCCCGGCCATCCAGCCAGTAGCGGTAACTGATCTTGGGGTCGTACCAGTAGGCGCCCGCAGTTTCGCTGTCGAGGTAGCGGGCGACCCTGCTGGACACGACCTTCCCCTGGGTGGTGGGCCAGAACCTGGACCGGACGGCCAGATAGATGCTCCACGCCTGACCGAAGAAGAGTAGAAGAAAAAGCGCGAAAAAATAACCCGCTATCCCGGTGTGCGAGATAAAGGCGAATCCCGCCGGCAGCCCGATCAGGTACATGAAGGCGAACAGCCAGTTCCAGACTTTGCGAATCCCGGCGGGAAGTTTTGGCATGCGCTCTTTTTCTCAAAACTCCAGGCTTTTGGGCGTGCGCGGAAAGGGGATCACGTCGCGGATGTTGGTGACGCCGGTGACCATCATGAGGAAACGCTCGAAGCCCAGGCCGAAGCCGGCGTGGGGCACGCTGCCGAAGCGCCGGATGTCCAGGTACCACCAGTAGGCCTCGCGGTCGAGTCCGGCCTCGTCCATGCGCCGCTCCAGCACGTCCAGGCGCTCTTCGCGCTGGCTGCCGCCCACCAGTTCGCCCACCCGCGGCACCAGCAGGTCCATGGCCGCCACGGTGCGTCCGTCGTCGTTGACCCGCATGTAGAAGGGCTTGATTTCCCGGGGGTAGTCGTAGACGATGACCGGCTTCTGGAAGTGCTGCTCGCACAGGAAGCGCTCGTGCTCGGTCTGCAGGTCGCTGCCGAATTCCACCGGGAACTCGAACTTGCGGCCTGATTTTTTCAGGATCTCCACGGCCTCGCCATAGGGCAGGCGCACGTAGGGCTCGCCCACGATGTTCTCCAGGGTGGCTATGAGGGTCTTGTCCACGAAGCGCGCAAACAGTTCCAGGTCATCGCTGCAGTACTTCATGACGTGGCTGACCATGGCCTTGACCAGGTCCTCGGCCAGGTCCATGTTGTCGCGCAGGTCGGCGAAGGCCACCTCGGGCTCGATCATCCAGAACTCGGCCGCGTGGCGCGGCGTGTTGGAGTTCTCGGCCCGGAAGGTGGGGCCGAAGGTGTAGACGCTGCCCAGGGCGCAGGCGAACAGCTCGGCCTCCAGCTGTCCGGAGACGGTCAGGTTGGCCTCCTTGCCGAAGAAATCCTTTTCAAACACCTCCCCTTCCGGCGGCACCTTTTCCGGTATGGCCGGCAGGCGCGTTACGCGGAAGAGTTCCCCGGCGCCCTCGCAGTCCGATCCGGTGATGATGGGGGTGTGCAGGTAGGTGAACCCCTGCTCGCGGAAGTACTGGTGGACGGCAAAGGAGACTTCCGAGCGGATGCGAAACAGGGCGCCGTACTTGTTGGTGCGCGGCCGCAGGTGCGCGATGGTGCGCAGAAACTCGTCGCTGTGGCGCTTTTTCTGCAGGGGATAGGTCTCGGCGTCGGCCGGCCCCAGCAGCACCAGGTCCCGGGCGCGCAGCTCCCACTTCTGGCCCTTGCCCGGGGACTCCACCAGTGCGCCGCGCACCGCCACGGCCGCCCCGGTGTGAACGGCCCTCAGGCTTTTATACGCCTCGGTACTCTCGTCCACCAGCACCTGCAGGTTCTTCAGACAGGAGCCGTCGTTGACCTCCAGGAAGGAAAAGCCCTTGGCGTCGCGCCGGGTGCGCACCCAGCCCTTGACCAGGATCTCCTCCACCTCCCTCTCGGCCGCCAGGGCCGCCTTGACACGCGTTCGTTTCATGTTTTACCCGTCCTT
>CAYUAQ010000057.1:13406-25635 GCA_964442705.1 uncultured Desulfobacteraceae bacterium
TTGGGCATCCAGACCTCTTCCACCTTGTACTTCCCGTTGTGCACGCTGATGATGGAGACGCCCTTGAGCGGCACGCCGCTGGGGCGCGAGTAGGTGATCTCGCCGGTGACGGCCTTGTATCCCTTGGTGGCCGCCAGGGCGTCGCGCAGGGCCTTGCCGTCGGTGCTGCCGGCGCGCTTGATGGCATCGGCGATGAGACCCACGGCGTCGAACCCCAGGGCGGCGAAGGCGTTTTCCGGCGGACGGCCGTATTCCTTCTCGTAGGCCGAGACAAAGGCCACCACCTCGGGGCGGTTGTCCTCGCGGTAGGTGTGGGTGGAGAAGTATACGTCGTTGGCCAGCTTGGGGCCCGGCACGGTGGTCACCAGCTCGGTGTCGAAGCCGTCGCCGCTGACGATGGGCAGCGTCAGGCCGGCTTCACGGATCTGTTTGACGCTCAGGCCGGCCTCGTTGGGGATGGCGGAGATGAAGACCGCGTCGGGCTTGGGCTTGGTGTTCTTCAGGCGTGCGATCTGGGCCGAGAAGTCCTTGTCGCCCATCATGAAGAAGTCTTCCAGCACGATCTTGCCGCCCAGCTCCTGGATGCGCTGCTTGTAGAACTTTGACAGCGCCTTGGTGAAGTCCATGGAGTTGTCGGTCCACACGGCGATGTTCTTGGCGCCCAGCTTCTTGACCGTGAAGTCGGCGATGGCGAAGGACTGGTCGTCGTCGCCGAAGGGCACCATGAACATGTAGTCGCCCACCCACTTGGGCAGCATGGGGTGCGTGGCGCCGGAGGTCACGAAGGGCACCCCCTTTTTCTGGAACAGCGGCGCCGCGGCCATCACGAAGGTCGTGTCGCCGTAGCCCAGGCCGGCCACCACGCCCATGGACAGGGCCTTCTTGGCGCCGGTGGCGGCGGCCTTCTGGTCGGTCTTGGTGTCGATGCCGATGACCTCCAGCTGACGCCCGCCCAGCAGGCCGCCGGCCTGGTTGATCAGCTTGGCCTGCAGCTTGGCGCCGTTCAGGGCCGGCGCGTCGATGGACGACATGCCGCCGGTGAGGTTGTACAGGGCCCCCAGCTTGATGGGGTCACCCGCCGCGGCGGGAGCGACGAAGGCCAGGGAGAAGACCAACAGCGTGAGCAGCAACAATCCATTTTTCAACATGGCGAACCTCCTTTTTTTCAGGTTAATGAAAGGGAATGATTTTTTTACCAAATTGGCCACAGACACACACGGAAACACACAGAAATGGGCCTGATAAAACCATATCCGTCTACACGCAACGGTGAATGAAGAATTCGTCCGTTGTCAGTGGCCTGTTGTCCGTTACATCACCGGGTGCCGCTCCTGTAAGTCACGGACAACCTTGAAGTCCCATGGGTCCGTGTGGGTCTGTGGCTAATTTCTGTTTGTCCGTCGTCCGTCGTCCATTGTCCGTTGCCGGTGCCCACAACTGACCACTGACCCACCCCCTTTGTGCCTCTGTGCCTTTGCCCCTCTGTTCCTTGCTTTCAACCAAAATAGTCTCTACATCCATCGCCGTCAACCGTCGTCTCCCAGCAGAAACCCCGGCTCGCGCGTTCCCAGCATGCCGCCGGGGCGGTAGATGAGAATCAGAATCAGCACCAGGGCCATCATGATCTCGCCGATGCCATAGAGCCCGAAGTGCTCCTCCAGGGGACGGAAGGCCTCGGTGAGCACGGTGAACAGCACGGCGGCCAGCAGCGAGCCCGTGATGCTGCCGCTGCCGCCCACCACCACCATGACCACGATGTTGAAGGCCATGATCAGGGAAAAGGACGACGGCGTGATGGCCGTCACCAGGTGTGCCCACAACCCGCCGGCCACCCCGGCGAAAAAGGCGCCCAGGGCCAGGGAGGCCACCCGCGTGAAAAACAGGTTGACGCCCAGGCACTGGGCCGCCAGCCCGTCCTCGCGAACGGCAATCATGGCGCGGCCGATGGAGGAGAACTTGATCTTCCAGCTGACATAGAAGGTCAGCAGCACCCAGGGCAGGACCTGCCAGACGGTGGTCAGGTCCGCCAGGCCGTTGAGGCCCAGGGGACCCCGCGTGACGCTGTCCCAGTTGGTGATCAGCACCTGCACGATGATCAGAAACCCCATGGTGGCCACGGCCAGGTAGTGGCCCTTGAGGCGCAGCACGGGCAGGCCGATGAGCAGGGCCGTGGCGGCGGCGCAGGTGCCGCCGATCACCAGCGCCGGCACGAAGGGCGCCTGCAGACCCGCCACCCAGGTCGGCAGGTCGGGCAGGAACATGGCCTTGCGGGCCGCCGGCAGGGTCAGGATGGCGGTGACATAGCCGCCGATGGCCATGAAGCCCGGGTGCCCCAGGGAGAACAGGCCGGTCATGCCGTTGGTGATGTTCAGGCTGACGGCCAGGATGATGTTGATGCCCACGAAGTTGACGATGGACATGACATAGTCGTCTAGCGCGGCCTGCAGCACGAAGGCTAGGGCCACGGAGGCCAGCGCCAGCAGCAGGAAAATCCAGCGCGTGTTCATGCCCGGTCCTCCGTTTTTTTGCCCAGCAGGCCGTTGGGCATGATCAGCAGAATCACGATGAGGGTGCCGAACACGAAGGCATCCCGGTAGGCCGAGTAGATGGGCGGCAGCAGCCCCACGAACAGGACCTCGGCCAGTCCCAGGATGTAGCCCCCCAGGATGGCGCCGGGAATGGAACCTACGCCGCCGATCACGGCCGCCACGAAGGACTTGAGCCCCGGCACATAGCCCAGCAGGGGATCGATCTGGCCGAACTTGCCGCCCCACATGAGCCCGGCGATGCCCGCCAGGGCGCTGCCCATGGCGAAGGCCGCCAGGATGGTGCGGTTGATGTTGATGCCCATCAGGCGGGCCACGTCCAGGTTCTCGGCCGTGGCGCGCATGGCCATGCCCAGGCGTGTCTTCCTGACCAGCAGCACGACCAGCACCATCAGCCCCAGGGCCGAGAGCATGATCACCAGGTCGATGACCCGGAAGCTGACCGGCCCGAGGTTGACCACCCGCTGCAGGGCGCCGGGGAAGGTGAAGTTGCGCGGCTGGGCCGTGAGCACCAGGATGCCCAGGTTTTGCAGCATGATGGACACCGCCAGGGAGGCGATGAAGCCGGTCACCTGGGGCGCGCCGCGCATGGGCCGGAAGGCGCCGCGTTCGATGAGCACGCCCACCGCGGCGCCGGCCGCCAGGGCGCCGGCGGCCACCAGCACGAAGGGCAGACCGGCCACCTGCATGAGGGCCAGGGTGACGAAGGCGCCGATCATGACCACGTCGCCGTGGGCGAAGTTGATCAGGCGGATGATGCCGTAGATCATGGAAAAGCCGATGGCCACCAGGGCGTACATGCTCCCCAGGATCAGGCCGTTGACGATCTGCTGGGCAATGTAGCTGCCGCCCATCAGGTCCCTCCCAGGTAGGCGCGCCGGACCTCGGTGTCGGCCGCCAGTTCGTCGCCGCTGCCCGACAGCGTCACCTGCCCGGTTTCCAGCACGTAGGCGCGGTGGGCCAGCTCCAGGGCCATGACGGCGTTCTGCTCCACCAGCAGGATGGTCACCCCGCGGCGGTTGATGTCGGCCAGGGTTTCGAAGAGGGTCTCCACGATCAGCGGCCCCAGCCCCAGGGAGGGCTCGTCCAGGATCAAAAGGCGCGGCCGGCTCATGAGCGCCCGGCCCACGGCCAGCATCTCCTGCTCGCCGCCGGAAAGGTTGCCGGCGGCCTGTGCGGCGCGCTGTCCCAGGATGGGAAACAGCTCGCACACGTGCCGGTAGTCGGCTTCGATCTCCCGGCTGTCGCGGCGCAGGTAGGCTCCCACCAGCAGGTTTTCGCGCACGGACAGGCTGGCGAAGATGCCGCGGCCTTCGGGGCAGTGCGAGATGCCGCGGCGCACGATCTCTTCGGCCGGCAGGCGGCTCAGCTCCACCGCCGGGCCGTCGGCCTCGGGGCGGTAGCGGATGCGCCCCTGCCGGGGCCGCAGCAGGCCGGAAATGGTGCGCAGGGTGGTGGTCTTGCCGGCACCGTTGGCGCCGATCAGGGCCACGATTTCGCCGTGGCCGACCCTCAGGCTGACGCCCTTGAGCACGTAGGTACGTCCCCGGTAGACGTGGATGTGGTCAACTTCCAGCACGCCGATCCCTCCTCGATGTTCCCAGATAGGCCGCGATCACGCGGGGATCCTGGCGGATGTCGGCCGGCCGGCCCTCGCAGAGCACCCGGCCGCGGTCCAGCACCTGGATGCGGTCGCAGCTGGCCATGACCACCTTCATGTCGTGCTCCACCAGGAAGATGGACAGATCGTAGCGCTGGTGGATGCGGTCGATGACGGCGATGAGTTCGTCGGTTTCGTTGGGGTTCATGCCGGCGGCCGGTTCGTCCAGCAGGATCAGCCGCGGCTCGGCGGCCAGAGCGCGGGCGATCTCAACGCGCCGCTGCAGGCCGTAGGGCAGGTTGCCGGCCGCCTCGCGGCGGACATCCTGAAGACCCAGCAGTTCCAGAAATTCCATCACCTGGGCCTGCATCTGTCGCTCGGCCCGGCGAAAGGCCGGCGTGTGCGCCAGGGTCTGCCAGATGCCTTTTCCGCGGTGCATGTGAAAGGCCACCTTGATGTTGTCGGCCACGGGCATCTCGGCAAACAGTCGGATGTTCTGGAAGGTGCGCGCGATGCCCCGGATGGCCCGCCGGTCGGGACGGTCGGCGGTGATGTCCCGGCCGTCCAGGAAGATGTGGCCGGCGGTGGGTTTGAGCACGCCGGACAGCAGGTTGAATACGGTGGTCTTGCCGGCGCCGTTGGGGCCGATGAGACCCAGCAGTTCGCTCCTGCCCACGGCGACGCTGTAGTCCTCCAGGGCGGTGATGCCGCCGAAGCGCTTGGTGAGCGCCTGGGCCTCGAGCAGGGGGGCCGGGCCGCTGTCCGCTTGTCTGGCTGCTGCAGGGGACATGGTGATCAACGGCCGGCCAGGCCCGGGTTTTCCCGCCGGCGTTCATCCAGGCGCTGGCGCATGCGTTCGCGGAACAGTTTGGATTTGGTGTTGATCACGGTGCAGCCGTAGCGGAAGTTTTTTTCCAGCAGGTCCGGCGTGTTCTTCAGACTGGTTCTGAGCTTGAAGCCGTTGGAGGCCACTTTGCGCAGCAGGTCTATCTCCTTGCCCACGACCTTGGCGCGGCCCTTTTTCAGCGCCTCCAGAAAAGCCCGCGGCGTTCGGCGGCAGTCGCTGTAGGTCACGGCGCGGCCGATGTGCTGAACGCTGTGGCTGTCGCTGCCGCCGGTAATGGCCCTGGCGAGGTTGAAGCCCAACAGGGCGCAGCGCAGGTTCCACTTGGTCAGGTTGGAGGCGTTGATGACCTCCACGCCGTCCACCTGCTCCAGGACGGCCTCCAGCCGTTCGCCCGGAAAGTACACGTTGCAGACGCCCGTAAAAGCCGCGCTGTACGGGTGCGCGAACACGGTCAGCGAGGGGTAGCGCTTGGCCCGCCGGATAATCTCTTCCATCGCCAGTTCGGTGGAGTGCATCACCGAAGGGCCCATGTGCGGCACGATGTCCCGGTGGTAGAATTTTTCCAGGCCGCGAATGTCGCTGAAATAGACCAGCAGGTGGGTCCCCTCCAGGGAAGTGACCTCGATGCCCGGTATGCTGAAGACATCTTCATGGGCGGCCAGTTCGACGGCGCCCTCGATCTGGTTGTGGTCGGTGACGGATACGCCGATGCCCAGTTCGCGGGCGCGTTCGGCGATGTCATCGATGGAGGGCGTGCCGTCGGAGTGGTGGCTGTGAATGTGCATGTCTACCACCGTGTAGCGGTCGGTGAGGGTTTTGAGGTCCGGTATTTGAAAGACGATGCGGTTCAGATGGTCCAAGGCAGCCTCGTTTGATTCTCAGGGCTCGTTTGAAATCCCGGGTGAAATCGACGACATTATTATCGGCCACTGTAGCGAGTGAGTGAAGGTGTCAGGGAAGAAGGTATCAGCTGTCAGCTGTCAGGTTTCAGGAAAGAAGGTATCAGGTATCAAGGGATAGGTGGCCGGCTTTCAGCCGGCAACCCTCAAAACACTTGACACCCGATCGCTGATACCTGATTGCTGACAGCTGATACCATTAAAAAAAGCTGACACCTGATCGCTGATACCTCTTTCAAACAATAATACTTTTTATCGAAAATTAAAGAGGCGCCGACGCGGCTTTCCTACCGTGCCGCGGCCGCCAGGCCGGCGGCCGCCAGCGCCAGCAGGGCGGCCACCAGCCAGCCCGACTGTCCGCTTGTATAGCAGATTACCGCCGCCAGAAGCAAGGTGCATCCCAGGACCGTCCAGGACAGGCGCCCGACGGCCCGCTCCAGCCGGCGCAGCAGGCGCCGTGCGGCCGGGTCCAGGGCGGCCTGCACCGGGAAACCGCCGCGGTCGGCGGCCGCCAGCAAGCGGTCCAGGCGCTCGGGCAGGCTGCCCAGCAACCGGACCAGCGTCTCCAGCTGCGCCAGGAACCGCTCGCTGCGGCGGCCCAACTCCTGGCGGGCGAAGCGCTCGGCAAAGGGGATCGTGCCGGCCCAGGGATCGAAGTCGGGGTCCAGCCGCGTGGCCAGGCCCGCCAGCATGCCCACCGCCCGCACCACGAAGAGCATGTCGGCCTGGAACTGGAAGGGGGCCTTGAGAATCACATCGCGGTACTCCTCCAGGAAAAAGCGCGCCTCGCTCAGGGCCACATCGCGCAGCTGGCCCACCCGGATGCCCCAGAAGCGCTCGAAGAGCGCCTCGTGGGTTTCCGCCAGCATGCCCAGGTCGGCGCCCTCCAGCAGGGCGCCGGCGTGCTGGTAGGCCGCCACGATCATGCGGGCATCGCGGCGGGCGATACCGATGGCAACCTCGCGCAGGGCCTGGCGCAGCCGTCGTGGAATTTCTGCCACCATGCCGAAGTCCACGAAGGCGATCACGAAGGGCCGTCCCTCCCGCTGCCAAGGCGTCTTCCCGCCGCCCGCAGTGTCCAGCGGGTGGACGAACAGGTTGCCCGGGTGGGGGTCCACGTGCACGAAATGGGTCTCGAACACCTGGCGCATGTAGACGCGGTGCAGGGTGCGGGCCACCTCGGCCGGGCTGATGCCGGCCGCCTCCAGGGCCGGGACGTCGCTGATGCGGATGGCCGCAACGTCTTCGGAGGCCAGGATGCGCGGCCGGCAGAAGTCCCAGTAGATTTCCGGGATGCGCACGTCGGGCTCCTCGGCCAGGTCGCCGGCCAGCCGCTCGGCGTGGCGGCCCTCGGCCAGCATGTCCAATTCGGTGCGCGTGACTTTGGAAAATTCCGCCAGCAGCCAGTCCAGGTCCACCCGGCGGCGCACCGGACGGTACAGTTTCAACCACTCCAAGGCCTGGCCGATGGCGCGCAGGTCCGTCTCCACCACCTGTTCGATGCCCGGCCGCAGGATCTTGAGTACCATGTGCCGACCGTCGGTGCTCTCGGCCCGGTGGGCCTGGGCCAGGGACGCCGATCCCAGGGGCCGGGGGGATATGCGGCGGAACACCTCTTCTACCGGCCGGCCGAATTCGGAGGCGATGCGCGCTTCTATGCGCTCGAAAGCCACGGGGGCCACCTCGTCCTGGAGGCCGGCCAGTTCCGCGATGATCTCGGGCGGCAGGATGTCGAAGCGGATGCTCAGAAACTGCCCCAGCTTGATCAGCACCCCGCCCAGCTCCACCGCCAGCTCCCGGAACCGGACGGCGATGCGGCACCACCGCGCCAGGGCGGGTCGCCGCACGAGCCGCAGCAGCGGCAGTGCCAGGATGACATCCCACCACAGGAAGTGGGCCAGAACACCCAGGAAGAATCGGCGCACGCGGCGGTAGCGGGCCCTGTCCAGGGCTGGGGGCGTCTGCACGGGGCTTGTGGTTGGGTTCATGGTAAAGTCCGCCATGGTTTTTGCCGAAAAATATGGTGGATACTGTCGGGCCGGCCGGTATGCCCGGGGCCGCGCCTGCCGTGAGGGCAAATAAGCTGTTGACAGCGGCACCGATTTCTTCTAAGGGAAAGTGCCAACCACACGGGTTCTGCGTGGTGCTTCCCCTGGAAAAAATGACAGGTCGATATCGGTAAGTCAACCATGTGTTGAAAGGATATTCCCATCGGAGCGCATCAGGATTCCAACGCAGGCGGAGTTGTCAGTCGACGGGGGTTTTTAAAGGTTGGTGCAGGCGCCGCGGCAGGCCTGTTGTCGGCATCGACGGCACTGGGTGCCATCATTCCCCGCAGCGCCACCGAAAAACAGCTGTGCTTTTACAACGCCCATACCGGCGAGCGCCTCAGGGTCTGTTACTGTAAAGACGGCCGCTACCTGCCCGAGGCACTGCTGCAGATCAATTATATCCTGCGGGACTTCCGCACCGGAGAGGTCAAGCCCATCGACCTTCGCCTGCTGGACACCCTCCACCGCCTGTCCCGCAAAGTGCCCCGCCGCTGCACCTTTCACATCATTTCCGGCTACCGCTCACCGGCCACCAACGCCCGGCTGCGCAGGAAGAGCCGGGGGGTGGCCAGGAACAGCTATCACATGTACGGCAAGGCCATCGACATTTTCGTGCCGGGCTACCGCCTTTCCAGCCTGCGGCGGCTGGCGCTGAGATTGAAGGCCGGCGGGGTGGGCTACTATCCTAGAACCGGTTTTGTCCACCTGGACGTTGGTCCCGTCCGGCAGTGGTGATGGCGCGCGCCGGCGGCCGCCGGTGCATGGCCCGGCCCATGGCGGTGTCGCGGCCGTAGATATCCTTCCGAAACTGCAGCACTCCGTCTTCGTCCACCCAGGCGGTCCAGTAGAACAGGTGGATGGCGATGGGCTTTTTGAGGCCCAGGACCATTTCCCGGCCGCTGTCGATGGTGGCCATGATCTGTTCCCTGGTCCAGCCCGGGCTTTCTCTCAGCAGGTAGGTTGCCAGCGCCACCGGCTTTTCCAGCCGGATACAGCCCGAGCTCAGGTCCCGCCGCGGCCGTGAAAACTGGCCGCGGTCCGGCGTGTCGTGCAGGTAGACGGCAAAACGGTTGGGAAACATGAATTTCATGCGGCCCAGTTCGTTGAGCGGCCCGGGTTCCTGCTGCAGTTTGTAGACCAGTCGCTGCGGCTGGACCGCTTTCCAGTCGATGGTGCGGGGGTCTATTTCAGGGGCATCTGCCAGCCAGTTGGCGAAGACGTGGATTTTCCGATGCCGCAGGTATTCGGGATCGGCCTTTATGCGGGGCAGCACGTCTTCCCTGGCGATGCGCGGCGGGATGGTCCACACGGGATTGATGACCAGGTAGGTGATGCGGCTGCTGAAAACCGGGGTCGGGCTGCGGGGTTTGCCCACGGCCACCCGCATGCGCACCACCGGCCGGCCGTCTTCGATGACCGCGAGAGTGAAGTCGGCCACGTTCACCAGCACGTGGCGGCGCTGCAGGTCACGGGGAAGCCAGCGCCAACGTTCCAGGTTGGTTTCGATCTGGCGGATACGTTCCGCCAGCGGGACGTTCAGCGCCGCCAGCGTAAGGGCGTCCAGGGTGCCGGTGTCCGGCAGGCCGTGGCGGCGCTGGAAGCGGGCCAGCGCCCGGGCCAGGGCGTCACTGAAGCGTTTGCTTTGGCTGTCGTTGCGGGGCCCCTGCAGGTCGCCGGAAGCCGCCAGCCGCCGCCGCAGCAGCGGGATGCGGGGGCTGTGGTCGCCGGGGCAAAGAACGTCGCCGCCGGGAATGCGCGACCAGCCGCCGGCAGCGGCCACGTGGCGGTAGCGGCCCAGGGCCTCTTTCAACCTGGCATATCCGGGGTGGGGCGGCGCCAGAGACCCCAGGGCACTGCCGATTTCACCGGAGTTCAGTGCGGCCTTCAAGACCGCGGCGGCATCTGGCCGACGGCTGGAGGGCGGTCGTTGGGCGTTGAAGTCCCGCGGATCGACCCGCCCGCCCGCCAGATGGGCGGCGTACTGCAGGAAAGCGTCGGTGAGCAGCAGGTCCAGGCGGGCCCAGTGGCCGAAGCCGGTTGCGCCGGCCGCCGGCTTGCCACCGGTGATGAGATCGGCCATGAGGGCGGCGATGTCCCTGAGATGATAGTCCGCCGGGTCGAGCCCCTCCTGGTCGGCTGTTTTGATACGGGCAAGCAGTTCGGCCGCCGTCGGCAGAACGCCGAAATTGGCGACCCACACGGGCCGGTAGCGCCGGTGGGCGTAAAAAGCGGTCAGCCGCTTGGCCGCCGGAAAGCGTTGGCCGGAAGGGGCCGCCACGTTGCTGCTCGGCGGACGTCTAAGTTCGCCCCGGATGCGGCCGGCCACCCCCATGGCGAATTCATCGACTGCTGGCGCCACCGTGACCGTCGCCAGCATTATGGCCACCGTGGCCGCCGCTAAAACCCCTCTGGATCGCAGTTTTTTTAATGTGGTGCTCATGGTAAAAGGTGAGTGGATCCGGTTGCGCCCTTGGCGAATGGCTGCGGGCGCCCGGCGCGGTGTTGATTTCAGGCGCCGTTTTGCGTAGTCTGAAGCTGAATTGGTAAGGGAATTTCGCCCGGTCTGTCAATAGATTTGTGGAACCGAAGCTTGCCCGCTCCGGCGGGGTCTTGCTACGGGCGTGGCTCTCTCTCAAAGAGGGGCCTTACTTGCGATTGCCATGGGAACTGAAGGTATCAGCAATCAGCTTTTCAAAGATGCCGGTTGAAAACCGGCCACCTTTTCCCTGATACCTGATACCTGACAGCTGATACCTTTTTCTCCTGACACCTTATTTCAACCCAAAGAGGGTCCATGAATCCCAACGAGTTGTCCGATGGAGCCCATCCGAATTCTTCCCGCCGTGCCGTCTGGGGGTGGGCGCTTTACGACTGGGCCAACTCGGCCTTTGCCACGGCGGTCATGTCCGGCTTTTTCCCCGTCTTTTTCAAGGAGTTCTGGAGTGCCGGCAGCGACGTCAACCTGAGTACGGCCCGGCTGGGGCTGGCCAATTCCCTGGCCAGCCTGGCTGTGGCCCTGGCGGCGCCGGTGCTGGGCGCCATCGCCGACAGGGGCTCGCGCAAGAAGGCTTTCCTCATCTTTTTCGCCTACTTCGGGGTGCTGATGACGGCCCTGCTGTGCCTGGTGGCAAAAGGCGGCTGGCTGTGGGCCACGGTCATTTACGCCCTGGCCATCGTCGGCTTTTCGGGCGCCAACATCTTCTACGACGCCTTGCTGCCGTCGGTCTCCGGCGGCCGCAACATGGACACCGTCTCCAGCCTGGGCTTTGCCATGGGCTACCTGGGCGGCGGACTGCTCTTCCTGGTGGATGTCATCGTGGTGCTGAAGCCCACGGCTTTCGGCTTCGCCGACGCCACCGGCGCCGTGCGCTTCAGCTTCCTGTCCGTGGCCATCTGGTGGGGCGTTTTCACCCTGTTCACGATCGTATGGGTTCCAGAGGAGAAGACGTCCCGCCCGCTGAAGGGGCGGCAGAACCTGATCACGGCCGGATTCGCCCAGTTCGTGGAGACCCTGGGCCAGGCGCGGCGCCTGAAGACCCTCTTCCTGTTTCTGGTCGGATACTGGTGCTACATCGACGGCGTTGACACCATCATCCGCATGGCCATCGATTACGGTATCACCATCGGCCTGAAGTCCAACGACCTGATCACGGCCCTGCTGATGGTCCAGTTCGTGGGTTTTCCGGCCGCACTGGTGTTCGGCCGGCTGGGCAGCCGCTGGGGGGTCAAGCGCTCGCTTTTCCTGGCCATCGGTGTGTACAGCGTCGTCACCGTGGCCGCCGCCATGATGACCCGCAAGGAGGAGTTCTACATCCTGGCCGTGGCCATCGGCCTGGTGCAGGGCGGCATCCAGGCCCTGAGCCGCTCCTACTACGCGCGACTGATACCGGCCGGCCGCGACGCCCAGTTCTTCGGGTTCTACAACATGTTCGGTAAGTTCGCTGCCATCCTGGGCCCCGTGCTGGTGGGGGTGGTCAGCCTGGGCGTCAAGCGTATGCTGATTTCACCGGGCGCCACCGCCGCCCAGATCCAGGCCGCCTCCAGCCTGGCCGCCCGCTGGGGCATCGTCTCGGTGCTGCTGCTGTTCATCGCCGGCGGGCTGCTGCTGTTTTTCGTAGACGAGGAAAAGGGGCGGCAGGAGGCTGCGGCCTTTGATTAGAAGCGAGGCAAGGGCAAGGGAAAGGGCAAGGGCAAGGCACAAAGGCACAAAGGCACAAAGGCACAAAGGCACAGGGGGCAAGGCAGCGAAACACCATGGCATCCGCACTGGACATTCTGGAGCCGCT
>CAYUAQ010000058.1:0-25557 GCA_964442705.1 uncultured Desulfobacteraceae bacterium
TTCTTTTCCCGGCACTTCGAAGTGTTTGGTCAAATTCTCCAGCCGTATCATGGCGTTACCTCACTCAAGCCCCTCGGTGTCAGCAACTTCTGTATGAATAGAAACAAGTAGTCTGCGATGATCGCCAGCAGGGAAACCGCCACCGCACCCACGATCAGCTTGGTGCTGTTGGTGCCGGTGATGCCCTCGTTGATAATGGTTCCCAGTCCTCCCGCGCCGATGTATACGGCGATGGTCGCAACGGCGATGTTCATGACCACTGCCATTCTCACCCCGGCCATGATGACGGGAACCGCCAGGGGGATCTCGACTTTGGCCAATCGCTGCCAATCGCTCATGCCCATGCCTTTTGCAGCCTCACGAAGGGCAGGATCGATGTTGTTGATGGCGGTGTAAGTGTTTCGGATAATCGGCAGCTGGGAATAGAGGAAGATGGCGATGGCAGCCGGCCAAAAGCCGATGCCTCGGTTGACCAGCGACAAGATGGGAATCATGAGGCCGAACATGGCCACCGAAGGGATGGTGATGATCACCGAGGCAATATATAGAACGGTATCGGCAAGCTTCTTGTCCTTGGTGATCAGGATCCCGATGGGCACACCGGAAAGAATGGCCACGCCCACCGAAATGCTCACCAGATACAGGTGCTGAACGGTCAGCCGGAGAATCGTCTGATAATTGCTGCCGACATAGTGGAAAATTTCCTGCATGGGTCACCTTTGAGGAATTGCTCGGTGGTGCCGGTTTCCGGTGGTCTCCTCCATCTCAATCCATGAATACACTCCCGATGTTGGCTGTCGTCAACGGGTCGTCGATATACATACCCAAACCGACACGCCGAATCGACGCCATGCCCCGTTCATCATATGCCGGCATTTCAACTTCCGGAGCCTCATCGGCGCCGACCTCTTCGGCAATGCGGATGGCCGCCTCGTATTTGGCAAAGGAAAAATCGATCAGGTGCCGCAGAAATCCAAAGCTGTGTCGCATCATGTGAAATCCGTATTTTTTGCACAGGGCCATCCCCGTGCGGGCATCGGCCAGCGCCCGTTCGGTCAGGTGCTCCTCATTGGTGGTGCAACAGCTTTGAAAGGTGGGCAAATCCAGCATCATGTTCAGGTGGGCCATGAGCAGGTTGAGGACAAAATGGCTCTTGAGGCCATAATTGGGGTTGTACTCGAAACGGGGATCGGCAATGGTCGGGAAGCCGGCATGGATACAGGTGTGGCCCGGCCGCAGAAGCTGTGCCGCGCATATGCCGAACAACACTTCCGCATGCGTCACGGTTAGCACGCCGCTGTAACAGTATGGCGCACTGATGCCGGCCATGGGCATGGCGGAGACAAACACCGGTAGCCCGGCACGGACCACCTGCACGAAATTTTCCGAAAAATTTTCGTTCACCTGAAGGGGTGGACGCGTGAGGCAGAAGACAATCATTTCCCTGCCGCGCTGCCGATGGATCGCTTTGGCATGCGCCAATGTGCGCTCCGAAGTGACCGCAAAGTAAAGCGGCTTGGAGCAGTTTTCGACCATGATGTCGATCTGGGCGATTTCGTCCTTGAGTTTTACGCCGCGCCCCATACCTGCCACGACGGGGCTGGCTTCGGCGATCCGCGCGATACGTTTCACGTGCTCGGCTGTCGGCATCACCCCGCCGACACCTGCACTGTCATCATACACATAAGGGGCGGTGCCCCCCACGAAAAAGCTGTTTCGGGGCACGAAAAAGCGATCGATTCCGGGCACCAGGGAAAGGCATTGCCGGATCAGATCCGAAGTGATGTAAACGCGGTTGTCGTAAACAATGGCCTTTCCGTCCGCCTCGTATTGCCTGAAAGCATCCAAAATATCCGGCTGCCTGCAGCCGACACCCACATTTTCAAGCAACCAAAGGGCGTCTTCGTGAACCTTGAAGAGCATGTCCACAGTGGATGGACCCAGCAGACTCCTGGATGTTTCGACCTGATCAGGATTCATTCGACCGTCACTTTCTGGGATTCCCAAGGGACCGATGGGGCTCGCAGCAATCTCACATCGATCCCCTGGCGGGTGGCAATCTAGGGGTAGCATGATTTTCTCCATGATTCATGGGGTGGATACACAAAAGCGCACAGAATGATAGTTTCTGATTGCAAATAAACCATAATGTGTCAAGTATTAATTGCATAATCCCCGCTTATTTTTTATGTGTATAGAAGAATGGGCTTTGTAATTGTATTTAATTCCAATGTTTAGTTGTTTTTGGGGCCATAAAACCGGTTGCTACAAAATCACGCTTATGAAACGATTTATTTCATCTTGACCACTTTTCATAACATATCCTTGATTAAAGCGCTTTTTCCTGGCAAAATTAATCGACAAGGGTCACCACACGACATTTTATCGAAAAATCGAGGAATATGTATGAACCCCAAAGCGTCTCACCCGTTGATCCAGAGAATCGACCGCCTGCAAGACAAACTGACACCCAAGGGCAAGATTATCAGCGACTACCTTATCGAAAACCCGCGAAAAGCGGTGCTCATGACCGCCAGGGAGTTGGCGGCTACCTGCGGTATCAGCGAGGCCACCGTGATTCGCTTTGTGGCACAGCTCGGATACAGGGGCTACAGCCAGATGCAGCAGGTTCTGCGGGATTACGTGGATACGGACCTGACGCTTCTGGATCGGTGGGATTTAATGAGAGCGAGGGGGGATGGTGCAGAGGGGTTCAAGAAAACCGTCGCGGAAGAGATCGACAATCTCACCTATTTATTTAAAAACGTACACGCGGAGGATCTCGAAAAGGCCGTTCGCATGATAAGTGAAAAAAATCATGTGTATGTCATCGGTTCCCGGCTTTCCTACACCATGGCTTATTATATGGGGTGGTCGTTAACCAAGGTAAGAAAGAACATCTCCATCATCAAAGGCAGTGACAGCACCACGTTTGACTGGTTAACTTTTGCACCCGAGGGCAGCCTGGCGGTCATCGTGGCGACATCCCGATACCCCAACGAACTCGTCCGTGTTGGACGCTGGGTGCGCCGTAAAAACATGGATCTGCTGATCATCACCGACGGAACCACCTGTCCGCTCATCCCCTTTGCCCACCTCGCCTTAGTGGCACCCTCCCAACACATCCCGTTCCTGGGAAGTCCCACCAGCATCTCCTGCATGATCAATTATCTGGTACACGAAGTGGCCAATCGGATGGGCAGTGATTTGAAAGCACACCAAGAGGAAATCGAGCAGACATATTTTGAAAACGACCTGCTTTTCAATGTCGGGTAGACGAGGGAAATCACTTTCCCCCGTCCCCCCCAGATCCGGACGTGCGCGATTAACGCATCCGGCTCCTCCCCAGTGGTGGGTGAAGCCGAGAAAATCGAAGCTGCCGGGGTGAAACTTACCTCCTTTGCCACCCGGTCCTGGCCGGGTGAACTTTACCAGCTTCGTTTTGTCTGGATGAAGCGTGAGATCAGAGCGGCCGAACCGTTTCGGTAAAACCGCCAACACCCTTTCGGCATCCGACTTCGAGTAAAACACCATTACCGCATCGTCCGCGTAGCGCATGATGTACGTCCGCCGCACTGGAGGGGCTTTATAGGTGCCGGACTTGAATCGGTCCAGCAGGTCCTGGAGATTTTCCTCCAGATGCTCTGCATAGGCCGATGCCGTTTGTCCGTCCACACCCGCGGCTCCGTCCTTGCGCGTCAGCCGGTACGCCTCCATGAGAAAATCCAGGTCGATGTGATGCGACAGCGTGGTCCACACCATCTCCGGCGCTTCCGCAGACAATTTCGCTACCCTCTGAAGTCTCGTTGAGACGCTTTCCGGTCTCGATGTCCCTCGCATCTTTCCCTTCAAAGGCTCCATTCAGTATGGCGCTGCCTTCCCTCCACAGGGTCCCGATAAAGAGTTTCAATGCGTCACCACATATCCCCTCCTTCCAGGCTTAGCCTGGCGCACCCAACCCAAAAGGTCTAACCGAAGCCTCTGGCTGCGACCATGAAAAAAGCAGGTTTTTGGTGTCAAACCTTGAATTGTTTGTTAGCGGCACCGTGAAAATATCTCAAAACGGCAGGTTTAAAATCGCTGTCAGGCGAGGAGCACCGTGTCGGCATGGTGCAGCAGGCGGTTGATCTTTTTGGGCCAGGCCGCGTTCAGAACGGCGCCGCGGGGAAAGAAGCCATTCGGGGAAATAGCTGCCCTTTCTGAGCTTGGGGATGGCCAGCGCCATGGTGCCGACCCGGCTGTCCCAGCGTCTTTGCCGGTACCCGTTGCGCCGGTTGACACGTTCCGGACTCACTTGCCCGTATCCGGTGCCGCACAGGCTGTCGACCTCTGCCCCCATGAGCGCCTCGGCGAAAACCTTGACCATCTCCCGGAGCAGATCCTCGTCCGCCGTTTCAATTCGCTTGCGCAACCAACTCAAACCGTTTACACTTTCCATGACCATCGTGCCTCTTCTCATCTGTTATTTGTTTTAAATTTGCTAAATGAGAATGGACGCGATGGTCTTTTTTTCAAGACCCGAGTTTAACCGTACACCACATGCATGGACTCTAACGAACTAACGTCATATCACCTTCGAAAATGTGAAATTATTATTGCGTGGGCCCTAAGACGAAGGACCGCGGATCCTGAAGGCGCTTTTCGCATCCACTGGACTCAAAATCCTGTCGAATAATCGGTAACGGAAAGTGGCGGCCTCTCCGATTCCCAAATCTTTCTTGACATGGCACCCGGGATGGATGAAAAAATTGCCGCAACGGCAACGCGGCCTCTTTTCCGCCGGACCGGAATAACCCCGGATCAATCACGAAATTTTTCCGGCATTTCGCTTCCGGACGAGTTACCCCTCCACGGGGGTCTTTTTGTTTTCTGTGACGCCTTTCGGATGCGGACCTGTCGATCTGCCGGCCGATCAAACGATGCCGGTGGCTGAAAATCGCTCCACCGACCGATCATTTTTTCATCAGCAAAGGAGGAATCTTTATGAACAGCAGACGAACGGTTGTCCTGGTGGCACTGATGCTGGCCGTATCCCTGGTGCTGGCCCCGGTTGGAAATGCGGCCGCCAAGAAGATCAAGGTGGCCTTTGCCCTGTTGTGGACCATCGACGACATGGGGTGGACCACGGCGGCCTATAACGGCATCGAGTATCTCAAGAAGCAGATGGGCGACCAGGTGGAGGTCAGCTACACCGAAAAGGTGCTGGCCGCCGATGCCGAGCGCGTCATCCGCGACTACGCGCGCAAGGGCTACGACATCATCTTCGGCACCACCTTCGAGCACATGGACCCCATGCTGATGGTGGCCAAGGACTTTCCCAAGACGATTTTCGAGCACTGCTCGGGCTACAAGACGGCCCCCAACATGGGCAACTACTTCGCCCGCATGTACCAGGGCGAATTCCTGTCCGGCTATTTGGCCGGGTTGATGGGCTTTAAAAACGTGGGCACCGTGGCCACCAACCCCATCCCGGAGCCCATCCGCGGCATCAACGCCTTCACCATCGGCCTGATCAAGGGCCTCAAGGAGGCCGGGCACCAGTTCGACCCCAACAACGTCAACACCGTGGTGTGGCTCAAGGCCTGGCGCGACCCCATCAACGAGACCACCCTGGCCGACACCCTCATCAGCCGCAAGCACGACCTCATCCGCCAGATGGCCGACACCCCGGACAGCAGCCTGGCGGCGTGCGCCAAGGGCGTCCCGGCCATCGGCTACGGAACCGACGCCGCCAAGTACGGCGCCAAGTGCGTGCTGGTGTCGCCCATCTGGAATTGGGGGCCCTACTTCGTGGAGGTGGTCAAGCAGGTCCAGGCCGGCACCTGGAAGCCCACCCCCTACTGGGGCGGGTTCGACAAGAACAACATCCAACTGACCGGCTTCAACGCCTCGGTGCCCGAAGCGGTGCGCAAAAAGGTGCTGGCCCAGAAGAAGCTGCTGGTGGAGGGAAAGGACAACATCTTCGTGGGTCCCATCTACGATCAGAGGGGCAAACTGATGATCCCCGAGGGCAAGAAGGCCACAGATAAGGAGTTGCTGACCATGCGGTGGTTGATCAAAGGTGTCAGTGGGAAAATTCCGGATTAGTTAAGAAATAAGGCACAAAGGGGCAAAGGCACAGAGGCACAAAGTGATGGGACTCAAGCGGCCTTGGCTTTTTCCCCAGTGGAGATGAAGCACGGGTAAGGGACTGTCCATGACCCACCGTCCCGATGGTCCGTGTGGGTCTGTGGAAAAAAACCCATGGCGGGTGACGATCGGATGAAGGACGATTCCCGACAGGCGCAGGAACTCGAATCTGGCGACAAGTATGTCCTCGAGGTGCCGGGCCTGGACTACGGCATTCCGTTGCCTTTGGTGGAGCTTACTAACGGCGGCCGGAGACTGCGCATTGCATCGCTGAACCTGGTGGGTTGCATCCGCCTCAATCACGACTTGGGGCGCATGCTGGCCGCCCGCATTCGGGAACATCTGGCCGATCCCGAGGGTGTTGTGATTCTGACGGCCGTGGAAAAGGCCCTGCAGCTGGTTCAGGTCGTGGCCCGGGAACTGGGCGTGGGGGCCGTGGCCGTGGCCTACAACCGGGTCAAGCCCCACATGCAGCCCGAGCGGCGCCCGCTGGCGCAGATCGGCAGCGGGTCGATCACCAGCGGGGAAAAGACGCTGGTGATGTACGAGCGCGACATCCGGCTGCTGGCAACGGCCCGGCGCGGCATCGTGATCGTCGACGACGTGGTCAGCACGGGCGAGACGGTGCGCGGCCTGCTGCGGTTGGTGGCGCAGGCCGCCGAACGGGGCGGCTTTGCCGAACCGCCGCTGCTGGGCGTCTTCTGCGCGGCCTGCGAGGGGACGCCCCCGGCGCTGGGGGTGCCGGTGGTGCACCTGGCCGAACTGCCCCCGCCCGAAGTGCTCGCGGACTGACCGCCCATGGAAACCCGCCCGCCCTCCGATCCCGTCCTCCGCCTCTCGGGCATCTGCAAGTCCTTCGGGGCCACCGAGGCCAACCGCGACATCGACCTGGACATCTTTGCCGGCGAGATCCACGCCATCCTGGGGGAAAACGGCGCCGGCAAGAGCACCCTGATGTCCATCCTGGCGGGCTGCTACCGGCCCGACCGCGGCACCATCCGGCTGCGGGGAAAACCCGTGCGCTTCGCCAAGCCGGCCCAGGCCCTGGCGGCCGGCGTCGGCATGGTCTACCAGCGCTTCATGCTGGTGGAGAGTCTCACGGTCACCGAGAACATCCTGCTGGGCCTTGGCCGCGGGCGGCTGCGGCTGGACATGGCCCGCGCCGAGGGTGAAATCCGCGAATTCGCCGAGCGTTACGACCTGCAGATCGACCCCTCGCAGACCGTCTCGCGGCTGTCCATGGGCGAACGTCAGCGGGTGGAGATCCTCAAGCTGCTCTACCGCCGGGCGCAGATCCTGATCTTCGACGAGCCCACGGCCGTGCTCTCGCCCCCCGAGATCGAGACCCTCTTCGGCATCCTGCGCCGGCTGCGGGACCTGGGGCACACCATCCTGTTCATCACCCACAAGCTGGAAGAAGTCATGACGCTGGCGGCACGCATCTCCATCCTGCGGCGGGGAAAAATGGTGGGCTCTTTCGCCGCCGGACAGGTGCGTTCGCGGCGTGAGCTGGCCCGCCGCATGGTGGGCCGCGAGGTGCTGCTGGAGGTCGAGCGCCCGGCGGTGGAGACCGAAGAGACGGTTTTCGCCGTGCGCGATCTCACGGCGCAGGACGCGGCCGGGCGGCCGCTTTTCGAGGGCGTCGCGCTTTCGGTGCGGCGGGGCGAGATCCTGGCGCTCACCGGCGTGGCCGGAAACGGCCAGGGGCCGCTCACGGCCGCGTTGGCCGGGCTGCTGCCGGACGTTGCCGGCCGCGTCGAATTTCTGGGCCGCACGTGGGCGGCGTCACGCTGGCCGCGGGCGGCGCGCGACGAGATGGTCTACATTCCCGAGGACCGGCACACCACCGCCAGCGTGCCCGAGCTCTCGCTGGTGGACAACTTCCTGCTGACCCGCCTGGGGCGCTACCGGCGCGGGCCGCTGCTGGCGATGACCCGCGCCCGCCGCGAAACCGCCCAGGCTCTTGCGGCCTTCGACGTGCGGGCGCCCGCGGGGCCGGACACCACCGCGCGCCAGCTGTCCGGCGGCAACCTTCAGAAATTCGTCCTCAGCCGCGAACTGGCCGGGCAGCCGGCGCTGATCATCGCCGAGCAGCCCACCAGCGGGCTGGACATCGGCGCCACCGAGGAGGTCTGGCAGACGCTGCTGGCGCAGCGCCGCAACGCCGCCGTGCTGCTGGTGTCCGGCGACCTGCGCGAGGTGCTCTCGCTGGCCGACCGCGTGGCGGTCATGTTCCGCGGCCGGATCATCGAAACCGTATCGGCCCGCGACCCGCAGCAGGCGGCTAAGGTGGGTCTGCTCATGGCAGGCATCCGGGATTAGATCATGGACATCGCCATGAAAGAAAAAGCAGCCGAACTGCACCCCGTGGTCACCAGCGTGCTAGCGGTGGTGTTAGCGCTCGCGGTAGGTGCTGCCCTTTTCGCCCTGCTGGGCACCAACCCCCTGCAAGCCTACCGGGTCATGGCAGTGGGGGCTTTTGGCAGTTGGTTCAATTTTTCAGAGGTACTGGTCAAGGCCATCCCGCTGATGTTGACGGGCCTCTCCGTGGCCGTGGCCGCGCGCATGCTGCTGTGGAATATCGGGGCCGAGGGGCAGCTGGTGTTCGGCGGCATCTTCGCGGCCGGCACGGCCCTGTTCTGGGCGCCGCACCTGCCGCCGGCGCTGGTCATCCCGACCCTGGTGGCGGCTGGCTTCACCGGCGGCGCCCTGTGGGCCCTGGTGCCGGCGGTGCTCAAGGCACGCTGGAACGTCAACGAGATCATCACCACCCTGATGTTCAACTACGTGGCCATCATCTTCATGGAACATCTCTACTTCGGCCCCTGGCGCGATCCCATGGGCATGGGCTTTCCCGGCACGGCCATGTTCAAACAGGTGGCCTGGCTGCCGCGCTTTTTCCAGACCCGCATCCACCTGGGCCTGTTCATCGCCCTGGCGGCCGCCGCGTTGCTGTATTTCGCCCAGGCCTACACCCCCTGGGGCTTCCGCGTGCGGGTCATCGGGCTGAGCGACCGCGCGGCACGCTACGCGGGTTTCGCCTTCGGCCGCCAGCAGGTGCTGGTGATGCTGCTCAGCGGCGGACTGGCCGGACTGGCCGGCATGAGCGAGGTGTGCGGCATCCACATGCGCCTGCAGCAGGGCCTGGCCGTGGGCTACGGCTACGACGGCATCATCATCGCCTTCCTGGCGCGCCTCAACCCGGCGGCGGTGCCCGTGGCAGCGGTGCTGCTGGCGGGCCTCATCGTGGGCGGCGAGCAACTGCAGAGCGCCACGCACCTGCCGTCCTCCATCAGCCTGGTGCTGGAAGGCGCCCTGCTGCTGGCCGTGCTGGGGGCTTCCTTTTTCAACCGCTACCGCCTCCGCCGCACCCGGAGCCGCTGACATGGACGACCTGGTTTTCATCCTGGCCATCACCCTGAAGTCCAGCATCCCGGTGCTGCTGGCCAGCCTGGGCGAGATCATCACCGAGCGCAGCGGCATCCTCAACCTGGGCGTCGAGGGCATGATGCTGGTGGGGGCGCTGGCCGGCTTCGTGGTGGGCCAGCAGAGCGGCTCGCTGCTGCTGGGATTCGGCGGCGCCATGGCGGCCGGCATGCTGCTGGCGCTGGTACACGCCTTTTTCTGCATCCACCTGCGCGCCAGCCAGGTCATCAGCGGGCTGGCCGTCACCATTCTGGCCACCGGCCTGTCCAGCTTCCTGGGGCGGCCCTTCATCGGGCGCGTGGGCATCCACCTGGGCAGCCTGTCGACAGGACCCCTGGCCGAAGTGCCGCTCGTGGGGCCGGTGCTGGCCCAGCAGAACTGGCTCTGCCTGGCGGCCCTGGCGCTGGTGCCGCTGACGGCCTGGACCCTGGCCGGCAGCTGGCCGGGGCTTTCCATCCGCGCCGTGGGCGAAGACCCCGAGGCCGCCGAGGCCGCCGGCGTGCCCGTGGCCCTCATCCGCTATGCCTGCACCCTGTTCGGCGGCCTGCTGGCCGGCCTCGGCGGGGCCTACCTCTCGCTGGTGTATACCCCCGGCTGGAAAGAGGGCATGACCGGCGGGCAGGGCTGGATCGCCATCGCCATGGTGATCTTCGCCACCTGGCGCCCGGGCCGGGCGCTGTTCGGGGCGCTGCTCTTCGGGGGGCTCACGGCGCTGCAGTTCACCTTCCAGGCCACGGGCGCCGAACTGGTGCCGGCCTGGATCCTTCGCCTGCTGCCCTACCTGCTGACCGTGGGCATCCTTTTTGCGGTGACGGCACTCAAGCGCACGCGCTTCGGCGCCTCGCCGGCTGCCCTGGGCCAGCCATTTATCCGGGGGTAGCCCGAGCGCCGCGATGTGCATGGAAAATACCCAGCTATCAAGAGACCCCCTGCTCCCGGTCCCGCAGTGCACGGCCCGGCACCGTTTCGAGGGCCATATTTTTACGATTGCCAATTTATCCGTAATAAGGTATAATGTGTTCTATTTTAAATAAAATCAGGAGGATAAAATGAAAAAAGTGCTTGCGGTATTGGCGACGGCTCTTGTGCTGGTGACCTTCTGCGGCGGCATGGCGGCCGCCAGGGATTTCCAGGTGGGCTTCGTGTACGTCTCGCCCATCGGCGACGCCGGCTGGTCCTGGGCCCACGACCAGGGCAGAAAAGCGCTGGACAAGCTGCCCGGGGTAAAGACGGCTTTCGTGGAATCGGTCCCCGAGGGCCAGGACTCCGAACGGGTCATTCTCAACATGGCGCGCAAGGGCTACCGCATCATCTTCGCCACCAGCTACGGGTACATGGACCCCATGCTGAAGGTGGCCAAGAAGTTCCCCAACACCGTCTTCATGCACTGTTCGGGGTTTAAAACCGCCAAGAACATGGGCAACTACTTCGGCCGCATGTACCAGGCCCGCTATCTCACCGGCATGGTGGCCGGGTCCATGACCAAGAGCAACACCATCGGCTACGTGGCGGCCTTTCCTATCCCCGAGGTCATCCGCGGCATCAACGCCTTCGCCCTGGGCGTGCAGAGTGTGAACTCCAAGGCCCAGGTGCGCGTGGTGTGGACCAAGACCTGGTACGACCCGGCCACCGAAAAAGAGGCCGCCAAAAGCCTGCTGGACGTGGGGGCCGACGTCATCGCCCAGCACCAGGATTCCCCGGCCGCCCAGGAAGCCGCCCAGGAAAAGGGTGTCTACTCCATCGGCTACAACTCCGACATGTCCCATTTCGCGCCCAAAGCCCACCTGGTGGCGGCCGTCTGGAACTGGGGACCCTTCTACCGCTACATCGTGGAGCAGGTTCAGAAGCGCACCTGGAAGGCCGAGGCCTACTGGTGGGGCATCGACAAGGGCATCGTGGACATCTCGCCCATGGGGCCCATGGTGCCCCAGGCCGTAAAGGACAAGGTGCTGGCCGCCAAGAAGGAACTGGTGGAGGGCAAACTGAAGGTATTCGCCGGCCCCATCGCCGACCAGAAGGGCAAGACCATGATCGCCGACGGCAAAGTGGCCTCGGACAAGGAACTGCTCGGCATGACGTGGTTCGTCAAGGGCGTCATCGGTTCCACCCAGTAACGTGCTGCGGATTCGAAAACGCCAGACGCCCCTGAAGCTGCAGTCTGGCCTCGTGGTGGCGGGGGCGCTGGTGCTCTCGCTGGCGCTCAGCGCCCTGCTGCTCAAGCTCCAGGGCAAACCGGCCGGGCAGGCCATGCTGGTCATCTTCCAGGGGGCCTTCGGCTCCTTCTGGGCCCTGGAGGACAGCCTCATCAAGGCGGTCCCCATCTTCCTGTGCTCGCTGGGCGTGGCCGTGGCCTTCCGCCTGCAGATCTGGAACATCGGCGCCGAGGGGCAGTACGCCCTGGGCGCCGTGGGAGCCTCGTGGGTGGCGCTGAGCTTCTCCTCGCTGCCCTGGTACCTGCTGCAGCCCCTCATGCTGGCGGCCGCCTCGGTGACCGGCGGCCTGTGGGGCCTGATCCCGGCGGTGCTCAAGCTGCGCATGCGCACCAACGAGATCATCGTCACCCTGATGCTCAACTACATCGCCATCCTGTTTCTGGACTACCTGGTCTACGGCCCCTGGAAAGATCCGCGCAGCTATGGTTTTCCCATGACCCGTCAGTTCGAGGCGGCCGCCGTGGTGTCCAAAATCGGCGAGAGCAACCTGAACTGGGGAATTTTGGTGTGCGTGGTGGCGGGGATCATCTTCTGGATCTTTTTCCGCTTCACGCGCTTCGGCTACGAGATCAAGGCCGGCGGTGAAAACATCCGTGCGGCGCGCTACGCCCGCATCCCCTACGACACCCTGGTGATGCTGGTGATGGTGCTCTCCGGCGCCCTGGCCGGCTGGGCCGGGTTCCTGGAGGTGTCGGCCACGGTCAACCGGCTGGAGCCCTCCATCATGGTGGGCTACGGCTACACCGCCATTGTGGTGGCCTGGCTGGCGCGGCTCAACCCGCTGTTCATCGGCGTGGCCTCGCTGTTGCTGGCAGGGCTACGGGTTGGCGTCGAGCAGCTGCAACTGGACTTCCGGGTGCCGGCCGCCTTCGGCCAGATCATGGAGGGTCTCATCCTGCTCACCGTGCTGGCGGGTGGGTTTTTCGTCAACTATCGATTTTACTTCAGAAAAAAGGACTGATGGACGGCCTCATCATATCCCTGCTGGCGGCCGCGGTGCAGTCGGGTACGCCGATCCTGTATGCCACCCTGGGAGAGATCCTGACGGAAAAATCCGGCATCCTCAACCTGGGGGTGGAGGGCATCATGATGGTGGGCGCCCTGGCGGCCTTCCTCACGGCTCTGATCACCGGCAGCCCGGCCCTGGGATTTTTCGTGGGCGGCCTGGCTGGTGCCCTGCTGGCCGGGGTCCACGCCGCCGTGTGCCTCGGTTTCCAGGGCAACCAGGTGGTGTCCGGCCTGGCCCTGACCATCCTGGGGACCGGGCTGGCCAACTTCCTGGGCACCCCCTTCGTGGGCAAGAGCGGCCCGGGCTTCACGGCCCTGGCCATCCCGGGGCTGGCCGATCTTCCGCTGCTGGGCCCCATTTTCTTCCGCCAGGACGTGCTGGTGTACCTTTCCTACCTGGCGGTGCCGCTGCTGTGGCTCTTTCTGCGCAACACCCGCTGGGGCCTGGACCTGCGCAGCGTGGGGGAAAACCCGGCCGCCGCCACCGCCAACGGGCTCAACGTGGTGGCTTGGCGCTGGATCGGCACCCTGGCCGGCGGATTCCTGACCGGACTGGGCGGCGCTTACCTGTCCCTGGCCTACACCCACCTGTGGACCAACGGCCTTTCGGCCGGCCGCGGATGGATCGCCGTGGCCTTGGTCATCTTCGCCTTCTGGCGCGCGGAGCGGGCCATGCTGGGGGCCTACCTGTTCGGCGGCGTAATGGCCTTCCAGCTGCGGCTGCAGGCCGCCGGTACGCACCTGCCCTCGTCGCTGCTGCTCATGCTGCCCTACGCCCTGACCGTCATCGTGCTGGTGCTGGCTTCCTGGCGGCAAATGCGCAGCGCCATGCCCGCCGGCCTGGGCATCAACATCGAACCCCCGGATTAGCGCAAAAGACAACTCAGGAGATCCGGCATGGCCGACAATCGATACACCAAAACCTATCCCATTTCCTGGGAACAGCTGCACCGCGACTCCAAGGCCCTGGCCTGGCGCCTGCTGGAGCTGGGCCCTTTCGAAGGCATTGTTTCCGTGACCCGCGGCGGCCTGGTTCCGGCGGCCATCGTGGCCCGCGAACTGGAAATCCGGCTGGTGGACACCGTCTGTATCTCGACCTACCAGTGGCAGGACCAGCAGTCCGACGCCCATATCCTGAAAAATTTCGAACGCGACAGCCACGGCTGGTTGATCATCGACGACCTGGTGGACACCGGCAAAACGGCTTCCATCGTGCGCGACATGGTGCCCCATGCCCACTTCGCCACGGTCTACGCCAAGCCGGCCGGAAAGCCCCTGGTGGACACCTACATCACCGAGGTCAGCCAGGACACCTGGATTCTGTTTCCGTGGGATTCCGAGTCCCAGTTCGTCCAACCCCTGGTGGGGCTGCAGCAGGAGAAACGATGACGGATCCGCAGGCACCCCTGGTGCGCCTGGAAAAAATCAGCAAGTCCTTCGGGGAGGTCCACGCCAACCGGGACATCGACCTGGACATCCACGCCGGCCGCATCAAGGCCATCCTGGGCGAAAATGGGGCCGGCAAGAGCACCCTGATGGCCATGCTGGCCGGCCAGCTGCAGCCCGACAGCGGGCGCATCCTGATCGAAGGGCAAGCGGTGCGCTTCACCTCCACCCGGCAGGCCATCCACGCCGGCATCGGTATGGTCTACCAGCACTTCAAGCTGGTGGAGGCCATGACCGTGGCCGAAAACCTGTTCATCAGCCAGGAAAAAGGGTTCTGGCTGAGCCACGGCAAACTGGTGGAGAAGACGCGGCAGCTGGCCGCCCGCTACCACATGACTATCGACCCGGCGGCCAAGATCGCCGACCTGTCCATGGGGGAGAAGCAGCGCGTGGAAATCCTGAAGCTGCTGCGCCGCGAGAGCCGCGTACTGATCTTCGATGAACCCACCGCCGTGCTGACGCCCCCGGAAATCAAACAGCTTTTCCGTGCCCTGCGGGAGATGGCCCAGCAGGGCAAGGCCATCGTCTTCATCAGCCACAAGCTCGACGAGGTCATGGACGTGGCCGACGAGATCGCCATCCTGCGCAAAGGGCGCATCATCGACCAGTTGGAGGTGTCCGAGGTGACGTCCAAGGCCGAACTGGCCCGCCGCATGGTGGGCAAGGAGGTCCTGCTGGAGGTGGACCGCACGCCCTGCGAAGCCGGCAACGTGCTGCTGGAGGTGGAAAACCTGGATGGCGAGGCCCTCAAGGGCGTCAGCCTGCGGCTGTGCCGGGGGGAGATCCTGGGCATCGTGGGCGTGGCCGGTAATGGACAGAAGTCCCTGGTCGAAATCATCTGCGGCCTGCAACCGCCGGCCGGCGGCCGCGTGCGCATCCTGGGTTCGGACTGGAAGCGCTTCTACGCCACGCGCACCGACCAGAAAACCCTCAGCTACATTCCCGAAGACCGCCAGGGCCTGGCCACCTGCCTGAGCATGAACCTGGTGGAGAACTTCCTGCTGACCACCCGCCTGACCTTCAGCCGGGGCGTGTGGCTGCAACGTCAGCAGGCCCGTTCGAGCTTGACGGGCCTGACCGGTGATTTCGACATTCAGCCGCCCAACGTGGATGCCACCGCCGGGCAGCTGTCCGGCGGCAACCTGCAGAAGCTGGTGCTGGCACGCGAGTTCTTCCGACAGCCGCGGGTCATCGTGGCCGAACAGCCCACCCAGGGGTTGGACGTGGCAGCCACCGAGGAGGTGTGGAAGCTGCTGCTGGCGGCCCGGCAGAATGCCGGCATCCTGCTGATCACCGGGGACCTGGCCGAAGCCCTGGCCCTGTGCGACCGCGTGGCGGTCATGTTCGGCGGCCGCATCGTCGACACTTTTGCCACCACCGACAGCCAAAAGGTCCGGCGCATCGGCGCGATGATGGCGGGGCTCGAGCGATCCGAAGAAGCTGCTGCCGGGTAGCACGGCACACCCCCTTCGGGCGCGTTCTGCGGCCGCTAGCCAGCATTTTTATCTTGTCCTCCCGAAGCAACCGGATCATACCGAATATCCCCAGACACGGCAATGGCTTGGCAACATTTCTGTTGACTTGAGAAAAAAATAGGATAATAGAGGAAGTTTCTATTCTATTTTAAACAGGGGAGGAACTCACATTGACCGGGTTGGAAGCCATATCCCATTACAATGGATGGGCGCAGGCCGTTGCCGGTATCCTGATCGTGATGACGGGACTGGGTGCGCTTTCGTTTGCGATTTCGCAACTCCACAAGGTGGCGGCCCTGATCGAAGGTCGTAAAAAGAAGCCTGAACCGGAAGAGACTGTACTGGTGCCTGTGGTTGAAACCACTACGGAACCACCGGTCAACGACCTGGAACAGACCGTCACGGCCTACCAGTCCCTGATCGCGCGTCTGGGCGAACCCTTTCAGCTGGACGAACTGTTTCGCATCTGCCGGGAGCAGGGATTCAGCCACCCCTATATGAGCATCAAAACCCTGCGGGAAGCCGGGGTGCTGAAACCCCTCGGCGACGGTGCTTTCACTTGGAAATCCTGAGCATCATCGATAATTCAACCCAGTTGCATTCTTCAAACTAAGGAAATTTTCAGAAAATGGACCTTCTCATTCAGTTTTTGACCAATACGGGCTACTATCTTGGGGACTGGCGCAACTGGACCATGATCGTGGTGGGATGTTTTTTCATCTACCTGGCCATCTCCAAGGAATACGAACCCCTGCTGCTGCTGCCCATCGGTTTCGGCATACTGGTGGGCAACGTCCCTTTTTTCAAGGGGTTCGGGCTGGGAATCTACGAAAACAACAGCGTGCTGCACTATCTTTATTTCGGTGTCACCAGCGGTGTCTACCCTTCCATCATCTTCCTGGGGCTGGGGGCCATGACCGACTTTTCCTCGCTTCTGGCCCGGCCCAAGCTGATGTTGCTGGGCGCCGCCGCCCAGGCCGGCATCTTCTTCACCCTGATCAGCGCGCTGGCCCTCGGTTTCCTGCCCAAGGAGGCCGCCTCGGTGGCCATCATCGGCGGCGCCGACGGCCCCACCTCCATCTTTCTGACGGCCAAACTGGCCCCCCATCTGATCGGGCCGGTGGCCATCGCAGCCTACTCGTACATGGCCCTGATCCCCATCATCCAGCCCCCCATCATGCGCCTGCTGACCTCGCGGGAGGAGCGGCTCATACGGATGCCGGAACCCAGAGAAGTATCCCGCGTGGAACTGATGATTTTTCCCATCGTAGGCGTCATCCTGTGCTGCTTCCTGGCGCCGGCCTCGATTCCCCTGCTGGGGACCTTTTTCTTCGGCAACATCCTCAAGGTCAGCGGGGTGGTGGACCGGCTGGCCAAAACCGCCAGCAGCGCCATTATCGACACGGCCACCATCTTCGTGGGATTCTGCGTGGGCGCCAGCACCCAGGGCGACGTCTTCATCACACCCAAATCGGTGGGCATTTTCGCCCTCGGGGCCGTGGCCTTCAGCATCGCCACCGCTACCGGGGTCCTGTTCGCCAAACTCATGAACGTGGTGCTCAAAGAAAAAATCAACCCCCTGCTGGGCGCCGCCGGGGTGTCGGCCGTACCTGGTTCGGCCAGGGAAGTCCACGTGATGGGATTGAAAGAGGACCCGGCCAACTACCTGCTGATGCACGCCATGGCCTGCAATTCATCGGGAGTTATCGGCTCCGCCATTGCCGCCGGCGTATTGTGGAGTTTCAACGTGGGCTGACACCCGATCCGTGGTCTTATCGCAGCGTAGCACAACAAGACCGAACAACGCCCTAAAACGTACCTTCTCAATAAGTTCCGGCGCATCCGCCGCATCCGCCCCGATGGTGTTTCGCCTTGGCTCCGGGTGTCCATCCGGTCGTCCGTCTGAATTTCAAAAACTCGTCGCAAGCTCCTCAAACCGTTTGAAATGCTTAACGCCGGACGACCGGATGGCTTTTCTCCCCGGATGCCTAATACCGCTCCACCGGAACACCATCGGCGCTCCCTGGTCAATCCGTTGCCGGAGGGGTTATTGGGAAGATCCCATAAAACTTGATATCCTGCTGAAAATATTGTAATTTAAATGTTTCACACGCTTTTTTCTTGACCACCTGCCCCCCGTTGTGCAAAACTTCAAACGATGCGAAATGGTTTAATCGCCCTCCTGATAATTGCTTGCCTTTCTGCGGTGTGTTTTTAACTGGTCGAAGCCTTTCCAAGGGCGACCAAAACCCTTTGCCCGAAAGGAGGCCGTTATGATCGCAAAAATCATCATCAAGCGTAAATTCCTGAAAGGAAACGAGGAGCAGGTACTCGCACTTCTCAACAAAATGCGATCGGTAGCCATGAACCAGCCGGCCTACATTTCAGGAGAAACATTGATCAAACACGACCAGCCTCATCACCTCACGGTGATCTGCAGTTGGCAGAGCATGGAGGCCTGGCACAAATGGAAACACGACCCCGAGCGGCAGAAACTGGAAAACATGCTGTCGGTCTTTCAGGAGGAACCCACCCAGTATGAAGAGTATTACCTGGGATCCAGCATGCGGCCCTAGCCCGGGGTTCGCTAAAAACCAGTTTTTCTTGAAAGCCTTTCACGAGTGAGGAGATGGTGAAAAATGGCCTGGAACTGTCCTGTTTGCGGCTTTTCGGAAAAGGGAGCTCAGGCACCGGCAAACTGCCCGGTGTGCGGCACGTCGGGGGTGCGCTTCACCTCCGCCGAGATCAGCGAAAGCCATGCCGCGCCGGTGGCCGAAAAGGCGGCGGACAAACCGCAGGAAGGCCAGACCGCCCAGCGATGGAAATGCCCGGTGTGCGGCTACATTCACGCCGGTCCGGCGCCGCCGGAAAAATGCCCGGTATGCGGTTCGCCCCGCAGTGTGTTTGTCGAAATCACTCCGCAGGCCGAGCCACAAGCCACCGAGGAGCCGACAGCCGCGAAGGTCCCCACGGCAGGGGGTGGGGACAGGGCTGCGGCGGCTTCACCGTGGCGGCAGCGCTTCGACCTGCTGCGGGACAAAATGGTCGAACTGCACGCCCATCCCATCGCGGTGCACATCCCCAACGGACTGCTGCCCATTGCCGTGCTCTTCCTGTTGCTGTCCATGCTGTTGGGCAGCAACTCGCTTGCGACGGCATCCTTTTACAACCTCATCGTGGTGACCCTGGCCATGCCGGTGGTGTTGTTCAGCGGCTACAACGACTGGCAAAAACGCTTCGGCGGCAACATGACGCCGGTTTTCATGACCAAGATGGTCTGCGGCGCCGTCATCGCGGCCGGTTCATTCATACTGGTGGTATGGCGCCTGGTCAGCCCGGGCGTGGCCACGGCGGGTGGCAGCGGCCGCTGGGCCTATCTCTTCGTTCACCTGGTGCTGCTGGCCGCCGCCGGGATGGCGGGGTATCAGGGTGGAAAGTTGGTCATCTTCCCGGACGGTTCCAGCGACAGGTAGTGTCAATGGCCTTCTGGCAAGAGGGGTGCCGCGGCACCCCTCTCCCGCCTCTTTCCTGCCGCCGATGACTACGAGCTTAAAAGATTACGTATTTTCTTAAAAACCCCGGGAATGGATTGCCAAAGGAGCGCCATTGGCGTTTCGGTGAAGCGGCATCGGGCTTCCGGGGAGGAAGCCTTCCAGCCGTCCGATGTAAAGAATTTAACGCTGTTTGAGGCGTTTGCGACGGGTTCTTGAAATTCAGACGGACGGCGGGAGGGCGCCCCGGATGTTCACCGCCGTGAAGCCGAAAGGCCCATGGCGCGGGCTCGCCGGAACTTATTGAGAATACACCGGAATAGATTTTCAACTTATTGAAATAACTATATATACTAAAATATATGGGCATTAATGCCCGCCGGCACGCTTGAATATCACACCGACAGCGATGCCCACGGCAATGGCCACCAGGATGGCCAGCAGACCATAGAGTGCCGGCCGGTTGTTGGCCAGGCGGGAGAGCTGGCGAACCAGCCCATCATCGGCCACACGGATGTGGCGGACCGTCCTGGCCTTCACGAGGCCATCTTCCACCCCCAGCACCGTGACCGTGTAGTCGCCCGGCGGGGCCTGGTAGGGCCAGTCGAGCTCCAGGCGGTAGCGCCCCTGGCTTACTTCGATGGAACCGGGCCTGACGACGTACAGCTTCTCTTTTTCCTTGAAACGGAAAAACTCCCTTATCCAGCGCTGCCTGTCTAGTTCTCTTTTGCGGCTGTGTATAACGGCCTTTTCCTTCAGGGCGGTGTAGCCGATTTTCTGCTGCGCCTGGACGGCGGGCTGCAGCAGTTCGTCCAGCGGCTCCGTGGAAAAAAGCATGTATATGGCAGGAAGATTCTCGAATGTCAGGGGGCCCAGCTTCATCCACAGGAAGCCGGCCACTTTGCCTTTGTACTTGAGCTCCGTTTTTTCCGGCGGGGACAGGATCTCCACGATCAGGTCCTGACCCTCAGCGACCTCACCGTCGACCGTGATCCTGGCGCCGTGATAGCCGATGCCGATAGACACGTGGTCGGGCTGCACCCTGCAGGTCAGGGCCTGGGCGCAGGAAGCGTACGCCAGCACCAACCCCGCCGTCGCGGCCAAAAGGAGTCTCATCCAGGCGCCTGGAAGGAGTGGTTTGTGTCCCATGGTCAGTGTCCTCCCGGAGCCAGCAGCAGTGAGGGCGTCATCACCAACCCGAGAACCATCTTGACGGTCACCGCCAGCACCAGCATGGCCAGCAGAATCTTCAACTGGTCGCCCTTCAGGCGCCGTCCCAGCACCGTTCCCAGCTGGGCCCCCAGCGTAGAGCCGATGAGCAGCAGAATGGCCAGTATGAAATCCACCGTGTGGTTGGAATAGGCCTGCAGAAAGGTGACCTCCACGCAGGTGAACATGATCTGAAACAGGCTGGTTCCTACCACCACGTGCATGGGCATGCGCAGCATGTAGATCATCACCGGAACCATCAGGAAGCCGCCGCCGACCCCCATGATGGCTGCCAGGATGCCGACGATGACTCCCAAACCGATGGGCACCAGGGCCGAATGGGTGACGCCCGATTTTTCAAAATAGGTCTGCAGGGGCAGCGACTGCCACAGCCCGGTCTTTTCGCGCTTGAGGCGGCTGTGGCGCACCGGTACGGCGCCGGCCCCCCGGTTCTTGCGCAAGGCGTGCAGGCTCTCGAAGAACATGAAGGTACCCACCAGCCCCAGCATGACCACATAGGTCACCTTGATCAAAAAGTCGGCGCCCCCCGTTGCCCGCAGCAGTTTGATGATGTGCACGCCGATGGCGCCGCCGGTGAAACCGCCGATCAGCAGCATCAGCCCCATTTTGAAGTCCACGTTCCCCAGCCGCCAGTGCGCCAGCGTACCGGATGCCGAGGCCGCCACGATCTGGTTGGCATCCGAGGCGGCCGCCACCGTTGGTGGTATGCCGATCATCATCAGCAGGGGCGTCATCAGGAAGCCGCCGCCGACCCCGAACAATCCGGACAGGAGCCCGACAAAAAACCCAAGGCTGACCACCAGCCAGAGATTGACACTGGTCAAGGCAATGGGTAAAAAGACATACATTAAGCACTCCTTCTTTCAGGCCGCAATCCGTCTCTATTCGAACCCTTCCTTTTTCAGTAAATCGCGGTGCCAGCAGGAAAAATCATACATCCCCTGGTAGCGATCGTCACGGTTTATCACCCCCAGGGCAATTTCAAGCACTCCCCGGCGGTAGGCACTGGAACATTGCTGCGCCCCCTGCACCTGCAGAAACTCCTCCACCAGCATGTGAACCGTACGTCGACTCCGGTCCCGACGAATATCGATGGGATCGTTCGGCTCCTGGAAAGGATCCCAGGCATCATAACCCTTTTTCAAGATATGTTTCTGCCGGCGGGGTGACATGGCATCAAAAACCGCCCGCTTGCGGCGCTCGATGTCCTCTCGGGAGAATTCACTCATCGCTTTTCTCCGCATCTTTATCTTCATCAACACCCAGATAGGCGCCATCATAGCTTGTCAGCAGCGCCATGGAGAGGGGAACCAGCAATTCGGCCAGTTTCGGATACCGGGACTTTATCTCCGAAACCAGCCGTGCAGACAGATCGTAGAGTCTTTCCTGTATCTTTTCAAGATGCACGGTGGGGTAAGGCTCCCCGGGCTGGAACCGTGACAGGCCACAGGTGTGGGCTTTGCCGTTGATGGCCGTAGGAATGCCGTAAAACCGGCAGGTGATGGGCCGGAAGGCGTACAAATCACACAGGTCTTCGTCGTTTAACAGCGGGCAGCGGACCTTGTGTTCGGCCATCTCCTCCAGAACCTGCGCTTCATCCCGCCGGCCTTCCTTCAAGGCCCTGTAGGCCTGTCGCTTTAATTTATAGATTCTTCGATCCGCACGGTTGGCCTTCTCCAGAAGCGGTTCGCGCTGTTCCTCGGAAAGCGTTTCCCGGAAACGACGGTTGATGTAAAGCGCCTCGACAAGCGTCAGATCAAACAACGCGTGGCAGCAGTCGGCGCATCCCGTGTGGCAGGTGACACAGTCCCGGTACTGTTCCTTTACCTTATTAAACACCTCATCCGCCGCAGCGGCAAGGGCTTCATATTCCCTGAAATAAGGGTCCAGATCAAGTTTCATCACGACTCCCCGAAATATTCGTCACGTTATGGGGCACCCTGCACGCTCCCGGATTCCCCGTCTGATTGTTTCACGTGAAACATCACCAATTTTAAAAAAACCCTGACACCGGATGCTTAACGAGTCTGTCCATATCTACTTACCGATACAAAAATTACTGAAAACCCGGTTGAGAACCTCGTCGGTCTGAACTTTACCGGTGATTTCCCCAAGAAAATCCAGCGCCTCCTCCAGCTCCTGAACCGCTGTTTCGACCCACGGGCTGTTGTCCAGGCTCACAAGCGCCCTGTCGATGGCTTCGCTGGTTTTTTTCAGCGCCAGGGCCTGCCTGATATTGGGAATGATACGGCTGCCGGTGTCGATATCTCTGCTCCCGATCACGGTTTGAAGGATCAGGCTCTTCAATTCTTCCAGGTTCTTCTTGTGCAGCGCGGAAACTCTGATATGAGTCAGGCCCGAGGCCGCACCCTTTATGTCCGCCATGGCCCCGCCGTCCGGTCGGTCACTTTTATTGAAAACAAGTATCGCCGGCCCATTGTCCCTCACCAAGTGAAGCAGGTCAAAATCCTCTTGGCTGCAACCCTGACTGCCATCGAACAGCGCCAGAACCAGATCTGCCCCGGCCACCGCTTCCCTGGCCATTCGAATGCCGATGCGCTCCACAGGGTCGTCGCTTTCGCGGATGCCGGCCGTGTCTACCAGAATGACGGGGATGCCCCGGACGTTAAACTGATGATCGATGATATCCCTGGTGGTTCCAGGAACGGATGTCACAATGGCCCTGTTCCGGCCGACGAGCTGGTTCATCAGCGTTGATTTGCCTACATTGGGTTTACCGGCGATCACCACCCGGATACCGGTTCTCAGATAGCGCCGTTCTTCATAACGCCTCAGCAGTGTTTTCAGTTCCGGCAACACTTTTTCACGCAGCAGGATGCTTCCCTGGTGCATAGGATCTTCCATGTCATTATCATCGCTGAAATCCATGCACGCGTACATCATGGACAGGCTGCGGCTGATGGTTTCCCGCAGCCCTTCTATTTTCCGGCCCAACTCGCCTCCCAGCTGGGCAGCAGCCACATTGAGCGCGCTTTCCGAACGGGCGTTGATGATATCGGCGATGGCTTCCGCCTGGGTCAGATCTATCCTTCCGTTGGTGAAGGCTCTCATGGTGAACTCGCCCGGTGCCGCCGGTTCGGCCCCCTCTGCGATGACCATTCTCAGAATGCGCTGCAGAAGAAGGCCGCCGGAATGCGAGTTTATTTCGACCACATCCTCCCGCGTGTAAGAGTGTGGCGCTTTCATGACGGAAAGGAGCACCTCATCGACCGGGGTTCCCGTTGTCGGTTCCACGATCGTACCGTGATACAGGTGGTGGGAACGGTACTGGTGGCGGTCTTCACCCGGCCCGGAACGGAACTTTTTGAACAGTCGTGAAGCGATGCGGATGGCCTGGGGTCCGGAAATCTTTATGATACCGATACCACCGCTTCCCGGCGGCGTGGCAATGGCGGCAATGGTTGAAGCGCCCATTGCGACACTCTCCCGCGTTTTTTCCAGTGGCCTTTCTGGTTTTACCACCGCAGGCCCGCTTATCTTTTCCTCGGTATGATCACCAGTTTTCTGACAAGACCGTCTCCCACGCTCTGGGTTCTGACGTCCGGATTGACTTTCAAGGCCAGATGAACCACGCGCCTCTCCTGGGGTTTCAGCTGTCCAATGGTCATGGGCCTGCCGTTTTTCACGGCTTTCTGTGCCAATCGAAGGGCCAGGTTTTCCAAGTTCTTTTTACGGTTTTCCAGGTACCCTTCAATGTCCACCTGAATGCGCAGACGCTTTTCCCCGTGTCGATTGACGATCTTTTCCACCACATACTGGATCGCGTCCAGGGTCTGACCCCTTTTGCCGATGAGCACGGCGGCGTTTCCTCCCTCCACCTTGAAAATCAGACCATCTCCGTCCTGGCTTTCGGTAATATCCACGATCTCCGCACCAGATGTGATGGCGTTCAGAATCTTCTGCAGGGCCTCGCGGCCCAATGCGAGGGCGGCGGCGGTATCCACTTCGTCCGCACGCTCTCCAGCCTCTCCGTCTGGCTTCGAAGGGGTTTCAGTGTCGGCCCACTTTAAACTTAAGTTATTGTTTTTATTTAATTTCTTGTCTTGCGAGGTTTCGTTGTCGGGAACGGTTACCCGGATGCGGGCTTTCTTGACGCCCACCAGTCCAAAAATACCTGTGGCACCATACGATACTATTTCGTACTTCAGGTCCTGCTCGGAAAGCTTGAGGGTTTCAGCGGCTTTTTGCAACGCCTTTTCTATGCTGCGAGCTTCAAATTCCATTTGTGACGGCATGGTACCCTCCATTACGCCATCGTATTCGCTGTTTTCATAAACCGCTATCAGGCGTATTTTTTCTGTACATAGTACTGTTGCGCTATGGACAAAACATTGTTCACCAGCCAGTAGAGAACGAGACCCGACGAAAAGTTGATGAAAATAAACGTAAACACGATGGGCATCAGCATCATCATCTTGGCCTGGGTGGCGTCGCCCATGGGCGGCGACATTTTCTGCTGCAGGAACATGGTGGCGCCCATGATAATGGTGAGCACCGGTATCCCGTAAGGCGGCTCCATGAAGGGAATGCTGAAATTAAAATGGAAGAGCCTGTCCGGCGCGGAAAGATCGTTGATCCACAGAAAAAAAGGGGCGTGCCGCAGTTCGATGGCCTGGTAAAGCATGCGATACAGCGCAAAAAACACCGGAATCTGCACGATCATAGGCAGACACCCTCCCATGGGGTTTATCTTGTAGGTTTTGTACAGCGCCATCATCTCTTCGTTTATTTTCTTCTTGTCACCCTTGTACTTTTCGCGAATCTCGGTCATGAGCGGTTGGAGTTTTTTCATCTCGCTCATGGATTTGTAGCTCTTGTTTCCCAGCGGCCACAACAGCACCTTGGTCAGGATGGTCAGGAAAATGATGGCGATGCCATAGTTGGGAATAAAGCGGTAGATGAAATTCATCAGCCACAGGCACGGTTTGGCGATGAAATCAAACATGCCGAAGTTGACGGCCTTGTCCAGGTTTCCCCCGATGGACTTGAGGACACGAAGGCTCTTGGGCCCCAGAAAGATATCGAAATCAAAGGTTTGCATGGCGGCCGGGGCTATATTCACCGCCGGGCTGATGTACCGGTTTTCGAGAATCGACTTGTCGTGCATGATCAGCTGCA
>CAYUAQ010000059.1:0-25394 GCA_964442705.1 uncultured Desulfobacteraceae bacterium
AGCCTTTCAACCCCTGCGTGCTCACTGATGCCGAACTGGCCGAATGCAAGAAGCTGCTGATCAAGCAGAAGGGGTTGCTGGTCACCCGCTGGAACGACGAGGACACCCTGGAGCGTCTTCTGCGGGCGCAGGTGGTCTGGGCTTCGCCGGAATGGTCCGGCATTTACCGGCGGATTCATTTCGACAGACTCGATGGCAAGAGCAAACTGAACATGAAGCACGTGCTCAAGCCCAAGGAAGGCGGCCTGGGATGGGTGGACACCTGGGGCATCACGGTCGGCGTTAAGGACAGCGAAAAACTCGAGCTGTGCCACAAATGGATCAATTTCCGCCTGAAACCGGAGAACATGGTCATCATCGCCAAGGAAATCGGATGGGCGCCTACGGTGGATGTGCGCAAGATGCTGCCGGAGAGATACGTGGAAACGCTGTTTCTGAACCAGACCTCGGCCATCAAGGGCCTCTACCAGTTCGACGCGCCTTCTTCCCCTGAAAAATGGGAACGCATCTGGTCGGAGGTTGAAGCGGCCTGACCTTTTATCTGTTAAGGTGCCCACCCCCGGGTGGGCACCCGAGGCGCGATCGGGTCAGCCGTTGACGGGCTGCCTCCCCGTGGCCTGCCTGCGAGGCGGCAGATGATCCCAGCGCCATCGTTGAAAGGAAAGCAAAAAACCCCATGACAACCGCAGCCCTGTCGATTCAGAACGTCTCTAAACACTTCGGGAAAACCCGCGCCGTCGACAACGTCAGTTTCGAAGTCAGCCGGGGAGAATTTTTTTCACTGCTGGGCCCCAGCGGCTCGGGCAAGACAACCCTCTTGCGCATCATTGCCGGCCTGGAAACACCGGGAGAGGGGACCGTCTACATCGGCGGCCGCGATGTCACCAGGCTGCCGCCCTACGCCCGCGGCATCGGCATGGTGTTTCAGGATTTCCTCCTGTTTCCCCACAAAACCGTCGGTGAAAACATCGCCTTTCCCCTGAAGATGCAGGGCCTGCCGGCGGAGAAGAAAAAAGAACAGCTCGACTGGGTGGTTTCGCTGGTGCGCATGGAGGGACTCGAGGATCGCTTTCCCCACCAGCTCTCGGGCGGGCAGAAACAGCGCGTGGCCCTGGCAAGGGGCCTGGTGTCGCGGCCGGACGTGCTGCTGCTCGACGAACCCCTGGCCAATCTGGATCGCGAACTGCGCAAGGAAATGGAAGTGGAGATGCGACGCTTCCAGTCGGAAATCGACATACCCTTCGTCTATGTGACCCACAACCAGGAAGAGGCCCTGACGCTAAGCGCCCGCATGGCGGTGATGAACAACGGAAAGTTCGAACAGGTGGGGCCCAAGCTGGAACTGTACCATCATCCGGCCACGGCTTTTGTGGCTTCCTTTCTCGGTGCCACGAATCCCCTTCAGGGCAAACTGACACAACAGGGTGAAAAGTATGCCCGCATGGACTGGAAGGGAATCGACCTGGTTATTCCCTCCCCCTCGGGAGCCGCTCCCGGCGACACCGTGGACTACTTCCTGAAAAGCGAAAAACTGGGCATCCAACCCGATTCGAGTGTTGCACACGGGGAAAACACCAACCGCATCCGGGGCAGGCTGCGGGACATCATCTTCCAGGGACGTTATTCGGACTACTTCGTAGTGTTTGAAAACGGAGAGGAACTGATCATCAGCGAAACCGCGTACATTCCTTCGGTTGAGATCGGCCAATCCATAGAAATCACCTGGCCGGCCGAAGCCGGCTACGCCTTTAAAACCGAGAAAGAGGCCTCCTGATGGTTGCATTCTGGAAAATTCGACGCAGTCAGGGCTTTCGGGCGGCCCTGCTGACGCTGCCGTCGGCCCTTTTTATCATCTTTTTCATGATTCTGCCGCTGATCACCATCATTGTTTACAGCTTCTGGCGAACGGAAAGTTACACCATGATTCCGGACTGGAATCTGAACAACTACGCCACCGTGCTGGGCCAGAAAACCTATCTGACGTTCCTGTGGCGGTCTTTCATCATGGCGGTCTGCGTGACGGCCATCAGCCTGGTGTATTCCTACCCGGTGGCGTATTTCATCGCCAAGCGCGGCGGCCGCTATCGCCTGATTCTCGTCCTGTTGACGGCCGCACCGTTTTTTACCGGCATCATCCTGCGGGTGACCGCCATGCAGCAGATCCTGGGTCCCATCGGCCTGATCAACATGGCCATGATGCACCTGGGCCTGGAGCCCATCAAAATATTCATGTACACGCCCTTTGCCACGGGCATCGGGCTGGTGTACCTCTGGATCCCCTTCATGGTGCTGGCCATCTACCTGTCGCTGCTGAACTTCAACTTCGAACTGCTGGAGGTGGCCAACGTCAACGGCGCCAAGCCGTGGCGGGCCTTCCTGGAGATCACCTGGCCCCTGAACTGGATGGGAACCGCCATCGGCATCGCCCTGGTTTTCATCCCGACTTTCGCCGCCGCCATCACGCCACGTTTCCTGGGCGGTGTCAATGGGGCCCTGTTCGGCAATATCCTGGAGCACCAGTTCGGCGCCACGGGGACTTGGGCCCTTGGATCGGCCATGGGCGTGATCATGTTTCTGATATGCCTGCTGGTCATCGTGGCGGTCTGGAAAACGATCAACCTGAAACGCAGCGGCTACACCGGCACGCTGATAGGGGAGCAGGAATAATGGCAGCCGTCAGTCGCAAGGAATGGGCCGTTGTCGGTACCCAGGCCGGCATGCTGGGCATCCTCTATATTTTTCTCTACCTCCCCATATTTTTCATCATCTTCGTCTCTTTTGTGGACAATACCGTCTGGCCGTTCCCCCCCGAACGGACGCTCAAGTGGTACCATCGCCTGACCATCATGAGCGACTTTCACGAGGGGTTCAAAAACAGCTTTCTGCTGGGGCTGGGCACGGCCTGCATCTCCACCTTTTTCGCCGGCATCGCGGCCATCGGTCTTTTGAAATACCGCACCCGCTGGCGGGGGATCCTGGCGGTGATCTACCTGGCGCCGTTGTTCGTGGCAGGCCTGCTCATCGGCATTTCGACATTGATGTTCAATCGCAACATTTTAGGGTTGCACGGTACGCTGACGTCAGCCATCCTGGCCAACAGTACCCAGACCATGGCGTTCGCCTTTCTGGTCATCCTGGCCCAGCTGGCCCGCTACGACTGGCGCATGGATGAAGCCGCCATGGTGTTCGGTGCCCGGCCGCTGCGGACCTTCTGGGAGGTAACCCTGCCGACCATCTGGCCGTCGGTGTTCGGCGCCTTCCTCATCAGTTTCATACTGGCCTTCAACAACCTGGAAATATCCTTCTACAACCTGGGCGCCATTCCGACCCTGCCGACCATCGCCTGGGGCACCCTGCGCCACGGCATCGAACCGGAACTCTACGCCCTGGCGTCGGTGATCAACTTCCTGGTGTTTCTCGTTCTGCTCACCCTGTTCTTCCTCATCCGCCTGGGATTCGTGCGCCTGGGGTACCGGGAGCAGTAAGCCGCGCATGCCAAAGGTCTTAGCCATCGATCAGGGCACCACGGCCACCAAGGCCTATACCCTGAACACCGACGGATGCTTTACGTTCTGCTATACGGCCGAACATGCACAACTGTACCCCCGCCCCGGCTGGGTAGAGCACGACCCCCGGGCGCTGCTGAAAAACGTGCTGCGCGCCCTGGACGCGGCCGACGACATCGCCGCGGTCGGCATTGATCACCAGGGGGAAACCGTGGTCGCCTGGGATGCCCGTGACGGGCAGCCGGTGTACAATGCCATCGTGTGGCAGGATCAGCGCACCAGCGGCTTCATACGGCGATTGAAGACCGAAGGGGCCGAGGAGGTAACCCTGGCCCGGGCCGGACTGCCGCTGGATCCTTACTTTTCGGCATCCAAGCTGCGCTGGATCCTGAAAAACGTCCCCTCCGCCGGTCGACTGGCCGAGTCTGGGCACCTGATGATGGGGACCTCGGACAGTTTTTTCCTGTACCGCTTGACGGGCCGGTTTGCCACGGACGCCACGGCCGCCTCCCGCACCAGCCTCATGAACATCGAGACCTGCACGTGGGATCCGGACCTGTGCCACCTGTTTGAAATTCCCGTGGAATGCCTGCCGCCGATTGGCCCCACGACGGGCTTTTTCGGCCGACTGAAAACAGGTAACCGGGATATCCCCGTTCATGCCTGCGTGGTAGACCAGCAGGCGGCTTTGATGGGCCACGGCTGCTTCCGCACGGGGGAAATCAAGGCGACTTTCGGCACCGGGGTGTTCGCCCAGGCAAATACCGGCACGACCTTGAGAAGCGACCCTGCCGGTGGTATCCTGCCCACGGTGGCATGGCAACTGGAAGGCGAAAAGGTCGTCTACGCCATCGACGCGGGTATCTACAACGCCGCCTCGGCCGTCAACTGGATGAAGCGTCTACGGTTGTTCGACGCGTTTTCAGAGATAGACCGGTTCGACAAGCCGCCCGCCATCACCCGGGGAATCGTCTTCGTGCCGGCCCTGTCGGGCCTGGCCTGTCCCTTCTGGGACCGCACGGCGGCCGGCCTGTGGATCGGCATGGATTTGGACACCGGCAGGATGGACCTCTGCCAGGCGGTTCTGGAGGGCATCGTTTTCCGCACGGCGCAACTGCTGGATGCCATCTCGCGCCTGACGGGGAAGATACAGCGATTGTCCGCTGACGGAGGACTGACCGCCAATGCCTACTTCTGCCAATTTCTGGCCGATGTTAGCGGCTGCGAAATCGTCGTCCAGTCGTCCCCGGACATCACGACATACGGCACCGGCCGTTTCGCCCTGCTGGGCAGTGGACTGGTAAACGACCTGTCCGGCCTGCCGCCACCCGCCCCTCCGAAAAAAGTCATCCGCCCTCAGCAGGACCTGAGTCCGCTGAAAGCCCGTTTCGACGAAGCCGTTTCGCGGGCCCGCAACTGGCGGCCTTCCCTGACGGATTAGCGGCCGCCCGCCGGGCTCACGTCAGCAGTAAATCCACCATTTCGGCGAATCCGTACCCGCCTTCGGCCGTGGTCACCCAGCCCGGCTCCGTGGACAAATCGTCTTTGAAGTCGAGAATATTGGCCACACCGACGGAATGGGGAAACCAGTCGAACATGGGACAGTCGTTGGGGGAATCGCCCACGAAAAGCCCGTTTTTTTTCAGGGTATCGGCCTCGGTGCCGAAGACCTCTTTAAAAAAAACACGGGTCATGGAGAGTTTGTCGTAGTCGCCGAACCAGCCGTTGACGTGGATGGAGCTGATCTTGGCCCGGGCACCGGCCTTTTCGAATATGGCAACGATCCGTTCGACGGCGCTGCGGGGAAGGGGCGGCACGTCCTCGCAGAAATCGATGGCCAGGTCGGCCTCGCGGTAGGCCTGGTCGGCGGACACGCGGCAGCCGGGTACCTCGGCCAGAACGCGTGCCTTGAGTTGCTCCAGCCGGGTGCGGTCTTTCTGGCGCTGGGCCTCGTCCTTCCAGTAGCGGCGTATCATGCGGCGCTGCCCGCCGTCATAGCGGAAGTAAAAAGCGCCGTTTTCCCCCACCAGCCCGTCCACGGGCCACATGCGGGCGATGTGATCGCACCAGCCGGCCGGGCGGCCGGTGATGGGAACCACGCGGATGCCCCTTTCCTGCAAGGCCTCCATGGCGGCAAAGACGGCCGCCGGCAGCTTGCCGCCCACGGTCAGGGTGTCGTCGATGTCCGTCAGCACGAAACGGATCTTCCGTCTCTCGGAAGGGGGAAACTGGGCAAAAGGCTTCATGCGAGGTGTCTCCTGCGGATCAGGCGGCCCGGGCGGCCTTCTTGCGGTCGTTGCCGCGCAGGGTGTGGCGGGCCTGGGCCGACAGCACGGTCTTGCGCATGCGCACGGAAAGCGGGGTGACCTCCACCAGTTCGTCTTCACGGATGAAGCTCAGGGCCTGCTCCAGGGTCAGGGGCTTTATGGGCGACAGCTGGATGTTGTCGTCCTTGCCCGCCGCCCGCATGTTGGTCAGTTTTTTCTCCTTGCAGGGGTTGACGTTGATGTCCTGGCCGCGGTTGTGTTCGCCCACGATCATGCCCTCGTAAACCGGGTCGCCGGGCGACACGAAAAGCCGGCCCCGGGGCTCCAGGTTGAACAGGGCGTAGGCCACGGCCCGGCCGGTGCGATCGGCCACGATGGAGCCGGTGAAGCGGCTGGGGCAGTCTCCGCGGTATTCGTCGTAGCCGTCGAAGAGGGCGTGCATGATGCCGGTGCCGCGGGTGTCGGTGAGAAACTCGTCGCGGTAGCCGATCAGGGAACGTACCGGCACCGAAAATTCGATGCGCACGCGGCCCTTGCCGTTGTTCACCAGGTTGACCATTTTGGCCTTGCGCTGGGAGAGTTTTTCCGTCACCACGCCCATAAACGGCTCCTGGCAGTCCACCAGCAGCCGCTGCATGGGCTCCAGCCGGCGTCCGTTTTCGCGCCGGTAGATCACCTCGGGCCGGCCCACGCAGAACTCGTAGCCCTCGCGGCGCATGGTCTCGATCAAAATGGCCAATTGAAACTCGCCGCGGCCCTTGACCAGCACGCTGTCGCGGTCACCGGTCTTCTCCACCTGGATGGCCACGTTGAGCAGGGTTTCGCGCACCAGCCGTTCGCGCAGCCGGCTGGACTGGACATACCTGCCCTCCTGGCCGCCGAAAGGCGAGTTGTTGATGGTGAATTTCATGGACACCGTGGGCTCATCCACGGTGATGCGCGGCAGGGCCCGCGGCGCGTCCTGGTTGCAGATGGTGTCGCCGATCTTGACGTCCTCGATGCCCGCCAGCACCACGATGTCGCCGGCCTGAACTTCCTCGACGTCCCTCAAGGCGGGTCCCTGGTAAACCTGCAGCTTGGACACCTTCAGCGGCACGGCACGGCCGTCGGCGCCCATGCACACCAAGCTGTCCCGGGATCGCGCCGTGCCGTTGGCGATCTTGCCCACCGCCAGGCGGCCCAGGTAATCGGAATACCCCAGGTCCGATACCAGCATCTGAAAGGACCTGTCCGGGTCGTAGGAGGGGCCGGGAATCTCCCGCAGAATGGCGTCGAACAGCACCGTCAGGTCCGACCCCGGCGTATCCAGGTCTTCCTGGGCAATGCCGTCACGCCCCACAGCGTAGAGCAAAGGGAATTCCAGCTGTTCGTCGGTGGCGTCCAGATCGATGAGCAGGTCGTAGATTTCGTCCAGCACCTCATCGCAGCGGGCGTCCTGGCGGTCGATCTTGTTGATCACCACGATGATCTTGAGATCCGCTTCCAGCGCCTTTTTCAGCACGAAGCGCGTCTGGGGCAGAGGGCCTTCGGAGGCGTCCACCAGCAGAATGGCGCCGTCGGCCATGGAAAGCGCCCGTTCCACCTCGCCGCCGAAGTCGGCGTGGCCGGGCGTATCGATGATGTTGATGCGCACACCCTGCCACAGCACCGAGCAGTTCTTGGCGGCGATGGTAATACCGCGCTCCCGCTCCAGGTCCAGGTTGTCCATGAGACGCTCGTCGACCGCCTGGTTGGCCCGGAAGAGGCCGCTCTGGCGGAACATGGCGTCCACCAGGGTGGTCTTGCCGTGGTCGACGTGGGCGATGATGGCAATGTTGCGCAGGGAATCGTTTTTCAAAATTTCACCGTTTCAGCAGACAGGATTTACCGGATTTGAAAGCGCTTTCGGTAATGGGAATGCTTCCACCCTATCTGTGTGTGTCCGTGTGCGTCTGTGGCCATTATTAAAACGTAAAAGGGGCGCCCCCGGACTATCATCCCGAGACGCCCCTTAAATTAGCCGAATGCCGCTAGACTACCGTAACATTTACGGCGGCGGGACCCTTTTGGCCCTGCTCCAGGTCGAAAGTGACCCGGTCGCCTTCATTCAGAGACTTGAAGCCGGTTGCATTGATGCCGGAATGATGAACGAACACATCCGGTCCGTCTTCCTGCTCGATGAAGCCGTAGCCCTTGCTGTCGTTGAACCATTTTACAATTCCATCAGCCATGGTGACACCCTCCCTTCTAAAAAATTCTCATGGTTCCAAACTGCAGGCGCCACTTTGACAAATGGATCTTTCCTTCAGAACGAAACCGGCCCGTCAATGAAGAACGGGCCTTTATTGATTGCCCGTAAAATAACACCTGAAAATTTAAAAGCAAGACAAATCTTTATTTTTTTCTGAATAATCTGCACTGCGGGGGGCCGAAACCTGCCCGCCCCTGGCGCATCCGCATCCACATGCCAATCGTTACTTGCAATTGCCCTGATATCCCCCCGCTTGTGCTTGACTTTGGATGAGACCTTGGTTAAGGGGGGCTCAGGTTCAGTTTGTATTAAAGAGAAAGGAAATCACCATGGAGCAGGCCCTGGAAGACGCCATGCAGGCAACGGCGCGGGACGTCAAGAAATGGTCCCGCAAACAGGTTCGTCTCTTTCACCACAACGACTCCGACGGCCTCACCTCGGGCGCCATATTGACCCGCGCCTTTGAACGCGCCGGTTTCGAAGTGCGCCGCTCGTGCCTGGAAAAGCCCTACCCCAAGGTGTTGGCCAGGGTTTTCGAACAGGAAAACGAGCTCATCGTGTTCGCCGACTTCGCGGGCCGCATCGCACCCATGATATCGGAGCTCAACGCCGGCCGCAACCTGACCATCATTCTCGACCACCACAAGGCCAACCCGGCCACCGACCCCATGGTGCGCAACCTGGACCCCGAACTGTTCGGGCTCAAGGGCGACCGCGACATCACGGCCTCGACCACCTGCTACCTGTTCGCCCGCCAGATGGATGCCGCCAACCGGGACCTGGCGCCGGTGGCCGCCCTGGGCGCCGTGGGGGACGGCTTTTTCGTGGACGGCCGCTTGGCCTCGGAGAACCGAAACGTGGCCGAGGAGGCCGTCGGCCAGGGCATGCTGGAAATCATAGATACCGGTGACGGCGAAGACTACATCCTGAAGACCAGGCGCGGGCCGGTGCGCTGCGCCGAACTGGGCGCCTACCTAGACACCCTGGGCGGTGCCGGCTACTACCGAAACGGTCCCGACATGGGCATCCGGGTCTGTCTGGAAGGCGCCGACGAGGCCTCGGACCAAATGCTCAAAGCGTTTGAAGCCACTCAGGAGCGCGTGTTCAACGATCAGGTCCGGCGGCTCAGCCAGGAAGGCGAGCTGTACAAGACCGACCACATCCAGTGGTTTCAGGTGGGAGAACGTTTCTCCCCCATGGGCGTCAAGATGATCGGCGTGTTCTGCGAGATGTACCGCAACGCCGATTTTTTCGATCCGTCCCGCTTCATCGCCGGCTTCCAGGTGATCCCCAACCACATCCCCGGCTTCGGCGACATCCGCTTCGACGAGGTCAAGATCTCCATGCGGGCGTCCGACCGCCTGCAGGCCGACATCCAGGCCGGACGGGCGCCCGGGCTGGACACCTTCCTGCCCGAGGCCACCGGCCGGCTGGGCGGCTTTTCAGACGCCTGCCACTCGCTGACGGCCGCCACCACCGTGGCCATCGGAAAGGAAGCCGCCCTCATTGCGGAAATGGAAAAAATTCTGAGCGAAGAACAACCATAATAAGGAGAAAAACAATGGCCCAAGGCAGCGCGTTTGGAAAAACCATTCTCATCGGCGATCAGTTCGTCCTGCGGGAAGTGCCCGCCATCGTGGCGGCCCTGCCCTATGAAACCGTCTGCACGGTGGAGCGAATCGAGGGCGAGGGGTGGGTGCTGGAGGACAACCGCAAGGAGGTGCCGGGATACAAGGAAAAGAAGAAGCACCAGCAGGTGGACTCCATCAACCACATTCTCGAAGTGATGGGTATCGACGTCAAGAAGACCCCCATCAAGATCACCTATGGCGGAGACCTGCTGGCCGGCAGCGGCGTGGGTGCCAGCGCGGCCAGCTGCGTGTCGCTGGCGCGGGCTCTTAACAACGAGTTCAATCTCGGCTATTCCATCGAAGACATCAACCGCGTGGGCTGGGAGGGGGAATTCGCCTACCACGGCGTGCCCAGCGGGGTGGACAACACGGCCTCCACCTACGGCGGCATCCTGCGCTACTGGATCCAGGACGGCGAGAAGCATTTCGCGCAACTGGCCGTGCCGGTGCCCCTCTACGTGGTCGAGGCCAACTCGGGCGTGACAGCCGACACCTCCAAACTGGATGCCTACGTGCAGTCCCTGGAAGCACAGGACCCCGGCTTGTTCGCGCGGCGCCTGGACACCATCCGGCAGCAGTCCGATGCCATGCGGGCGGCCCTGGAGGCCGGGCGGTTGGAAGAGGTCGGAGAAATCATGACGGCCAACCACAAGATCCTCATCGACATGGACCTCTCCCACGAGATCCTGGTCACGCTGTGCAACAAAGCCGTCGCGATGGGAGCCCTGGGCGCCAAGGTCACCGGCGGCGGCCGGGGGGGCTACATGGCGGCGCTGGTGCCCGATGAGCAGGTGCAGCAGAAGATAGCCGAAACGTTCGAGGCAGAGGGCTACCGCGTGATCCGCGCCACCCTGACGGCATCCAAGTAAGCGACGATTTCGATGGACACGGGCGCGCACGCGAAAGGCATCTTGCAGGGGGCCAGGCGGCTTTATTTCTCGCAGAAAGCTTTGACCGCGGCGTAGGCACTGGCAATGGCCAGGCCCGAACCGCACTTGGCGCGCATCCAATCGTGGTGCGCCAGGATGGCCCCGGCGGCGAAAAGCGCAGGGTGGGCCGGCCGGCCGTGGGCGTCCAGCGGCCGAAAGCGGTCGTCGACCGCCAGGCCGGCACGGTTGAGGGGATGGCCGGCGGGGTTCAGGAAACGCCGGCGGTGCCACTGTGCCCGCCCGGCGGGCTGATGCACCGGCAGGCCGAAAATCGTCTCGCGCACCCGCCGACGGTCGGAGCGCAGGCCGCCGCCCAGGAAACGGCCGCTGCCCAGCACCGTGGCCTTGGAACGTACCCTCAGCTGCACGTCGGAAGCGCCCACCTCGAATAAGAACCCCTCCCGGCCCTCAAAACGGGCCGACAGCACCCGCCGCCCGGTGATCATGCGCACGCCCCGCTCGGGCAGACGCTGCTCGAAGGCCTCCTTGAGGCGCAGGCCGGGAATGCAGGGCGGGAAGGTGGGGATCTCGAACAGTTTCACTCCCAGGCGCCGTTCCAGGTGCATCAGCACCTCGCGGCAGCGGTAGATGCCCAGGATGGCGGGCATCCCCACGAAGTCCACATCCTTTACATGGGGATCCAACACGGCCGCAAGGGTCTCGCGCTGCTCTTCGACTTCCAGGGCGCGGGCCAGGGGTTCGGTGTACACTTCGGCCTGTTTTTCGGTCCCCGGGAATTCGATGCGTACCGGCCGAATGCCCGGCCAGTCCGCTTTTCTGGCAGAAACAATCTGGCGGGCGGAAAAACCCTTCAGTCCGCGGATGTCCATGATCAGGCAGGGTCCCTTGCGGGCCAGCGCCAGGGGACCGGTCGCCATGGTGCGGGGCAGGGTATAGGTGATCTTTTCGGTCCCCAAGGAGGTCAGCAGCCTCTGGTTGCGGTCGCCGCCCAGGGCGTAGGGCAGACCGGCTTCCTCCAGAAAAGCGACCACCCGTTCGAAGGCGGCCCGGATGTCATTGTCGGCGATCCGCGCGTAAGGGTGCTCAGGGGTGTCGCGCCGCAGGGCCGCCAGCGCCGCCCAGGGGTCGTCCCAGACTCTCTGCTCTGCAATGGGATGCACGCCCAGCAGGTCCAGCAGGCCGCTGGAAAAGATGACTTCGCTGCTTTCGCCCACCAGCACGGTGGACAGCCCGCGGTTGGCGGCGAAAAGGGCGGCGGCCATGCCGGCCATGCCGGCGCCGATCACCATCATGTCGCATTCCAGGGGCCTGTGGGCCGCTCCTCGTTCCCGGTCGTTCACGTTTATATCTCCAGTCCGAACAGTCCGCAGTGCAGCGCCTCCTGCAGTTCCTCCTGGGCCAGGGAAGCGTCCCACAGCACCGGCCGGATGCCCTTCCAGCGGCCCTCCAAGAAATGCCGCAGGTCGCTGACGGCGTCGTAAGCCTGCATATCCGGCCGGTCCGACATGTACGCACTGATGCGAACCCCGCAGAAGGCGCCCTGGCAACTGCCCTTGCCGATGCGGCTGCGCAGGCCGATGCTGCGCAGGTCGGGGTTTTCATTCTGCTTGCGGATGGATTCAATCACGCGGGAAATCACGCTGCTGGGCACCATTTCACACTCGCACAGCATGAGATCGCCGGCCTCGTGGTCCTGTACCCACTGCCTGGCCGCCAGACCCGGCTCGGTCCACTGGAAATCCTCGCAGGGCGGCAACGGCTGTGCAGCGGTCCGACAGGGGGCAGCGATCCCCAGTTTGTCGCAGGCCAGGTCCACGGCTTTTTCGGCCATCAGCCGGTAGGTGGTCAGTTTACCGCCGGTGATGGTGATGAAATTGTCAACGCCGGCTTCGGCATGGTCGAACAGCGAAAAGTTGCGGGTCACACTGCGGTCGTTTTCGCCTTTCTGGGAGCCGACCAGGGGCCTGACACCGGCGTAGGCCCGAATGTAGCGCGTCGTCTGCAACTCCGGCAGCATCTGGGCGGCGGTGTCCACGATAAAATCGCTCTCAGCGATGGTCGGCCGGATATCGTCCAGGGTCTGGATGCGGATGGAGGTGGTGCCCAGGATGGAGACGGTGCCGCCCGGCACCAGGATGTCGGCGTCCGAAGAGGGGCGCAAGCGGTTGATCACACGCTGGGCCAGGCGGTGGTCGGTGATCAGCAGGCTGCCCTTGGAGTAGAGCACTTGGATCTCGGCGCCGGCCATGGCGGCGATCTGCCCGGCCCAGGCGCCCGAGGCGTTGATCACCAGATCGGCCTCGATGGTGAGCGCCTCGCCGGTCAAATGATTGCGGACGCGTGTGGCGGCGATGCGCCCATTACGGATCTTGAATCCCCTCACCTCGGTGTGGCGCTGCAGACCGGCGCCCAGAGCCAGGGCGTGGGCCATGTTCTCCAGGCACAGCCGGAAAGGATCCACGGCGGCATCCTCCACCGCGTAAACGGCGATGGTGTCCGGCGACAGGGCCGGCTCCATCTCAAGGATCTCGGCGACATCCAGGGCGCGGCAGGCCACGCCGCATTTGGCGCACAGGCGGGGGAAATCTGCGATGTAATTTTCACCGTCGCCCTTCACCGCCACGAACAGTCCGCCGGTGTCTTCGATGCAGTGGGCGGCCAGCTTTTTCAGCAGGCGCCCCTCCCGGGCGCATTCACTCGCCGACACCGGGTCGCTGGACACATAGCGCGCCCCGCTGTGCAGCAGGCCGTGATTGGCACCCGAGGCACCGGCGGTGATGTCGCGCCTTTCCACCAGTAGACAGTCGATGCCGCGCAGGGCCAGATCGCGGGCCACACCCGTTCCGGTGGCGCCGCCGCCGATGACCAGCACCCTGGTTTTCACTGTTTTCTCCGCCATGTATCTCTTTTGGCACAATTCTGGTTCTTTTACAACCGGTTACCGACACACGGGTGTTCATCAGAAAAAAGCGTCAAGAGCAATAGGATATGCACCGTTGGTCTTGTCCGCTAAAAAAATTCCATCCGCTTTCGAATCGCGTCCAGGTAGATAAACGTTTCTGAAGACAATATCCCGCCGATCTGGTTGAGGTCTTCCATTAAAAAGGACCGCAATTCTTCGCGGGAATGAAAAAAGACTTCCGCCAGCAGATCGTAACGTCCGGTGGAATTGATCACCGATCTGACGCCCTTCAGCTGGGCGATCTTTTCCATAACCTGGCGATGATCCCTTTTTGCCAGGTTCATGCCTATCAGTGCAACGATGCTGTTTTCAAAATAGAGCGGATCCACCTGGGCCTTGATGACCAGCAACCTCTCGGCTATCATCTTCTCCACCCTCAACCGAATGGTCCCATCGGAACGGTTCAGTTTACGGGCTATCTCTTTGAATGATGCCCGGCCGTTTTTTTGAAGTTCACCGATGATTTGCCGGTCAATATCGTCGGGCAGGTACTTTTCTGTTTTAGCCATAATCGATAGCGGAAAACCAAGGTCAAGGTTCAAAGGCCCAGTTCGCTTTTCACCACGCTGAAGTGGCCTATGGCAAAATCGAGGTCCTCGCGGGTATGCAAAACGCTGATTTGAGATCGGATGCGCGCTTTTCCCATGGGGACCACCGGGTAGAAGAAACTTATGACGTAAACCCCCTTGCGAGCATGCGGGCCATGTTGCCTCCTTTCTGTCCATGCATGAACACATCGTGAAACCGGCGGACGTATGTCGCCAACCACCCCTGAATGCGTCGGCGGCAAGATGGAAGATAGTTTAACTATTTTCTTTCCAACAAACCAACGCCAATGTCAACAAAAGAAATTAAGAGAAACAGAAAAAATTACTTGACATTTTACGCAACGCGAAATATATATCAAAAAAATATCCTTATATCGCATAATTGGCGTATCAGACGATCGAACATGGCATACGAGAACACTCACCTTTGGGCCGCCGACAAGATCAGGGCCCAACTCGGCAACCAGGCACTTGAAAACCTCATTTCAAAAAGATCGGACTTTTATCACCTGGGAGCCGTTTTCCCGGACACCTGCTCTTACAGCAGGAACCCGGAGATAAGAAACATATCTGATTTCCTGCACGGCGAGACCGGCATCCCGACCAATAAGGTAGTGTTTGATGTTCTGGAGCGAGTCATCCGGACGCGGGACGACAGCAACTTTGTTTTCATCTGCGGCTATCTCACCCACATGGCCCTGGACATCGTTTTCCACCCGCTGGTGGTCTATTTTTCAGGCTACCTGCCCCAGCAAAGCCCTACCCGGGCATCGAACAGTTCCTACCTTCACTGGCATTATGAAACATTCATTGACAAACACTTCAACAATAGGTTTTACTTGGAGCGGACCATAAACCCGGACATCGTTCGGGACCTGCTTATCCCCTCCGTTTTAGATGTTCCCGAGGAGGCTGTTATGGCCGCTCTGAAACGCCAAATATCGTTTTTCAGGCGAGTGAACAGCCGCTTTTTCTACTGGGTTTATCGAATGGCCACCGGTGCCGGATTCGTAGACAGAAAATATATTGGCGGATTTTATGCCAACCTTGATTTCGACCGAACGGCGTTACCCCGGAAGATACAATACAGAGACCTTTTTTCCGGTGAAAAAAGAGAAACCACCCTGGACAACCTCATGGACCGCAGCCTGTCCATGGGAACCGATATGATTCTGGCGGCATATGACTATTACACCGGCAAAATCAGCAGACAGGCCTGCGAAAACGCGATTGCCGGACATGACCTGGATACCGGTCGAAGCGGTAAAACCAAGGCTGATATCAATTTTTCCATCGGGTGACCGAAACTGCCGGGTGCACCTGTTTCATAGGCCGGGCGTATTAAACAACGCTTTCCCAAGGCTTGTCGTATATCAACCCAACAACCTTGCAAACCCAAGAAGGAGGAGGAACCCATGAACAAATTGTTGAAAGCTGCGATGATTGGTCTGGTGGCCGTATGCCTGATAGGAGCTAACCTGCCGGCCGTGGCCGGCTCCAAAACCCTGTCCCTGATCACCTGGGAAGGCTATGTGACCGATAAAATGCTCGCCGATTTCCAGAAGGAAACGGGTATCAAGGTTGAAGTGACTTACATCGCCAACAATGACGAACTGATCAGCAAAATGCGGGCCACTGGTGGGGAGGGGTATGATATTGCCCAGCCCTCCATTGACAACGTTTCCGAAGCGCAAAAAAATTTCCAGATTTATCGTCCCATCGACTTCGGAAAAGTAACGACACTCAAAAACATCGTCCCTTCCATGCTGGATTCCGTTAAAAAGGCCTCTACAATAGACGGCAAGACCTATTGTCTTCCTTACACCTGGGGCACTTCGGGCATCATCGTCAATACGAAAAAAATCAATAAAAAAGAATATTCCTATCTGGATATTTATGATGAAAAATGGTGCGGCCGGGCCACCACCCGTTTCCGCTGGCCGACTTTCGCCGGTGCCGGATATGGTCTCGGGTATGATGTTTTCGCCCTTTACAATGACGAGGGAAAATTCAAAGAAATGTTGGACAAGGTCACAGACTTCCTGATTTCGAAGAAAAAATGCATCAAAACCTACTGGACCACCCGGCAGGAAAACATCGACCTGATGGCCAAGGAGGAGTGCTGGATTTCCCAGGGATGGGACGGCACCGGCTGGCTGTTGAGCAAAAAACACCCGCATATCAAGTTTGTCGCTCCCAAAGAGGGCGCCCTCGGCTGGATCGACACCATCGCCATCTCGGCCGGAGCGGAGAACCTGGACGCCGCTTACAAGTGGATCAATTTCGTGATGACTCCCGAACGTGCCGGCGAGATGATTAGCAAGGGGGGTTTTCTCTCCGCCGTCCAGGGTTCCACCAAGTATATTGCGGCGGATCAGAAGAAGCTCATCGAGGAGAGCTTTCCACCGAAAGCCATCGATAACATCAACTGGTATCCCACCATTCCGGCCTTCGTCAATGAACTCAGGGCCCAAGCCGAGGAAAAGCTCAAAGCCGCCAGATAAACCGGCGGCGTGATGGGCACTGGTCACCGAAGCCCGGCTTTCGGTGGCCAGTGCGTTCTTTTACTCCGTTTCCAAGGGTTACGCCCCATGACAGTAAATGAAATTGACGTCCAGGTCAGGAATCTCACGAAGGAGTTCGGAAATTTTACAGCCGTAGACAACGTTTCTTTTTCGGTGCGGCGGGGAGCCTTTTTTTCGCTGCTGGGCCCCTCCGGGTGCGGCAAAACTACCATTTTGCGCATGATATCCGGTTTCGAAACGCCTACCAGAGGAGACGTCTTTATCGGTGGCCAGCGGGCCAATGACATTCCTCCCAATAAACGGCGAACCAACCTCGTGTTCCAGAATCTGGCACTCTTTCCTCTCAAGTCGGTTTACGAAAATGTGGCCTTTGGCCTGAAGCGGCGCAGCGTTTCCAAAGCAGAAACCCGGCAGCGGGTCACAAACATACTGGAGCGGGTCGGTCTGCCCGGATTCGAGAAAAAGGCCATTCATCAGCTTTCAGGGGGCCAGAAGCAGCGTGTCGCCATTGCCCGCTGTCTTGTTCTGGAGCCCACCGTGCTGCTTCTGGATGAACCGTTGGGGGCCCTGGATTTAAAGCTCCGCGAACACATGAAGATAGAACTTAAAAAGCTGCAAAACAGGGTGGGGACGACCTTTATTTATATCACTCACGACCAGGGGGAAGCCATGACCATGAGCGATCACGTCGCCGTGATGCTCAAAGGCCGCATCGAGCAGATAGGCCCCCCGGACGAGCTTTACAATTTGCCGGCCACTTCGTTTGTGGCGGCCTTTGTGGGTGAATCAAACCGCCTGCACGGCAAAATTTTATCGCGCAGCGGCAAACGCTTGAAAGTAGGTGTCGGACCTCTGGAAATAGAAGGCGTCGCCCGGGAAGAACTTGAGGGAAAAGACGAAGCCCTGGTATTTGTCCGCCCCCAAAACATCATGATGAAGTCGCCGGGCAGCGAGATTCCCGAGGGTTACCAGTCTTTTTCCGGCAGGGTCAGCACCGTCATATTTGAGGGCGCCATGTATCAATATCTTGTCGAGCTTGTAGAGGGGCATTCCGTCAAGGTGATGATACCGCAGGCATCCCACCTGCAGGCCTTTGCAAAGCAAGAGCCGGTGCAACTGCTCTGGTCGTACGAGGACACCCTCTGCTTTTCGACAGACGAACTGGCCGATATCGAAATGAGCGTAGGCGGGGAGTAGCACCATGGGAAAAAGCAAGGGATATCACGATGCCGGATTAGCTGGAGACAGAGCGTCAAAAAACGCCAAACCCTTTCCCTGGTTCAGGGTGGTCTGCCTGATTCCACTGCTGTTATGGATTTTAGGGCTGCTCGTGTTACCCCACGCGCAGCTTTTTTTTATGTCCTTTATTAAAAACCGCCATCCGGAAGAGGGCTTTTATCTGGGCAATTATATCCGCTTTTTTTCGGAGCCGCTGTACTGGCGCATCTTTCTTCGCACCGCCATATACGCCATGCTGACCACTTTCTTTACCCTCGCGATCTGTTTTCCGACTGCTTTTTTCTTGGCTAAAATAGCCAAGGGGCGCTGGCAGCTGGGGTTGATTCTGCTGGTGGTGCTTCCCTTCTGGATCAGCGAGCTCGTCCGGACTTACAGCTGGATGATCATGTTGCGAGAAACCGGTGTCATCAACTGGTTCCTGCTCAAACTCGGCATTCTCTCCCAGCCCATTGAAATGCTCTATAACGATTATGCCATATTCGTGGGCCTGGTCTATGCCTCCATGCTCTTCATGCTGCTTCCCATATACGGTGTTCTGGACGGATTGGACGATGCCATGATTGAAGCCGCCCAGGATCTGGGAGCGAGCCGTTGGACCATTTTGTGGGAGATCATCTGGCCCCACAGTCTGCCCGGCGTCACCTCCGGCTGCATCATCGTTTTCATGCTGTCTCTGGGAAATTACCTGACACCCACCCTCATGGGCGGCAAAAACAGCCTGTATTTCACCGAAACTATTTATAACCAGTTCATCATATCCTGGAACTGGAACCAGGGGGCTGCGTTTGGTTTCCTGCTGCTGCTTCTAAGCAGCCTGTTGGTGTGGCTAGGCCTCAAGCTCAGCGGCCAGAAACTTACCGAGGTGGTCAAATGAGCAAAAAACCGGGAAGTTCCACGCTCCTTCAAAATTTATATTTCCTCTACATGTTGGCCTTCATTTTCTTCCTGTTTGTCCCCCTGGTCATCAACGGTATTCTGGCTTTTAATGACAGCGAAATACCCTCTTTCCCCTGGCAGGGAGCCACGCTGAACTGGTTCTACAGTACGGCGGAAGGTTATGTGGGTGTTTTCAACGATGCCCGCATGCTTTCGGCCATCGCAACCAGCCTGAAAGTAGCTTTTTTTGTGACCCTCTTAAGCCTGATTGCCGGCACTACCAGTTCCTTTTTATTCGTGCGCGAAAATTTCCGGGCTAAAAATGCACTGTATTACGCCATCATTGCCCCCCTGGTGATTCCAGGTGTCATTCTGGGTATTTCTATCCTTGTGTTTTTCCATGGTATAGCCGGTAGCCTTAAATCTGCTTTGGGACCGGACATGGCCCATGGAATTGTCCGCGCCCTGCGACCGGGCACACTGCTGGTTGTGCTGGGCCAGTTCAGTTTCATCGGCACCATTGCCACCCTCATCATCAGTGCCCGGTTGCAAAAATTCCCTCAGGAACAGGAAGAGGCTGCCATGGATCTGGGATCGAGCCGCTGGGGGGCGATTTTCAGCGTGACCATACCGTATCTTTTCCCCGCCCTGTTGAGCGCCGCCATTCTGTCTTTCCTGCTTTCTTTTGAAAATTTTTCCACCACGCTTTTTCTGATCGGACATAAACCCACGTTGCCGATCTTCCTTTTCTCAAAATTGCGTTTTTCCATAACGCCGGAAATCAATGCCATCAGCGTTATTCTCATGGCCGGCACGGCATTGCTCGGCTTGATCGCCATGACCTTCAAAGGAAAAAGCCAATCCTGAAGATGGTTTAAAAAAAGCAATAGATTGACAAACCATCTTCCCATCGAGTAATCTGATAGATTCTGATTAATTGGGCTTCTTTTTCATTTTCTTCCGCAAAGGACAATTTCATGAACGACAACGCGTCTGCCCCACAGGCCATGGTGGAACCGACCCAGCTGACGCCCGACAGCCGCTTTCGGTTCCGCTGCCATCCGGGCGTGTCGTGTTTCACGCGCTGCTGCCGGGGTATCCGTATCATGCTGACCCCTTACGACATCATCCTGCTCAAAAACCGCCTGGAGCTCTCATCGGACGAGTTCCTGGCCGTCTACACCGAACCGCAGCTGCTGGAAAAGACCGACCTGCCGGTGGTCATCCTGAAAATGATGGACGACGAACAGAAATCCTGCCCTTTCGTGCGGGACGACGGGTGCATCGTGTACGCCGACCGGCCCACCACCTGCCGCTACTACCCGCTGGGCGTCGCCACCATGACCCACCTGAGCAACGTGGAGGGAGAGGGCTTTTATTTCATGGTCAGAGAACCCCACTGCCGGGGTTTCGAGGAACCCAAGGAGTGGACCGTGGCCGAGTGGCGCCAGGATCAGGGCGTGGATTTTCGCGATCAGATCAACGCCGAGTGGACCGATCTGCTGGTAAGGAAACGCTCCTTTCCCGCCCACCTCCACATGACCGAGCAGGCCAAGCAGATGTTCTTCACGGCCAGCTACGACATCGACAAGTTCCGGCGCTTTGTCTTTGAGAGCACCTTCCTGGAACGCTACCCAGCCGATGAAGCCACCCTGGAAAAAATAAAGGGCGACGAGATCGAGCTGCTGCAGTTCGGCCTGCGCTGGCTCAAGGAAGTCCTGTTTAAAACCGACCTTCTGAAACAGGCCGCGCGCGCCCACAACGCCGAACCGCCCGCCGGGCAGGGGGAATTTTAACTATAACGCAAAGCGCCTGTCCGCATATCTGCGGACAGGCACTTTTTTTTTGAGATGACCCGGAGGCTTTGCGGGCAGGCACGCCTCTCCTAGTAGCTGCCGTAGCAGAGCCCTTCCTGGTAATCCGGGTTTTCCAGCCGCTCCTGGATGTCGACGCCGAAAAACTCGGCCACCGGCGCCAGTATTTCCGGATGCTCGGCCTGGGTCCGGCGGGCGGCGGCCAGGACCGTGTCCAGCCCTTTGCGGCTCATCTTGCCCAGCGGCTGACGGCACCCGCCCGATGGCATGCCCAGTATCGTCATCAGTGTCTTGACCCCCAGGGGGTTGCGGGCCCGGCAGGCCACCTCGCCATGGGGAGTCGTTTCGGTGGTCTTCACCGTCACCAGGCCAAACAGGGGGTCCAGGGCCGAGGCCAGCTCACGGGCGGCATCCTGTTGTCCGTCGTCGAGCAGACGCACCATCTTGACCACGGCGGCCGGTGCCACGTTGGAGATCACGGAGATCACGCCGGCGGCGGCCACCTCCGGGTCGGTCATGATCGTATAGGTGATCCCGTCGTCGCCCGACAAAATGGTGAAATCCGGTCCGCAGCAGGTCCGTGTGCGCCGCATGTTGTCGACATTGCCGGTGGCCTCCTTGACGGTGTTGACGTTGGGGCAGCGCTCGTTGAGCAGGGCCAGGTCCTCGGGCAGCAGCTGGGCGCCGGTACGTCCCGGGATGACGTAAGGGATGACCTCCACGCCCGGAAAGGCGTTGGCCACCGGCTCCACGTACTCCCGCCGGATTTCCAGGGAACTGGGGCCGTTGTAGTAAGGATCGACCAGCAGCACGGCCTCCACCCCGGCGTCGGCCGCATGCCGGGTGCCCTCCAGGGTCTCGCTGGTGTTGTTACTGCCCGTACCGGCGATGCACAGGCATTTGTCGCGGGTTTTCCGCGCCACGAATTCAATGACCCGAATGTGCTCCTCCCAGGTCAGGGTGGGGCTCTCCCCGGTGGTACCGACGGCCAGTATCCCGTCGATACCATTGGCGATCTGGAAATCCACCAATCGTTCCAGTCCGTCGTAATCAATGGCATTCCCCTCAAAAGGGGTTACCAGTGCCGTATGAGATCCTTTAAGCATACCCATGTCGCCTCTCCTTTTACGTGCTGTCTCTTTTTATCTTTGGTAAAAAAATAAGACCCGCTCTGTCAAGAAAAATATCCCCTCTTTTTAATTGACTTTTTTCCCCTTGGCATCTAAACTGCGAAATTTTAAAAAACAGGGGGAGTCGATTACACATGCAAAAATCGCCCAAAGCCAAAAATGTGGATGAATACATCGCCCAGCAGCGGGCCGCCATCGCCGCCAACCCGGAATGCGGTACGTCCCACTACAACCTGGCCGTGGCCCTTATGGGCCTGAAAAAATATGACGAAGCCGAAAAGGAGCTGCAGGAGGCCTTGGACTGCAGCCCGACACTGGCCGAGGCCTACGTTCAGCTGGGCGGCATCTGCCTGCAGCGCGGTGATCTGGACGGCTGCCTGGAGTACAACAAGCTGGCCGTAAAAACCCGGCCCGGCTTTTCGGAGGGGTACGGCAACATCGGTTTCGTGTACATGCAGAAGGGCAACCTGGATGAAGCCATCAAGGCCCTGGAAAGAGCCACCTATTTCAATTTCCGTTTCGTGCAGGCGCTGACCACCCTGGCCAATGCCTACCTGCTCAAGGGCCGCGTGGAAGACAGCATCGCCACCAACCTGAAGGTCGTCGAGCTGCAGCCCGAGTTTGCCATCGCCCACAACAACCTGGCTATCGCCTACCTGGAAAAGGGGGAGCACGGTAAGGCCCTCGAACATGCCGACAAGGCCGTGGAACTGGGATACGAAGTGGCGCCTGAAATCCTGAAAGAGCTGGAAGCTTATCGCTAGTCTGCTGAAACCGGAGGTTTTTTCTTTTTTCCTCGCCAGCCGTCGTCAGCCGGTGACGCCCGGCGATGACCGCTGGCGTCGCCCGCTGCCACTGCAGCGTGCGGCTTTTGCCTGCGGCCCGAAGAACTCGGGACAGGCACGCCAAACGACTCCGGCAACAAGCGTCCCCGTCCGCAGAGAGGCCGCCGTCGACGCTCCCACCTGCGGCCATCTTTTCGGGGCGGTGCAGTCGTTTTTTCAGGCCGACAGGGGACTTGCCGTGCTCAGGCAGGCCCTCTGCCGGCACCTTGGAAGGCAGGTGCATCCAGGAGATATCGGGGCGCTGGACGTCCTTCTCATCAAACACGGCGAATTTTACCATCCCTGCCGCCTAGAGGCCCTCATCGGCGAAAAACGGGTGCCTTTCGTGCTCAACGTAGCCGTTTCCAAGGTCGGCCTGACACAGCTGGAAACCGAGTACCGGGCCCTGGAAAGACTCGGACGGGAGCTTCCCCTGGGCTTTCTGCCCCGGGTCTATGGCCGGGGAGAGGTGGGCACGCCTTTTCCCGCGGCCATGTTTCTGGCCGAATGGCTGGCCGGTTTCTGCGAGTTCCATGCCCGCCGGTCCACCGGCGACCGGGAACCCGCCATTATCATATGGGACCCCGACAGCCGGGACCGCACCCTTTGCGGCGACCCGGTGGGGGAAATCTACCGTCAGGCGGCCGCCATCCTGGCGACCTGCTATCATCCGGAAACCTTCGAACATGTACACCCGTGGCACCACGCCGCCGGCGATTTCGTCGTCAGACAGGAAAACCGCGACATCACGGTACGGCTGATTTCGGTAAGATCCTACGTACCGCTCTTTCAGCCGCCAACGGATGATTCTTCCGCCGACCGCCGACGTCTGATCCTCGAAGCGCTGCTGGTCTTCCTCCTGCAGCTTTCCATCCGCATGCGCATCGACCGGCTGAAGGGAGTCGGCGACCTGGTCTGGATAGACGACGCCGTAGTACCGGCCACGGTGCAGGGCTTTTTCGACGGACTGGCGACCGGATGCCGGCAACGCGGCATACCCGCCAAGGCGGTAGAAGTCTTTGGGGCCTATCTCTCGGCGGTGGAAGCGGCGGACCTTCTGTCGCTGTGCCGCCAGCTGGTGGAGGTCCATCTTGCGCCCCAAGAAAAAGCCCTGGTCAAACCCCACCTGGAAAGGCACTCCCGTCTGCTGCATGCAGCCCTTCGGCCCCGCTGAGCGGCACTTGCCGGCGGACGCAGCAGGGTGTCCAATCCCCGCTGTCCGGCCGTTTGCATGTTTCTCACCATTTCCCCACAACATAGTGGGAGTGCAAACATCCGCCCCACAAGATGATGGGGCTGGCGCCCTGCCGGCACCCGCTTCCTGGTCCAACTCCGCAACCGTCCTTTTTTATTGACAAGATGGCCGATAAATTCTATATCTAGTTTCTTGATGCCGCACAGTAACAACCACGTCTTTATATAAACAGGAAAAGTTCAAGCATGAGAGGAGGTGACCGCCGGTAGCCCTGAGGGGAAGAACCATTGTTTTTGATTGTTAGGGAGGCAATTTATAACCGAATGGAGGTAAAAGATGGCAAAACATGCAACCCCTATGTTGGACCAGCTGGAATCCGGGCCGTGGCCGAGTTTCGTGTCCGACCTGAAACAGCAAGCGGAAGTTAGGGCGAAGAACGAAGCCAACGTTGAATTTCAGATTCCCCAGGACGTGGTCGAAGACCTCCTGGGCGTCCTCGAGCTCTCCTACAAGCACGGCCGGACCCACTGGAAACACGGCGGCATCGTGGGCGTCTTCGGTTACGGCGGCGGCGTCATCGGCCGGTACTGCGACCAGCCCGAACAGTTCCCCGGCGTGGCCCACTTTCACACCATGCGCGTCAACCAGCCCGGTGCCAAGTTCTACAAGGCCGAGTATCTCCGACAGCTCTGCGATCTGTGGGACTTCCGCGGCAGCGGCATCACCAACATGCACGGCTCCACCGGCGACATCATCTTCCTGGGCACCACCACCCCCCAGCTGGAAGAGATCTTCTATGAAATGACCCACAAATATAACCAGGACCTGGGCGGCTCCGGATCCAACCTGCGGACCCCGGCGGACTGCGTGGGACAGGCCCGCTGTGAATTCGCCTGTTACGACACTCAGGCCCTGTGCTATGATCTGACCCAGGAATACCAGGACGAACTGCACCGCCCGGCTTTCCCTTACAAATTCAAGTTCAAATTCGACGGCTGCCCCAACTGTTGCGTAGCCTCCATTGCCCGTTCCGACCTGTCCTTCATCGGCACCTGGCGCGATGACATCAAGATCGACCACGAGGCCGTGGCCGCTTACATCGGCGGGGAAATTCCGCCCAATGCCGGCGCCCACTCGGGGCGTGACTGGGGCCCCTTCGACATCCAGAAGGAAGTCATCGACAACTGCCCCACCGAGTGCATGTGGATGGAAGACGGCAAGCTGATGATCGACAACAAGGAGTGCAACCGCTGCATGCACTGCATCAACGTCATGCCGCGTGCCCTGCATATCGGTGATGACAGGGGTGTCACCATTCTGGCCGGCGCCAAGGCGCCCATCCTCGACGGCGCCCAAATGGGATCGCTCATCGTGCCGTTCATTAAAGTCGAGCCACCCTACACCGAGATCAAGGAAACCGTCATCGAACCCATCTGGGATTGGTGGATGGAAGAGGGCAAAAACCGCGAGCGCCTGGGTGAACTGATGAAACGCCAGGGCTTTCAGAAGCTGCTCGACATTCTCGGATTCGACGCCGATCCGCGCATGGTACAGGAACCGCGTGCCAACCCCTACATCTTCTGGAAAGAAGAAGAGGTTCCCGGCGGCTTCAAGCGCGACATCACCGAATTCAGAAAATACCACCAGAGATAGGAGGGGCACACCATGGCATTTATTTCTTCCGGATACAATCCCGACAAACCGATGGAAGACCGGATCTCCGATATCGGTCCGCGCAAATACGACGAATTCTACCC
>CAYUAQ010000060.1:0-25251 GCA_964442705.1 uncultured Desulfobacteraceae bacterium
AGCCTGCCCGCCCCTCCCGCGTGGTTGGACCCGGACAATGAAAGGCCATTGCAGTAAGCATGCCGACAGCTACTTGCGATTGCCCTGATTGGACGTCAGTTTGGGCTTGACAAAAATGCTGAAAAATAGGTAAGAACATCTCTTTGTTACATACTTACAGGGCGGAAGGCATCTTCCCTACCTTATCCTAACCGTTTCAAAGAGAAGGGGTGTTTCATGGCAGGCAAGGTCATTGGTTCCGTGATGGTTGTTGGCGGTGGGATTGCCGGGATGCAGGCAGCTTTGGATCTGGCGGACTCCGGATACTACGTTCATGTCGTCGAAAAATCGTCCGCCATCGGCGGCGTGATGAGTGAACTGGACAAGACCTTTCCCACCAATGACTGCGCGATGTGAATTATCTCACCGAAACTGGTCGAGTTCGGCCGGCACTTGAACATCAACCTGATTACCTGCGCGGAAGTGGACAAGATAGAGGGCGCCCAGGGTAATTTCAAGGTAACCATCCATAAAACTCCCCGCTATATCGATCCTGCCAAGTGCACTTCCTGTGGAGACTGCGCCGAAGTCTGCCCGGTGGTTCTTCCCAATGAGTACGACCAGGGCATGAGCACCCGGAAAGCGACGTATAAAAAATACGCCCAGGCCATTCCCGGCGCCTTCGCCATCCAGAAGACCGATAAGGCCCCCTGCCGGCTGGCGTGCCCGGCCGGACTCAATGTTCAGGGATATGTGCAGATGGTGGGTGCCGGCAAGTACAGGGAAGCGCTGGAAATCATCATGGAAGAGCTCCCGTTGCCGGGTGTTCTGGGGCGCATCTGCCCCCATGGATGTGAAGATGCCTGCCGTCGCTGCCAGGTCGATGAGCCCGTTGCCATTCGCGACTTGAAAAGGCTGGCGTCCGACCAGTTCGACCCCCGGGATGTTCAGATCGACTGCCTGCCGCCGCGGAAAGAAACGGTGGCCATCATCGGGTCGGGTCCCGCCGGCCTGTCGGCCGCCTACCATCTGGCGCGCAAGGGTGTGCGGTCGACCATCTTTGAAGCCCTGCCCAAAGCCGGCGGCATGCTGCGGGTGGGCATCCCCGACCACCGCCTGCCGCCCGACATCCTGGACCAGGAGATCGAGCTGATCACCAACCTGGGGGTGGAAATCAAAACCAATACGCCCATGGGGCCCGATCTGACGCTGGATGACCTGCTGGAAAAACACCAGGCCGTGTACCTGGCCTTGGGTGCCCATCGCGGCATGACCCTGGGCATCCCCGGTGAAAAGGCCGAAGGCGTCCGCCAGGGAGTCGATTTTTTAAGGGAAGTCAACCTGACGGGCAAGGCCCCGGTGGGCAAAAAAGTGGCGATTATCGGGGGCGGCAACGTGGCCATCGACGTGGCCCGGGCGGCCAGTCGTCTGGGTGCCGAGGAGGTCAGCATCATCTACCGCCGGACGCGTGCCGAGATGCCTGCCTGGGAGGAGGAGATTCAGGCGGCCGAGGCCGAGGGTACGCAGCTGACCTATCTTTCGGCGCCCCAGGAAGTGCTCACCGCCGATGGCAAAGTGGTTGGCCTGCGGTGCATCCGCATGGAACTGGGCGAGGCGGACTCTTCCGGCCGCAGACGGCCCATTCCGATCCCCGGCAGCGAATACGACATCGAAATCGACCAGTTGATTCCGGCCATTGGACAGCGGCCGGATCTGTCCGCCATAGAGGACGTGACCGGTCTTGATTTTACCCGCTGGGGAACCGTGGAAGTCGACCCGGTGACTTACGCCACCAGCCGGGAGGGGGTTTTCGCCGGCGGTGACCTGCAGACCGGGCCATGGGTCGCCATCGGTGCCATTGCCGCCGGCCGCGAGGCGGCAGAGTCCATGGTGCGCTATTTCGATGGCCGTGACATGGCGGAAGGGCGGGAAGCCATCACCAACGAAAATCCCGACTACCGGCCCATCCCGGAGGAAATGCCGTGGCAGTCCCGGGCCAAAATGCCGGAGCTGCCCCTCGAGGAACGCCGGGGCAATTTCAAAGAGGTGGAGCTGGGATACCCTGAAGAGGTTGGTCAGCAGGAGGCTCACCGGTGTCTGAACTGCGGCTACTGCTGCGAGTGTTACCAGTGCGTTCAGGCCTGCGGGGTTCAGGCCATTACCCTCGAAACCCATGCCCAGCAGCCCGAAACCGAAGAGATCGAAGTCGGATCGGTCATTCTGTCTCCGGGATTCGAGCCCTTCAACCCCTCCGGATTCGACAGTTACAGCTATGCTTCCCATCCCAACGTGATCACCTCCATGGAGATGGAGCGCATCTTGTCGGCCTCCGGACCCACGGCCGGCCATTTGGTGCGGCCCTCGGACCACGCCGAACCCAAGAAGATCGCCTGGTTCCAGTGTGTGGGATCGCGGGATATGAACCGCTGCGACAACGCCTACTGTTCCTCGGTGTGCTGCATGTACGCCATCAAGGAGGCCGTGATCGCCAAGGAACATGCCGGCGACGACCTGGAATGTGCCATCTTTTTCATGGATATGCGCACCCACGGCAAGGATTTTGAAAGATTCTACGACAACGCCCGGGAGAAGACCGGCGTGCGTTTCATCCGCAGCCGGGTGCATACCATCGACCCGGTACCGGGGTCGGATGACCTCTCGCTGCGGTACATCACCGAAGACGGCCAGACCGTTACCGAGGTATTTGACATGATCGTACTCTCCGTCGGTCTGGAGACGTCTGCGCAAGTGGCCGCCCTGGCGAACCGGCTGGGGGTTGAGCTGACGCCCGGCAATTTTGCCAAAACGGATGACTTCTCACCGGTGAGCACATCGGTGGACGGGGTCTTCACCTGCGGCGCTTTTCAGGGACCCAAGGATATCCCCCAGTCGGTGGTGGATGCCAGCGCCGCCGCCGCGGCCGCCGGTGAGATCCTGAGCGAAGCGCGCGATACGCTCACCAGATCCGAAGAGGTGGTTCCCGAAGTCGATGTGACCGGCGAGCGGCCCCGCATCGGCGTCTTTGTCTGCAACTGCGGTATCAATATTTCGGGTGTCGTGGATGTTCCGGCCGTGAGGGACTATGCCGCCTCTCTGCCCTATGTGGAGTATGTGACCGACAACATGTACACCTGTTCGCAGGACACCCAGGATACCATGACGCAGATCATCAAGGAGAAAAACCTGAACCGCGTGGTGGTGGCGGCCTGTACGCCCAAAACCCATGAGCCCCTGTTCCAGGAAACCATGAGCAAGGCGGGGCTCAACAAGTACCTGTTCGAGATGGCCAACATCCGCAACCAGGATTCGTGGGTGCACAAGAACAATCCGGATCGGGCCACCCAGAAGGCCAAGGATCTGGTGCGTATGGCGGTTTCCAAGGTGGCCCTGACGGAACCGCTCCGAGAGGCGGAACTGGACGTGCGGCCGGTGGCCATGGTGGTCGGCGGCGGCCTGTCGGGCCTGTCGGCTGCCCAGAGCCTGGCGCGCCAGGGTTACGAAACCCATGTCATCGAAAAGAGGGCCCAACTTGGCGGAAACGCCCGAAACCTGTACCGCACCACCGGTGGACAGGATGTTCAGCGGGAGCTGGCCGGGCTGATCGCCGATGTGGAAAAAGAAGAGAACATTCATCTTCACCTGGAAACCACCCTGAAGGAGGTGGAGGGTTTTGTCGGCAACTTCAAATCCACCCTGGTGAGCGGGGACACCGAAGAGGTGCTCGAACACGGTGCCGTGGTCATGGCGACCGGTGCCGAACCCCTGAAACCCGATGAATACGCCTACGGCAGCGACCCGCGCATCGTCACCAGCCTGGAACTCGATCGTAAACTGATCGACGATGCCCCTGAACTCGAGACCCTCGAGACAGCGGTGTTCATCCAGTGCGTGGGATCCCGGGAGCCGCAGCGGCCTTACTGCTCACGGGTTTGCTGCACCCACTCCATCGACAACGCCCTCGAGCTCAAGCGGCGCAATGCGGACATGAACGTCTATATCCTCTACCGTGACATCCGGACTTACGGAGAGCGCGAGTACCTGTACAAGGAGGCGCGCGAGGCCGGTGTGATTTTTATCCGCTACCGTCTCGAAAACAAGCCGCAGGTGACGGTGGCCGAAGATAAGGTGAGGGTCAGCGTCATGGACCACGTCCTGGGGCGGCCGGTGGTGATCGAAACCGATCTGCTCAGCCTGGCATCGGCGGTGGTTCCCGCTGCCGATGAAAAATTGGCGCAGCTTTTCAAGGTTCCGCTGAACGACGACGGTTTCTTTGTGGAAAAGCATGCCAAGCTGGGGCCGTCAGAGTTTGCCACCGACGGGGTTTTCCTCTGCGGCCTGGCCCATTACCCGAAACCCATCGATGAATCCATGGCCCAGGGCCGGGCGGCGGCATCCCGGGCGGTGACCCTGTTGTCGCGGGGCAAAATATACACCAGTGGAACCATTGCGCAGACCAATCCTTTCTTCTGCAGCAGTTGCGGGGTATGCGTGGCCGTCTGCCCTTACTCGGCCCCGTCTTTTACCGCCGAGGGGCCCTTTGCCGGCAAGGCGGAAATCAACCCCGTGCTCTGCAAGGGCTGCGGGCTGTGCGTGGCTTCCTGCCGTTCGGGTGCGATTCATTTGAAGGGCTTTGACAACGATCAGATTTTCGCACAGCTTTTCGCCCTCAGCGAAGAGGCCGTCTGAGGGCCGCAAGGGCGGCATTTTTTACAACCAAGTGGGTAGCAGGGAGGCAAGGAGACATTACATGGGCGAATGGGAACCGAAAATCGTTAGTTTTCTGTGCAACTGGTGCAGTTACGGGGCTGCTGACCTGGCCGGGGTAAGCCGGATGGAGTATCCGCCCAATATTCGCGTAGTGCGCATCCCCTGTACGGGGCGGATGGATCCCAAGTTTTTCCTGGCCGCACTGCGCGAGGGCGCCGACGGCGTGTGGGTGTCCGGGTGACATCCCGGAGAATGCCATTACCTGGAAGGTAATTACTACGCACGACGCAAGTTTGTCCTTTTTCAGAACCTGATGGAACATATGGGCATCGAACCGGGGCGGATTCAGTTTTCCTGGGTGTCCTCGGCCGAAGCGACCAAGTTTGTCCAGGTGGTCAGAGAAGTGACGGAAACCGTCAAGGCTCTCGGACCGAACACACATTTTGTCAAACGTGAGGCCAAGGTGGCTTGATATGCTGGAATATACCGACAAGATAAGGGAAATTGCCGCAAGGCTCCTGAAAGAGTGCACGGTCGACATGGTGATCGGTTTCCGCAAGGGCACGGTTCCCATGATGAACGAACCCTGCTTCGTCAAAGACGCCGCCGATGTCGAAAAACTCATCTGGGATGGCAACTGCGGCATCAACCTGGCCAACTACCTGACGGGCCGCAAGGAAAAGATTGGCATCGTGGCCAAGGGATGCGATTCGCGCAACATCGTCACCCACATCGTGGAAAACAAGATCAACCGGGACCAGCTGTTTATCATCGGTGTGCCCTGCACCGGCATGATCGATCGGCGCAAGGTGGCTGCCGCCGCTGAAGGCGAAATCCGCGAAGCGGTTGAAGACGGCCACAACGTCAAGGTGCGCGGCGAGGGCTTCGAGAAAGTCCTGAACCGCCAGGAGGTGCTGCAGCAGAACTGTGAGGTTTGTATCCACCGCAACCCGGTTATCCACGATGAGCTGGTGGGTGAGGAGGTTCCGGAACAGAAAGACGTGGACCGCTATGCGGATGTGCGCCGGATAGAAGCCCTGGAGCCGGAGCAGAAATGGGCATTTTTCGATGATCTGCTCAGTGAATGCATCCGCTGCTATGCCTGCCGCAATGCCTGCCCGCTGTGCTACTGCCCCACCTGTTTCGTGGACGAGTCGCGGCCCCAGTGGGTGGGCAAGAGCCAGGACCCCATCGATGTGCGCACTTTTCATTTCCTGAGGGCCTATCACTGTGCGGGTCGCTGCACGGACTGCGGGGCCTGCGAACGGGCCTGTCCGGTGGGGATCAACATGCGGGTGTTCACCCGGAAACTGGAAAAAGACTGCCTGGAGAAATTCGGGTGGGAAGCCGGCCTGACCACCGATGACCGGCCGCCATTGGACGCCTACAGCCCCGACGACCCGGATGATTTCATCAAATAGAGATGGGTGGCGGGCTGCGTCGGCGGCCTCGGCCGATACCGAGCGACATGAGAAGCGGATAACTTTACCGGCAACGATTTAAAGGGCGAAACTTATGAAGGTCATTCTCATCGAAAAAGCGCAGTGGGAAGCGGGAGTGGAAAAGGCCAGGGACAGCTACCGGCTGTTCGGCCCCGTCAGCGAGGGGCCGTTTCACCAGTTCCGGCAGCTCGAAGCGGGGCAGTTTCCCGAGCTCGATTTTCTCAACACGCGACTGTCCGCCAAGGAACTGGTCTACCCCCAGTCCGAGAAGATGTTCGATTACACGCTGGACCAGAGCCAGCCTGACCATCACCTGCTGAAAGAGCCGGAAAAGGATTACTCGCCGCGGGCCGTGGTGGGCATCCGCCCCTGCGACGCCGACGCCTTCGGCCTTGTCCAGCGCAATTTCGATACACCCGACTACAAGGACCCCTACTGGATCCGCGCGCGCGAGGCCATCACGCTGGTGGGCTATGCCTGCGCTGCGCCTTGCAGCACCTGCTTCTGTACCTCGGCCGGATCGGGTCCTTTCAGCGAGGCGGGCCTGGACGTGCTGCTGGTGGCCGACGGCGACAACTTCCTGGCCCGTGTCATCACCGAACGGGGCGACAAGTTCATGGCTGCGGCCGGCTGGCAGAGCGCGGCCGACGGCGATGCCGACGAGCGCATCGCCGCACTGAGAGCCGAGGCAGAGGCTAAAATCACCTCCCACATTGACACCGACAACCTGCGCGGCCAGGACACCCTCACGCTGCACGGGGCCGCCTTCTGGGAAGAGGTGTCCTTCGCCTGCATCAACTGCGGCACCTGCACCTACCTGTGCCCCACCTGCTGGTGCTTCGACATCCAGGATGAAAACCGCGGCAAGAGGGGCATGCGCATACGCAACTGGGACAGCTGCATGTTCCCACTCTTCACCCTGCACGGATCGGGACACAACCCCAGGGGGGAAAAGGTCCAGCGGGTGCGCCAGCGGTTCATGCACAAGCTCAAGTATTATGTCGACAAGTACGAGGATGGAATCCAGTGCGTGGGTTGCGGGCGCTGCGTGCAGCACTGCCCGGTGAACATTGACATTCGCAGGGTCTGTGAATTGATGAACAGCTACGGTCCCTCCCAGGATGCCTGTGCCGTAGCGTCGTAAACAAGGGGGAAACTCGTGCAAAATCCATATCTGCCCTATCCGGTTCGTATCGACGACGTGATCATCGAGACCGAAGATAAGAACCTGAAGACATTCAAATTCACATTCATCAACCCCGAAGACGAAGAAAAGTTCGCATACAGCGCCGGGCAGTTCGCCGAACTGTCGGTGACCGGCAAGGGGGAGATTCCCATCGGCATCGCCTCCTCGCCCACCGAAAAGGGATTCGTCATGTTCACCGTCAACAAGGTAGGACTGGTCTCCTCCCACCTGCACAGCATGCAGCCCGGTGACGTGATGGGGATCCGGGGACCCCTGGGCAACAGCTACCCCTGGGACATGCTGGAGGGCAAGAACGTGGTCATCATCGGCGGCGGGTTTGCCTTCACCACCCTGCGCTCATCCATCATCACCATGCTGCATCCCGACAACCGGCCGAAGTTCAAGGACATCCACGTCATCTACGGCGCGCGCACACCCGGTATGCTACTCTATCGCGATGAACTCGCCGAGTGGGAAGAACGAGACGACATTCACATGCACATCACCGTGGACGGCACCGATGACCCGGACTGGAAATACAACGTGGGATTCGTGCCCACTATTACGGAGCAGAAGGCCCCCCACGCCGATGAAGACACCTATGCCATCATCTGCGGCCCGCCCATCATGATCAAGTTCACCCAGCCGGTGCTGGACAACCTGGGCTACGGCCACGACCACATCATCATGTCCCTGGAAAACCGCATGAAGTGCGGCATCGGCATGTGCGGGCGCTGCAACATCGGCCGGCACTTCGTGTGCAAGGACGGCCCGGTGTTCACCCTGGCGCAGCTCAACACCATGCCCAAGGAATACTGAAGAAAGCCGGTCATTTTGGCGGTTGCGGCATTTTCATATTGACAACCGGCGGCAGATCTTATAACAAACATACATTCCAACCAAAGAATGATTTCAATGGCGGAATGCCGAAGAAATAATACTAATCGTTGAAGGAGGGAGATAAATGCCGACAGTTGAGTTCATGGGAAAGACTTTTACGGTTGACGAGGACGGGTTCATCGACAGTTATGAAAATTGGTGTGAGGAGTGGGTCCAGTACGTGAAAAAGGAAGAGGGCATCGATGAGCTGAATGAAGAGCACCGCAAGGTCATCCAGATGCTGCGCGAATACTATGAGAAGAATGGTATCGCACCGATGGTCCGCGTACTGTCCAAGGTTACCGGTTTTAAACTGAAACACATTTACGAGCTTTTCCCGTCAGGACCCGGCAAGGGAGCCTGTAAGATGGCAGGACTGCCCAAGCCCACCGGCTGCGTATAACCCCCGACCGGTGATCCGTTCCAAAATTGATTCAGAAGGCTCCGTTGACGTGCGTAACGGGGCCTTCTGTCGTTCTATGGGGGAGTGGAAATGATCATTACCGTGAAGACCAGCCGGCGGACGCAGTTGCTTGACATCACCACTGAAATCGAGCGGGCCGTGGCCACACAGTCTGATAAGCGGGACGGCTGGTGCCTGCTGTACGTGCCGCACACCACCGCGGCGGTGACCATCAACGAGAGCGCCGATCCGGCCGTGCGGGCGGACATCGCCGATGCGCTGGACAAGCTGATTCCCTGGGAGGCGGGCTATCGTCACCTGGAGGGGAACTCGGCGGCGCACATCAAGTCGACCCTCGTGGGCGCGTCGGAGATGGTGGCCATCGAAAAGGGACGGCTGGTGCTGGGCACCTGGCAGGGCATTTTCTTCTGCGAATTCGATGGCCCCCGGACGCGCAAGATTCACGTGCATGTCTATGGAAGGTAAAATGCCACCCGGCGGCGCTGCCGACATGGATGACACCGACAGGGCCATTTTGAACCGCATCCAGTCGGATTTTCCTATTATCTCGAGGCCTTACCGCACCATTGCCAAGGACCTGGGGCTGGATGAAGACGAGTTGATTCAGCGCCTGCGGCGCTTAAAGGACAGGGGCATCATCCGGCGCATCGGCGGCAATTTTTCGCCCGACAAACTCGGCTTCGTCAGCACCCTGTGCGCCGCCCGGGTGCCGGCAGACCGCATCGATCTCTTTGCACGGGTGGTCAACCGCTACACCGGCGTGACCCACAATTACCAGCGGGACAACGAGTTCAACATCTGGTTTACCTTCATCGCGCCTTCCATGGAGGAAATCCGCCGCAATATCGAAGAGATCTCGCGGGAAACGGGCATTACTGATATTTTGAACCTGCCAGCCACCCGGGTTTTCAAGATCCGGGCGCATTTCAACCTGTGAGCAGCCCTCCTTTGCAGCGGGCGGCAACGCCGCCGGAAAACGGACGGCGCACCATTGTTTCCAGAATGCAGGACGTGCGCATCGCCTTGGTGGTGTGCCGTTGCCCCGTGGGGCAGCCGGCCTACAATCTGCAGCGGGTTTCCCACTGGGCCCGCAGGGCTGCCAACAGCGGGGCGCACATCGTCTGTTTTCCGGAGCTCAACATCAGCGGCTACAGTCTGTCTCCGGCGGCCCAAAGCGCACAGTCCATCGAGGGTGAGGCCGCCCGTGAGCTGCAGCGCCTGGCCGACGAACAGCGTCTTGTCGTGCTGGCCGGTCTGCTGGAAAGGGACGACCGTGGGGCGCTGTATGCCACCCACCTGGTGGCCGCGCCCGGTGCGCCGCTGCAGGCCTACCGCAAGCTGCACATCGCCCCGCCTGAAAAGGAACTGCTGGCGCCGGGGAACGATATTCCGGTCTTCAGGACACCGCGGGTGACCTTCGGCATTCAACTGTGCTACGATGCCCACTTCCCGGAACTGGCCACCCGCATGGCGCTGGCCGGCGCCGAGCTGATTTTTGTGCCCCACGCCTCACCCCGGGGAACGCCGCCGCAGAAACTGGCCTCCTGGCTGCGGCACCTGCAGGCCCGCGCCTGGGACAACGGCCTGTTCGTGGCCGCCGGCAACCAGGTGGGGGACAACGGGGAAGGATTGAGTTTCCCTGGTGTGGCCGTGGTCCTCGGGCCCGACGGCCAGATCATCTGCCAGCGGCGGCAGGATAGTGAAGGCTTGCTGCTGGCGGATCTGAAAGCCGCGGACCTGCGAAAGGTGCGTCTGCACCCCATGCGATTTTTTTTGCCCCATCGCCGGGGAGATTTGTTTGACACGTGCAACAGCCGCGGAGCCTCTTACCGACTGCGAAGTAAGAATCACGGAATGAATAAAAACCATAAATAGAGCGCCAAATTATTGTTCGTTTTCAAGGCGCATTTACGGGCGAAACCTTTTGGGTGGTAACTGCTGATGCATCGCAGAACACGGACAAAAAGACCAGCTGCATTGTGGATTCCATTTATTGCGGGCCCTAACAACGGAACAGAAAAACTTGAGAACAGGACGATACCCACTCATGAAACCCATTATCTCGAAATGTTTAGTCTGCCTGCTGTCGGTTTTGTTTTGCACCGCCATTGTCGATGCCCGGCCGCCGGCTTCGGTGAAGTATTCCACCACCCGGGCTGAAAATCCCCGGGGGGTAAAGAATTCTCTGATGGTTCCCTATGTTTTTTCCTCGGACTCCATGGGGTTTACCGTGGGGGTGGGAGGCGGCATCAAGGGCTACGGTCAGGAACAGCTGCTGATGGCCGGCACCGCCTGGGGCAGTTTCGACGGTGGCGGCGGCGGGATCCTGGGAATGTGGGATTACCGGATCCCCTGGTTCCAGCGGCTTTTCTTTTCCGCCTTCGGTTCGGTGGGCTACTACCCCAACCAGCGGGCTTACGCCAATGCCCCGCGAGCGCCTAGTGTGCCCCGCTCCGGTTCCAACGATTCCGATGAAAACGATTTTGTCGAGGACAGCGGGTGGGACAACCAGACCGATTTCAGGCTGGAATACGTCCTCCCCCTGGGCAGCGCGCGCCATCAGGCCATGGCTCCATACCGACTCAAGGGAGGCCTGCTGACCGGCGGAGCCTCGGGCGGCGATGTCTGGGACCCGCTTTCCAGCGGCGTCAGCGTGGTGGTGCTGCGTCAGTTCAACCGTTACCAGAGTTTCAACACCGATTTTGGCAAAAAAGACTACACGGTGCACCCCGTGCAGCTGGGGGTGTACTACAACAACACCGATTTCGCGGTCAATCCATCCAAAGGCAGTTCCCAGTTTCTGGGCGTGACGCGGGATTTCGGCTGGCTGGAGTCCGACGAATCCTGGACCTTCCTGGAGTTTGAAGCCAGCAAATACTTTTCACTGGGAGACAGCCGGTGGGCGCGGCAGCGCATCGTCGCCCTGAATTTCTGGACCGGAGACAGCCCCACCTGGGAAACAACCATAGATGCCAACGGCAACGAGATCGTGCACAGCGCGCCGCCCTTCACCCAGGGCGCCAACCTGGGCGGCTTTTACCGCATGCGGGGTTACCCGTTCAACCGCTTTCACGACCGCTCGGTGATCTACACCACGGCCGAGTACCGCTACACCCTGAAGTGGAACCCGCTGGGCAACATCTCCTGGCTGAGGTTTCTACACACGGACTGGATGCAGCTGGTGGGATTCGTGGAGGGTGGACGCGTGGCCGATGAATACGACCTGGGCGAGCTTTTCAGCGACTGGAAATTCGACGCCGGCGCCGGGCTGCGCTTCCTGATGTCCGGTGGCATCGTCCGTGTCGATTTTGCCGTTTCCGACGAGGGCAGCCAGGTGTGGGCCATGTTCGGCCATCCTTTCTGATGTTTACACCGTTGTCCTGCCCATAAAATGCCTGATCCCGGAAGGTGGATGACGGGATAGCACCTATCTGGCAGGTGAGCACCGGGGTGAGTGCCTTCGCTTTGACATGTGTCACCGCCGGTGTTTATATTTTAGACAGGTTACTCCACTGTTCCGACGACGGCACTATCCACCGGAGACGAAACCGATGTCAGATCCCCTCCATAAGGCCCCGAAAAAATCGAAAAGGAGGCGGTCGCCTTTGGGCAAAACCCTGCTGGTCGCCGTGGCACTGCTGCTCGTTTACACGCTGGCCGGTTTCTTCCTTGCGCCGCCACTCATCAAGAGGCAACTGGAAGGTTACGTGAAGGCGGATCTCGGCCGTCGGTTGACCATCGAGCGGGTGCGCCTCAACCCCTTCAGCCTGAGCCTGTTGCTCGAGGGCGCGTCCCTGACCGAGGCCGACGGGAAACCACTGCTGGCATTTGATCGTTTTGGGGCCAATGTTCAGCTCAGAAGCCTTGCCGACTGGGCGTGGGTCTTTTCCGAAGTGCGCCTGGAGCGCCCCCGGGTTCACCTGCGCATCGCGCCCGACGGCGTGTTCAACGTTTCGCGCCTGATGGCCGATGCCGCCGGAGTGGACACGCCCGACAAGCCTCCGGCCGCACCCGAACCTTCCTCCCGTCTGCGCCTGGATTTCCGGCACTTGGCGATCCGCGAGGGGACCCTGGTGTTTTCGGACGAGTCCCAGACCCCGCGGTCCGAAGCCGTGGTGAAGCCCATCACCCTGGAGGTCAGCAACCTGACCACGCTGCCCGGAAACGACGGGCGCCAGGCCGTGACCGCCACACTGCCCAACGGCGGCGTTCTGAAGTGGAAGGGGCGCATCTCCCTGATGCCCTTCTCCTCCGACGGTGAATTGTCCCTGCGCAACTTCAACGAGGGCGTCGGATGGAAGTTCGTAGAGCAGGAACTGGGTATCCAGCGACCCGCCGGGCGCCTCGACCTGGACCTGCTGTACCACGTCGGCTACGGTGACCAGGGTTTCCGCATGACGCTGGATCGCATGTCCGTGCGCATCGACGGCCTGGTGCTGGCCCTGAAAGACCAGCCGCAGGATCCCCTGCTGAAAATGGCGGAGATCCGGCTTTCCGGTGGGCGTTTCGACCTCGGCACGCACGAACTGGTGGTGGAGAAGGCCCGTTTTTCGCAGGGCAGCGTGCAGGCGGTTACGGATTCGCAGGGCAGGGCCAACTGGGGGCGCATCGTTGTGTCCGCGCCGGAGCAGACGCCCGAGGGGTCGGAGGAGGCGGCTTTTCCCTTCGCCATCCGCATCAAGCAGGTGGCTGTCGAGGACGTGGCCGTCGACATCCGTGACCACAGCTGGCGCGACCCGCTGCAGGTGGCGGTGAAAAGCGTCAATGCCACCCTCTCGGCGAACCTGCGCCTGCCTGCCGAAGGGGACTTTCAAACCCGCCTCGACGACATCGAGATGACACTCACCGACACCGTAGTGGGCGCCGTGGGAGCCGATCCGATTTTGCGCCTGCCCGGGGCCCGGGTGCGCGGCGGCGTGCTGGACGCCGTCGGCTACAGCCTGTCGGTGGACGAACTGGTGCTCTCAGGGGGCACGACACGGGTGGCGGTGGAAAAAGACGGCCGGCTGAACTGGCAGCGCCTGTTCACGCCCGTAGACGCCACCGCCGCCAAAGCCGTTTCGGAACGTATTGAAGAGATCGTTTCCCAGGACTGGTCGGTAAAAGTGGCGGCCCTGCGCTTCGAGGATTTCCGTATCGCGCTCAAAGACCACTACATTGCAGAGGCCGCCAGCGCCATCGAGAAAGTGCGGATCGACATCCGGGACTTCGACACCGACCCCGAAAAACACTTCCAGGCCCGCATCGCATTCAGGATGCAGCACGGGGGCCGAGGCGGGATCACGGCCACCGTCGCCCCTTTCAAACCCGGTGTGCAGGCCGCCATCGACATCCAGTCCATAGCGCTGGCGCCGCTGCAGCCCTACCTCGAATCGGTGGCGCGACTGAAGCTGGCCTCGGGAGCGCTTTCCGTCAAGGGCCAACTGGATTACGACGTCAACGGCGGGCTCAAGTGGCGCGGCACCGTGCAGCTGGCCGACATGGGCCTGACGCTGCCCGACAGCGGGAAAAAGTTGGCATCCCTGAAACAGATGGTGGTCTCGGGGATGGCTTTCGACGGGACACCGGCCAGGCTGGCCATCAAGAGCATACGGCTGGTGGAGCCTTTTTTGAAGCTGACCATCCGCAAGGACATGAGTGTCAACCTCGGCGATGTCCTGGTGGACAGGCCGGTGGGCAAAAGCGACACCGCTGCGGCCAAGCCGCCGGCGGTGTCCATCGAACATGTGCGCATCGAAAAGGCCACCATGGATTTCGCCGACCGCAGCCTGCCCCTGCCTTTCGAGGTGTTTATCGAGAACCTCACCGGCGGTGTGGCCGGCATCTCGACGACCGCTGGCGCCAAGGCGGCCATCGAGCTCAACGGCCGCGTCCGGCCTTACGGCGGCGCCAAGATCAAGGGGGTGCTGCTGCCGTGGGACCCGGCCCGGTTCGCTGAGATCATCACGACCTTCCGCAATATCGATATGCCTGAACTGACACCTTATTCCGCCAAGTTCGCCGGACGCGAGATTACCTCCGGCAAGATGAACCTGGACCTGGTCTACCGCATCCAAAAGAGCAGGCTGAAGGGCGAAAACCGTATCGTGCTGGACAATTTCGAGCTCGGCCGGCGGGTCGAATCCCCGGATGCCGTGAGCCTGCCGCTGGATCTGGCCGTGGCGCTCTTAAAAGACAGCCGGGGCCGCATCGACATCGGCATGGAGGTCACCGGTGATGTCAGCGACCCCCAGTTCAGCTACGGGCACCTCATCTGGCAGGCGCTGCTGAACCTGATCCAGAAGATCGTCACGGCGCCCTTCCAGGCCCTGGCGAACCTGCTGGGAGGCAAAGGCGAAGAGATCGACAGTGTCGCTTTTGAGCCCGGTCGGGTCAACGTGCCGCCCCCCCAGGCTGAAAAACTCGCCCGCCTGGCCGCCATACTGGAGAAGCGCCCCAACCTGGTGCTGGAAGTCAAGGGGTGCTACGACCCCGAGACAGACGCTGCGGCGCTTAGGGAAGCCGGCCTGCGCCGGGAAATGGCATCGCGCCTGGGCCTGTCCGATGCCATGCAGCGCATGCGTGGCCCTCTGATGCTCAACGACCCTGCTGTGCGCCAGGCCCTGGATGCCCTGGCCGCCGAGCGACTCACGCCCGCCGAGGTGGCTGCGGCCAAGGCCGGGGCTGGAGTAGCTTCCGGGAGTAAGGGCAACACCGGAAAGAAAGCAGCATTGCCGCCCGGCATGGTAAAGTACTACCAGAAGATCTACCACCTGCTGATCGCCAAAGTGCCCCTTGAAAAAGAGACCCTCAACAAACTGGCCGCTTCCCGTGCCGCCGCCGTGGCCGCGGTCATGCAGGCCCAGGGCCTGCCTGCTGGGCGGGTGACCGTCGCCAATGAACCACTGAGCGGGAAAACCGAAAAGGAGCGGGTCCACTGTGCGCTGGGGCTGGACGTGAGAAAATGATCCCTTCGCTCCCCTGTACGGGATGAACACAAGTGCGCCCTCCTCTTTTTCACTGGACCAGGTGATGGAAATGCTGAAACCATCGGCGCACTGACCCTTCTCGAACCACAGACCCTGAACCCGGTCAGGTGACGAGTCGCCCCGGAACCGGGTTCAGGTTTGTTGCCCAATCGTTGTGTCCTCCGGAAAACCGCTGCAGGGGGCCGCTGGGAAATATCCGGAAATTCATTTTCGGCTTCTTTAGGAGATCAACCCCAAGCGGCGGTGCCCATAGGAGGGTTTACCCGCCTGCACAGTGCTTGCGCAAATGAATTTTCTCTGTAACGCCTTTTCTAATCGCTGTTGTTGATGTCGAACCGCTGAATACCGTTTTGCAACAGTGGCGTCAGCCAGCGGCGAAAAGCGGGAATCATGGCCGGCCAGGCAAAGCCCTGCGTGAGTTTCCGGCCGTGCATTTCGGAGAAGGTGCACTTGTTCTCGAGCAGTTTTTTCAGGCGTGTGAAGAGTCTCCCCGGCCGGTAGCGGAACTCCTCAGGATAGATTTCGCGATAGGCCAGGCGGTCCGGCACCAGGGGGCGGCAGCCCGCGCGCACGGCCTCCAGCACGGCCATGCCGAAAAACTCCTGCCGGGCCGTGGAGACCACGATGTCGCCCTGCTTGAGGCGGCGGGCATACTCTTTTCGGGACGGCGCGAAGCCGAAGTGCAGGATGTGACGGGAGAGCTTTTCGCGTGCCGCGGTGAAAATCTCCGGGCAGCTGGCGAACCGTTCCCCCAGTACGATGAGGCCGAAGTCCACGCCGGCATCGGAAAGCGCGAACAGGGCCTGGAAGAAAGCTTCCGGGCCCTTGTCGTGCTCCCAGCGGTGGTTCCAGACGATGACCGGCGCGCCTGTCTCCCGCGGCGGTGCCGGCGCCTCGTCGATGGCCGTAAAATCGATGCCCGGGTAGAGCACGCGCGACTTGGCGGTGACGGCCGCGGCCAGGTGGGTCAACTGCATATCGGCCGCCTTTTTCAGGTACTGCCGGATGCCGTCCAGAAAGGTCTCCAGGTTGTAGCGGCTGTTGAAGGCCAGGCGGTCGGCGGCCAGGGCCGAGGCGAAGTTGATGGCCGTGAACTGGTGGCGGCCGGGGTCGTCGACCTGCCCCGGGTAGCTGAACTGGTTTTCGTGGAAGTAGATCGCCAGGGGCAGGTGGATTCCCCGTCGGCAGAGCCGGGCGCGCAGGGCCGTGGCGTCCACGAAGGTGGAGCACAGCGCGGCGTCGAAGCGTTCTCCTGCGGCGGCCATCTTTTCGATGCGCTCGGCGGCCCAGAAGGCCGACAGCTGCATGCGCATCTTCCACTTGCGCGGCGGCAGGGTCAGCAGCGTGCAGACAAAACCCAGCTCGCGGCGCAGCCCCTCCAGGAAGGCACGGTGCGAGCCGCCCCAGTAGGGTTCGATCATCAGCAAACGGTGTTCACTAATGGACATGGGGAAACAGCCGCTTCAGCGTGGTTGTCTTTGCCGGGCTTCGGAAAGAACCGATTAGCCCATCTCCGGCAGCGCGACGGAAGTTCGGGCTTTCTCATGGAAATCGGCGGTGACGGTCGGCCCCTCACTGGCCCGGCCGGCGGTATTCGGCCAGCAGTTCCTTGATGACCGAGACCAGCAGCAGGAACATGACGAAGATGAAAGGGAAAGCCCCCACGATGGAGGCCGTCTGCAGGGCCTTGAGGCCGCCGGAGTAGATCAGCACGATGGCCAGTCCGCCCAGCATCACGCCCCAGAAGATGATCATGCGCTGCCCGGCACCGGCACTCGATGACGGCAGCCCGCCCGTGGAGTAGCGGCTGATGACATAGGTGGCCGAGTCCGCCGAGGTGATGAAGAAGGAGGCGATCAGCAGGTTGGTGAAGAACACCAGCACGATGTAATAGGGCAGGTGTTTGAGGGTTTCAAACAGCGCCACCTCCACGCTCTTCTGCACGATCTCGCCGATGGGCACGTTCTGGAAGAGATCCAGGTACATGGCCGTGCCGCCCAGGCCCACCGAGAAGATGTACGAAAACAGGGGCGGGGCGATGAGCACCACCAGGATGAACTCGCGGATGCTGCGGCCCCGCGAGATGCGCGCGATGAAGGCGCCCACGAAAGGCGCCCAGGCCACCCACCAGGCCCAGTAGAACACCGTCCAGGCGCGGGTCCAGTCCGGATTGTCGAAGAGCACCAGGCTGGTGGACAGCGGGATCAGGTCGCGCACGTAGTCCCACACGGCGACGACGAATTTCTGCCCCAGGTAGGCGAAGGGGCCGAAGATGAAGAAGAAAAGCAGCAGCGTGACCATCAGCGACACGTTGATCAGCGAGAGGATCTTGATGCCCTTGCTTACGCCGGTGAGGGCCGAGATGATGAACAGGCAGGTGATCACCGCGATGATGATGGCCGCGTTGGTGGGCGTGGCACCGATGCCGGTGGAGTGCGCCAGGCCGCTGTTGATCTGCAGGGCACCCATGCCCAGGGAGGTCACCACGCCCATGATGGTGGCCCAGATGGCCAGCACGTCCACCAGGTTGCCCCCGATGCCGCGGCTGATCTTCTCCCCCAGCAGGGGGCGCAGGCAGGCCGAGATGACGGCCGGCTGCCCCTTGCGAAAGGTGAAATAGGCCATGGGCAGGCCCACCACCACGTAGGTGGCCCAGGCGTGCAGGCCCCAGTGGAAGTAGAAGATCTCGAAGGCCAGGCGCGCGGCCTGGTGGGTGTTGCCCTGGCCGGTGGGCGGGTTCATGTAGTGCATCATGGGTTCCGAGCAGGCCCAGAACACCAGCCCGATGCCCATGCCGGCCGAAAAGAGCATGGCGAACCAGCTTAGGAAACTGAACTCCGGCGGTTCGTCGTCTTTTCCCAGCCGGATCTTTCCCAGCGGCGACAGGGCGATGACGATGCAGATCAGCACGAACAGGCTGCAACTGATGAGGTACAGCCAGCTCCACGAGCCGGTCAGGTAGGCCAGGGCGGCGCCGCTGATCGTTCCCAAGGCCTTGGGCGACACGCCGCCGAAGACCAGGAAAGGCAGGGCCAGGGCCGCCGCACCCAGGAAAACCCGGGTGTTGAGCCGGTCGCCCAGCAGCCGTTTCAGTGCGGATGTCGTCACGGGCGTTTCCTTTCCACGCTCACTCGTCTTGCCTGTAAGCGTTCAAGCCTTTGAAGGTGCCGTAGATCACCAGCAGCAGCAGGAACATCAGCGGAAAGGCCGTAGCGATGGAGGCCGTCTGAATGGCCTTGAGGCTGCCGCCGCCGGCCAGCACGGCGGCCACCGCGCCCAGGGCGATGCCCCAGAAGGCCCGCAGGTTGCGACCCGGGGTTTCGTGGCCCGAGACGAACATGGCCAGGGAAACGGCGGCCGAGTTGGCGCTGGTCAGGAAAAAGGTAGTGATCAGGAAGATCAGGCACACGGCCAGCACGCCGGACAGGGGCAGGTGCTGGGCGATGGCGAAGATGGCGCTTTCCACGCCGTGCTTTTCCAGGGTGCCGGTGACATCGTACTTGATGCCCGCACCGCCGATCACCCCGTACCACAGGAAGTTACCCAGGGTGGGCAGAAAGAGGGTCGCGGCGATGGTCTCGCGGATGCTGCGTCCCTTGGAGATGCGGGCGATGAAGATGGCCACGAAGGGCGCCCAGCTCATCCACCAGGCCCAGTAGAAGATGGTCCAGGACCCCAGCCAGTTGCCCTCGATGCCCGGGGCGGTGTACAGGCTCAACGGCAGGAAGTAGTACAGGTACTGGCCCAGGGAGTTGGTGGTCAGGTCGATGAGAAAGATGGTCGGCCCGAAGATGAGCACGAAGAACCACACGCCCGCGAAGACGTACATGTTCACGTCGCCGATGATCTTGACGCCCTTTTCCAGGCCGGTGTAGACGGCGAAGGTGAAGATGACGGTCAGTACACCGATGATCAGGTAGATGCCGCTGCTGCCCAGCTCCACGCCGTACTGGTACTTGAAGCCCGAGGATAGCTGCAGCGCCACCAGGCCGGTGGTGGTGGCCAGGCCGCCCAGGGTGGCGAACACGGCGAAGATGTCCAGAACTTTTCCCCAAGTGCCGTAGACCCTGTCGCCGATGACGTAGTAAAAGGCGCTGGAGAACTTGAAGGGCAGTCCCTTGGTGTAGCAGGCATGGGCCAGCGGGATGGTCAGCATGGCGTAGATGGCCCAGGCGCTCAACCCCCAGTGGAAGAAGGAGTAGGTCATGGCGTTGGCCGCGGCCTGGGGCGTCTTGGGGTCGCCGCCGAAAAAGGGCGGCGGGGTCATGTAGTGGTAGGCCGGTTCGGCCGGCCCCCAGAAGACGATGCCGGCCGCGATGGCCGAACCGAACAGCATGGCGAACCACGAGAAGTTGGAAAACTCGGGTTTGTCCTCGGGCAGGCCCAGCTTCATCTTGCCGTACTTGTTGCCCATCAGCCCGAAGCAGGCCAGCACCAGGGCAACGGCGGTCACCAGGTAGAGCCAGCCCCAGAAGCGGGTGGTCCAGCCGAAGACCCCGTTGATGACCGTGTTCATGTTCTCCGGAAAGAGCAGCGACCACAGTACGAAGGCCACCGTGATGGAGGCCGAAACCCAGAAGATCAGGGGGTCGAAGGCTCGGCTGTCGACTTTTTGGTTCATGGCATCCTCCTCAGGGAATCACGTCGCCGCGGCTGATCATCTCGATGACGGTGTCGTTGAGCTGGGGGTAGTAGAGTTTCCGGCGGGCCTTTTCGTTGATGACGTTCTCCCACTTCATGAAGGACTCCACGTTGCGCAGGGTGTGGTCGGCGGCCTGGGGGCTACCCTTTTCCGCGATTTCTTTGATGCCTGCCATGGTCTCCTCGTCGGGCGGGAAGTACAGCGGGATGATGCCCTTGTCCTTGGGGGCCTTGTCGAAGATCTTCTGCGCCTTGCGCTCCCGCTCGCAGTCCTCGATGAACTTGTCCAGGCTGAAGAAGTTGAGGCTTCCCAGGGCGCCCATGGCGTGGCGGATGATGTGCACGCCATACTTGCGCAGCGTGTTGCGGCTCAGCTCCGACTCCACCATGGCCTGCTGGTTGACCTCGGGCAGGCTGGTGCTGCCGCCGGACTGCGCCGAGGGGAACTTGGCGATCCAGGTGTTGACGCGTGCCATGGCGGCGTTGATCAGGGGCTGGTGGGGAGAGCTGTAGGAGAGGTCGCCTCCGGCCTCGGTGACGCCGGGGATGCCGCCGTGCATGCAGAAGATGCCGGGGTTGATGGTCTGGGCGATGACCATCATAAAGAGCACCTGGGCGTGGATCTGGGTCAGCAGGGCCTCAGGGCTGCCGGGACCCGAGGAGCCGGCGATGGTCAGGTCCAGCAGCAGCAGGTTGACGCCGGTGCGGCAGCTGCGCAGAAAGGGCTGTACCATGGTGCCCATGGGCCGCAGCGAGGTGATCAGGCTGGTGCCGTCCACCCAGTGGTCCTTGTCCTTGAGAAAAAAGGCCTCGTCGTCGGACATGCCCTTGGTGGTGGTCATCTTCAGTCCCGGGAAGTGCTGTTCCATTAGCTGGGCCACTTCATACAGCGAGATGCTCTTGTCCGGGGCCACCGGCAGGCTGAAGATGCGCACCACGTCCTGGTATTCCCCCACTGTTTTGACGATCTCCTCGTACTCTTCGCGGTTGGCCTGGCGCAGCTCGTCGTCGCCGGGGCGCTTGAGGAAAGGCGGCGTGGCGCCGGTGCCGAAGGTGTTGGGGCCGGGGTCGCCGGCCATCTCGCGGGGACACTGCGCCAGGCACCGGTCGATGTATTCCCGCTTCAGGGGGATGAACACGGCGGTCTCGTTGTCGAAGTCCACGGCGTCGGCTTCCATCAGGATGTTCATCAGGTCCTGGTCTTCGGCGATATTCATGCCGATTTCGGTCAGCACGCGCTTGCCGTTCTCGTCGATGCGCTCGTAGATACGCTTTTCCTCGATCAGGTCGTCCATGTCCTCCATGCGCAGCCGCGTTTTTTCGATGATGGGGTCATCGGCAAAGTTGTCCATGATTTCCCCATAGAGGGTTTTGGCCTTTTCAAAATCATATGCTTTTTCCTGTTGGATGGCGGTATCGAACAGCTCCTGGGCTTTTGCGTTCATTTTCATCCTCCTCATGTGTTGGTGGTGGTTGGCGGTTATGGGTTCCCGGTGGAGCGCGTTTCCCCGGATGGTGGATAGGGTTTACCACATCGCGCTGGGGCCGCTTTCGGGGGGCCAGTTTCCCGGGAAACCGGCAGGCGTCTGCATGGGGGGGCGAAAAGCATCGGTTCCTGAAGTCAGGGTAGAGAAAAAACCGGGGGCTTTCAAGGGGAATTTATTTTTCATGGGTCCAGGATGTTCTGTATGACCTCGTAATGATCGAAGGGCGGCATGATGCAGGCACCGGCGAACCCCTCCCGCGCCACGGCCAGCATCTCGCGGGCATTGGCCGCCCCCTCGGCCACGGGGTCGTCCGCGGCGTGCATGCGCCGGCGCAGCTGGCGGGGAACGGTAATGCCGGACACCCGCTGGTGCAGGAACTCGGCGTGACGGGCGGTGCGCAGCGGCAGAATGCCCATGATGACGGGAATGCCGATGTGGGCCGTGGCGTCCAGCAGCCAGTCGGCGCCGTCGCGGTCGTACACCGGCTGGGTAACGGCGAACCGGGCCCCGGCATCGGCCTTACGCTCCAGACGCCGGACGGCCTGCTGCGGATTGCCGCTGTCCGCGTGGGGGTCGAAGGCCACGCCGGCACTCAGGCCGGCGTCACAGGCCATCTTGATCAGGTCGAAGACGTCCACATCGCGTACCGTGGTGGTCATGGCCCGGTCGCCCAAGGCCACGAAATCACCGGTGGTCACCAGCACGGTCCGGATGCCCAGGGCCCGCGCGCCCCACAGCAACGCCTGGATGCTCAAAACGTTGTGGTCCCGCGTGGTGCAGTGCAGCACGGTGGGCCTGCCGGTCTGCTGCTGGATGAGGACGCACAGCGCCATGGCGCTCATGCGCGCTTTGGCCACCGGGTTGGTGGCCACATTGAAGGCGTCGATGGGCAGCGTATGCAGTGATTTCAGTGACGTCAGCAGCGCATCGGCATCGGCGCCGGCCGGCGGCACGACTTCGACCATAACCTTGAACCGCTTCTCGTCAACAAACCGATTGGCGAGCATAGGTTTGCCTCCCCTCCGAATAAAAAGAAAGTGCTCTGGCCACCGTCGGACTGGCCACGAGGACCAGTATGGCGAGGGCAAATCCCAGTGCAGCGGCGACCGTCATGAATGATCCCTCTTCCAGGGGCTGAAGTGCAGGCGGATGCGCTCTTCGCTTTGGATGACCGTGAAGCCGTATGTTTTGACAGTTTCCTGGAGCGGGCGGCCGAAGAGGAAATCGAGCAAGGCGGGGGCAATGCCGCTTTTTTCCACGGTCAGCTGCCGCAGGTGGCGGTCATGGGCGATGCACTCGCAGATGGCGTCTGTCAGCGACGAGTCCAGCGGGGTTGTGAGCCGGGATATCATGCCGGCCAGCTTCTCCTGGGAGCAGCGCGACTCGTGGGTCTGCACCAGATCCCACAGCCCCCGGATGCTACCGATGAGGTCTTCCCGCGTGATGCGGCCCCGCTGGTAGATACGCTCCAGCTCGGAAGGGTCCCAGCAGGCCAGGGCGCGGCACTCCAGCGGGCGGTGGGCGTAGATGCGGCAGCCGGCGGCGTCGGCATTGTAGAACCGGCAGGTCCACGAGTCGTTCTGTCCCTTGATTTTAACGATTTCGGTGTGCAGGGACACCACCCGGCCGCGGACATTGTCGTGCACCCGCTCCCCGGCCCGGATGGTGAACAGACTCTCAATCCCGATGACGCCGTTTTTGACCAGCTCGACATCTTCGGCGTGCAGGGCCGGCCCCCCTTTGCGGCAGCACGTGCCGCAGCGCCGGCAACCGCTAGCGGCTTCGGCACGGGAGGCTGAATGGCCGTTTCCCTTTTTGCCGGTCTTTTCAGACGTGTTGTCTGTCATGATTTAAGGTAAGCGCTCAGCCGTCAGGTCCCGGCTCTCAGCCAAAAGGCTACGGTAACCTATGTCGAAAAAGTTTTAACCCAGCGACTGCTTTTCCCAGGTATGTAAATGCCTCTGCAACGTCTGAACCGGGTGCCGAAGCGGATACCTGACACCTGATTGCTGATTCAAAAAAAAGAGCCATCCGTGGTTGTGCGGATGGCCCCTGTGGTTTCAGGTCAAACGCCGAACAGCAGGGATCTTAGCCCTTGCCCGAACGGCCGTCGTCGCAGGCGTCATCCTGGCCCTCCAGGCGGGAGTGCTCGGCCGTACCCGCCAGGGTGCAGGCGTCTACGTCTTGGCCCCCGGCGTCGGGGGCGGCCGGTGCTTCCGGGATCTCCACCACGATTTCCTGCTCGGCCAGCTGCTTCAGCCGCTCGTAACGCTCCATGTACTCCTTTTCCAGGCGGGCGGTGAGCTTTTCGGCTTCCTGGGGGAAGGTCAGCTGCAGGGAGGCGTAGCGCACCTCGCCGGCCAGGAACTGTCGCAGGGTCCCGTCCGGCTTCTTGGAATCCAAGATGAAGGGGTTCTTGCCCTGGGCTTTGCGCAGCGGGTTGTAACGGTAAAGGGGCCAATAGCCGGACTGCACGGCCAGTTTCATCTCCTCCTGGGCTTTTCCCATGCCGCGCTTGATGCCGTGGTTGATGCACGAGGCATAGGCGATGATCAGCGACGGCCCCGGATAACTCTCGGCCTCGACCATGGCCTTGAGCATCTGCTGCTTGTTGGCCCCCATGGCCACGCTGGCCACGTAGACGTAACCGTAGGTCATGGCCATGGCACCCAGGTCCTTCTTGGCGGTCTTTTTGCCCGAGGCGGCGAACTTGGCCACCGAGCCCGTGGGCGTGGCCTTGGAGGACTGGCCGCCGGTGTTGGAGTAGACCTCGGTGTCGAAGACGAACATGTTGATGTCCTCGCCGCTGGCCAGGACGTGGTCGATGCCGCCGTAAGCGATGTCGTAGGCCGCACCGTCACCGGCAAACACCCAGTACGAGCGCTTGGTGAAGTGGTCGGACAGGGACAGGATCCGCTTGAGCAGCTCGTTGCCCTGGTGGGCGGGCAGCAGTTTCTTGAGCTGGTCACCGTACTGCCGCGAGCCCTCGGCGTCGTGCATGTTCTTCATCCACCCGTTCAGGGCTTCTTTAACCTCGGCGGGGATGTCGGTTTCCAGGGCCTGGGTCGTCAGCTCGGCCAGGTGCCGGCGCTGGTGCAGGGCGCCCAGGAACATGCCGTAGGTGAACTCGGCCGGATCCTCGAACAGCGAGTTTCCCCAGGTCGGTCCGTGGCCGTCGCGGTTGGTGCAGTAAGGAATGGTGGGCGCCGAGCCCCCCCAGATGGACGAACAGCCCGTGGCGTTGCCGATCACCATGCGTTCGCCGAACAGCTGGGTCAGCAGCTTGGCATAAGGCGTTTCCCCGCAGCCGGCGCATGCGCCCGAGAACTCCAGCAGGGGCTGGAAGAACTGGCTGCCCTTGACCGAGGTGCGTTTGGCCAGGGTGTCTCTGACGGGGATTTCGAGGGAGTAATCGTAGCAAGGCACCTGAACCTCGGTCTGGGTGGCCAGGGGACGCATCACCAGGGCCTTCTGCTTGGCCGGGCAGATGTCGGCGCAGTTGCCGCAGCCCAGGCAGTCCAGGGTGTTGACCTGGATG
>CAYUAQ010000061.1:0-25157 GCA_964442705.1 uncultured Desulfobacteraceae bacterium
GCGCGGCTCCATCGGCAACGCCTTCTGGATCAACCTCTGGACCATCGCGCGCAAATCCGTGCAGAACGTCAAGGCACACCCGAGCCAGTACCTCAAGCTGGACGACGCGTGGCTGAAGGCCTGACGTGCGGACCGCCGACCCGAGCGTTCCCGTAATTCGATGAGCTGACGGGGGGAACGGACCGTGACCGGTGCGTTCCCCTGACAGCTGTCACACCTCCCACCCCCCGGAACTTATGGCCAAATTTATTGTCAGGCGTTTTCTGCTGCTGCTGCTGACCATGTTCCTCGTGTCCGTGGCGGTCTTTCTGATTACGGAATCCTCTCCGGGCAATGTGGCCAAGAACGTCCTGGGGGCGTTTATCACCCCCGAGCAGGAAGCCTCTTTCCTGGCCCAGATGGGACTGGACAAGCCCCTGCCCCTGCGCTACCTGTACTGGCTCGCGGGCAGCGACTGGCACGCCGCCCGCAAGATCGGCCTGCCCCTGAAACGCATCACCACCTCCAAGGGTTTCGAGGAGTGGTGGGCGGTTACGGGCGACGGTCAGCTGTCGCGCTGGATGCTGGAGGGCGACAACCTGGTGGCGCTGATCCGGGACCGGCAGGGAAAGGTCGTCCAAAAACTTGACAACGGGCGCTGGCACACCGATGCCGCCGGCCGCAGCACCTTCTGGGGGGTGGACCGCCGGAATCACGCCGTGCTGTGGGAAAAGGGGGCCGGCCGCACGGTATGGACATTCATCGTCGGGTCGGGATGGCAGAAATCCTCCGGCGGCCCCATGGCCTATATCCCCCTTAAAAAGGGATTTCTGCGCGGCGACCCCGGCGTGTCGCTGCGCACCGGACGGCCGGTGGGCAAGAGCCTGTTCATCCGCCTGCGCCATTCGCTGGTGCTGGCGTCCATCGCCTTCGTTATCGTCATGCCCCTGGCGCTCCTCCTGGGCATTATCGCCGGCCTCAGGGAAGGCAGCTTCAAGGACCGCTTTCTGTCCATCGCCGGCATGATGTTCTCCGTGATCCCCGAGTTCGTCACCGGCATCTTTCTCATCCTGATCGTGGCCCACTGGCTCAAGCTGGTTCCCGGCGCCACGGTCTTCGGCGAAAAGGCCCCCTGGCAGCGGCCGGACATGCTGATACTGCCCGTGCTCACCCTCACCCTGATCGAACTGGGCTACGTCCTGCGCATCACGCGCGCCAGCATGGCCGAAGTCATGCGCTCGGCCTACATCCGCACGGCCTTTTTAAAGGGTCTGCCCTTCCGCCAGGTGGTTTTCCGCCACGCGGTACGCAATGCCCTCATCGCCCCCATCACCGTTATCATGCTGCACGTCAACTGGCTGATGGGCGGCATCGTCATCGTGGAAGTGGTGTTCGGCTACCCGGGACTGGGCGCCTACCTGCTCGATTCGGCCTTGTACAAGGACGTCAACGCGCTGGAGGCCGGCACCATGATCATGGTCATGGTGGCGGTGGGGACCCAGCTGGCGGCGGATATCATCTACACCTTCATCAATCCCAAGATCCGGTATTCATGAGCAAGCCCATGGAGATTCAGACAGCATGACATGGCAGGCCCCATCGGTCGGTACGGCTGCCGCCCCGCCCTCGCGGACGGCGTCCAGGATCAAATCCGGCTTGGCCGTCCTGTCGGCCTCCAAGACGGCCGTGGTCGGACTGGCCATCGTGGTTTTCTGGCTAGCCACGGCCCTTTTTGCCCCCTACATCACTTCCTACAGCCCCACCGAACAGGACTGGAAGGCCCCCAACCAGGGGCCGTCCTACAAGCACCCGCTGGGAACCGATGAACTGGGGCGGGACCTGTGGTCGCGCCTGGCATACGGCGCCCGCATCGTGCTGGTGATTCTGCCGCTTTCGGAGCGCTTCTGGCTGCCCGGCGGGACCGCGCTCTGGGGCGTGCTGGCGTCACTGCTGTGCGGCGCCACCCTGGGGCTGGTCAGCGGCTACCGGGGAGGCTGGATCGACGAGATCATCATGCGCCTGCTGGATGCCATGATGTCGATCCCCATCATCCTGCTGTACCTGATCATCGTGGCCGCCATCGGGGCGTCGGCCCTCAACGTGGTCATCGCCATCGCCATCGTGGGGACCCCCGGCGTGGCCCGCCTGGTGCGCGGGCTCACCCTGGACATCCGCACACGCGATTACGTGCGGGCCGCCGAAACCCGCGGCGAAAGCACCTTTCACATCCTGTTCGTGGAAATCCTGCCCAACGCCAAGGGGCCTATCATCATCGACGCCATGCTGCGGGTGGGATATGCCATTTTCGCCATGGGAACCCTGGGGTTTCTGGGACTCGGCCTGCCGCCGCCATCGCCGGACTGGGGCAGCATGGTGGCCAAGGGACGCGAATTCATCCTGTCCGGCAGCCCCTGGGCGGCCCTGTGGCCGTCGCTGGCCATCGCTTCGCTGGTGGTGGGGCTCAACCTGCTGGCCGACGGGCTGCGGGAAGAGAGCATGCGCTACCAGTGACGCCCGTTGCACTCGCGCCCACAACCTTTTAAAGACACACAGGTTTGCCGAAAGCCACTGTTTATCCGCCATGCCGAAAAAAGAATCATCCCGGACGCAGCCGGTTCTGGAAGTCAGGAACCTGGCCATCTCCTACAAAACACGCAAGCGCGAAGTCCCGGCCGTGCGCGATGTCAGCTTCAGCGTGCATCCCCAGGAAACCGTGGGACTGGTGGGCGAGTCGGGCTGCGGCAAGAGCACCATCGCCTTCGGCATACTGGACTTTCTGGGCATCAACGGCCGGGTGACGGGTGGCAGCATCAAGTTCATGGGCCGCGAACTGGTGGGCCGGCCCAAGAAGGAGCTGCGCCGGATTCGGGGCAACCAGATATCCATGGTGTACCAGGATCCCATGCAGGCCCTGAACCCGTCCCTGACCATCGGCCGGCAGCTGGCCGAAGTGCTCACCACCCACCAGAACGTGCCGGCGGACAAGGCCCGTCGGCGCTGCGTGGAAATGCTCGAACGGGTCTACATGCCCGATGCCCAAAAGGTCCTGAGCCGCTATCCCCACATGCTCTCCGGGGGGCAGCAGAGGGACGGTTCGCTGAAAAGCCTCTTGGGACTGGGCGGCAAACAGTACATCAAGGCCGTCGACGGCATCAGCCTGGATGTGAAAAAGGGCTCCACCCTGGGTATCGTCGGCGAGTCCGGCTGCGGCAAGAGCACCCTGATCAAGGCCATCATCGGTCTGGAGAAATTGTCCGGCGGAAAAGCCGAGCTGCTGGGCGTCGACATCTCCATGCCCGTTTCCCGCCGCGGTCTGGCGGTGATCCGGGAGCTGCAGATGGTGTTTCAGAACCCGGACGCCACCCTGAACCCCTCTTTTACCGTGGGCAAACAGATCGAACGCCCCTTGCGGCGCTTTAAAACCGTGGACGTCAGGCACACGCGCCGGGAGGTGGAGCGCCTGCTCAAGTCGGTCAAACTGGCCCCTTATTACTACGATCGCTATCCGCGGCAGCTCAGCGGCGGGGAAAAGCAGCGCGTGGGCATTGCCCGGGCCCTGGCCAGCCAGCCCAGCATGGTGATCTGCGACGAGCCGGTGTCGGCCCTGGACGTGTCCGTGCAGGCCGCCGTGCTGAACCTGTTGAACGCCATCAAGGAGGATTTCGACACCACGCTGATCTTCATTGCCCACGACTTGAGCGTGGTGCGCTTCATCTCGGACTACATCGCCGTCATGTACCTGGGCAGGGTGGTGGAATTCGGTCCGGTGGACTGCATCTACACCCCGCCCTATCACCCCTACACCGAAGCACTGCTCTCGGCGGTGCCGATCCCCGACCCCACAGCCGGCCGGCGGCAGATACGTCTGGCCGGAGAGGTCCCCAGCGCACTGAATCCACCGGTGGGATGCCGTTTTCACACCCGCTGTCCGCGCCGGAATCTGGCACCCGAGGGCGGCCGGCCGTGCACGACCGCCGATCCACCGTGGCGGTGCGTCGAGGGGGAACACCACGTTGCCTGCCACATCCCCGTCGAAGTGCTGGCCGACATGGAACCGGTAGTACGCCAGCATGGCGGCAAATCCTAGGATGACAAGGAATAGGCGCCGCGTATTCCGGCAAATAATGCAGGCCTTGCGAGGCACCTTTCATTTGGGTTTACAGCATATCCACCCGGCGCTGTGACCCCAGTTTCGGCATTACCCCTGCTCACCCCCCTGCCCATACTCACTGAAGCGGCGGAAGTCTATCTTATTTCAATGGTCTTGAATGCCCTGGTGATTTCCACTGCCGGGTTTCGGTTGTCCTGCCACTGGCTGAGGTAATTGAGACAGTTGCAGATAAAAGTGGTATTCTCATATTTTACTTCTCTGCGGTAGTGAACGTGGCCGCTGATGGAATATGTCACGCCATATTCCAGTGCCAGTTCGCCGTACTGCCGGCTGCCCAGGAAGGCATTCAGATAATCCCAGATAGGCCCGAGGTCGAAAACGGTGAAATCCCGAATGGGCAGCACGTGGGTGACCAGGATGATGTTCTCTCCGCGGTGAGTTTCCAGCTGTCTCTGCAGCTTGTCGTAGAAGTACTGATGCATCTCCAGGGTCGGGGCCCGCCAGACGGCCTTGACCTTGTCCTGCCACAGGCGCCCATCGATCTGCATGCGGTCGAATTCTTCCGTCGAATACAGTTCGCTGCCGAAGGAGTAGTCGTACCAGCCCAGGTCTCCGATCACCACCCAGCCGTTGGAAAGCCGCACCGGCCCGTTGGCCAGGTTGCCAGCGAAGGCCTTGAGGGCCTCGTAGGTCTGCCAGGCGTCTTTGCCGGGGTGCTTTTCGTTCCAGATGTCGTGGTTGCCGGGCACGAACAGGCAGCGCACGCCGGAACGGCCCTCTAAAAGTTCCAGGCTCTCCAGTGTCTGCTCGTAATCGTTGGCCACGTCGCCGGCGATGATCATGAGCCCCACTTCCCTGCGCCGGATCTCGTCGGCCAGGGGGTGCAGAACGCTGCGAGGGTCGTCGTGTTCCAGGTCTACGTGGATGTCTGACAGGATGCCGATTTTCAACATTCACCTCTCGCGTTTGTGCCAAGCCACGCTTGCCCCTGCCCCGCCGGCCGGGGGCCTAGAGCTTGGGGTTTAGTTTCTCGGCCAGGATGTCGCCCAGGATGTTGAAACACAACACCGTGGCCGCCAGGACCAGGCCGGGGTAGACCGCCATCCAGGGCGCCTGTACCAGGTAATTGCGGGCGTCCTTGAGCATGAGCCCCCAGCTGGGATCGGGCGGCTGGGTGCCCAGTCCCAGGTAGGAAAGCGAGGCTTCGATGACGATGGTCAGGGCAAAGGTGATGGACGCCTGCACAATCACCTTGCCCAGCAGGTTGGGGATGATGTGCTTGAAAACCACCTTGAGGGTCGGGCTGCCCAGAGAGCGCGAGGCTTCCACATAAGCCTCTGTCTTGATCACCAGGGTCTCGGCCCGCACCAGGCGGGCGAACACCGGGCTGAAGATGATGCCGATGGCCAGCATGACCTGCAGGAGCCCGTACCCCAGGAAAGACACCACCGTGATGGCCAGCAGGATGGTGGGAAAAGACAGCAGGCTGTCCATCAGCAGCATCAGGAAGTTGTCCACGGCCCTGCCGGCCAGGCCGGCCGCCAGTCCCACGGCCGAACCGACCACCACGGCGATGGAAACGGCCACGATGCCCACCATCAGGGCCGAGCGGGAACCGTAAATGATGCGGCTCAGGATATCCCGGCCGAAGTTGTCGGTCCCCAGCAGGTAGTCCCGCCCGGAGGGCTGGAAACGCTGGGCCAGATGCTGTTCCGTGGGGGGATACGGCGCAATCAGGGGCGCCGCCACGGCGGCGACGCCCAGGATCAGCAGGTATCCCACGGCCAGGTACAGGAGGATGTTGCGTTTTGCTCCCACGGCGCCTATTTTTTCACGGTCCACCGGAAATCGAAGGTGTCCAGCTTGGGCGTCATGCGGAAGTCGGTCACGTTGCTGCGCACCGCCGTGTAGCGGTAGGACGACCCCAGGTACATGAAGGGAACCTCTTCGGCCATGATCTTCAGTACTTCATCGTAGAGCTGCTTGCGTTTTTCGAAACCGGACACCTCGCGCGCCCGGGCGATCAGCTCGGCCGCCCGCGGGTTGACCCACTTGACGTAGCGGCCGGCCGTGCCGTAACCGGCCAGCGTGCCGTCGGGGTCCAGTTTGCCCGTGTGTCCGATCACGGTCAGATCGTATTTCCCGCCGCGGTAGACGTCGCTGATCCAGGTGGACCAGTCCACCAGCTTGATCTTGACGTTGAGCCCCACTTTCTTCAGCATGTCCTGGTACATCTCGCCGGCCTTGACATGCAGTTCGTAATTCTGGGGCAGAAACAGCTGCAGGGTGGTGTCTTTTCCCACGCCGGCCTCGGCCAGCAGCTTTCTGGCTTTCTGCGGATCGTAAGGGTACAGGTTCGTGAAGTCCTTGTAATAGGCATTGCCGTAATCCATGAACGTGCCGATGGGCTTGCCGCCGCCATAGGCGATGTCCAGGACCTTCTGCTTGTCGATGGCGTAGTTGACGGCCTGCCGGACGCGCAGGTCTTTCAGCACCGGGCGGCTGCAGTTCATGGACATGACCAGGATGAGGGCCGACAGGGATTTGTTGACCGTGACGTCCGGACTGCTCTCGAGAAGCGGGATGTCGTCCTTGTCGACGGTGTAGGCCACGTCGATCTGGCCGGATACCAGTCCCTGCACCCCCACCGCACGCTCGGGAATGATGTGCATCACCACCCGGTCCAGCTTCGGCAGCCCCGGCATCCAGTAGTTCTTGTTCTTTTCGAGAACGACCTGGCTGTCGCGCACCCACTTCTTGAGCACGAAGGGACCGGTTCCCACGGGTTTGGCGCCGAAGTCATGGCCGCTGTCGATCAGCTTCTTGGGCAGGATGGCGCTCCACCCCGAGGCCAGCGTCGCCAGCAGCGGGGAGGTGGGTTTCTTCAGCTTGAACACCACCGTGGCGTCGTCGGGCGTTTCGATGGCCGCGATGGCGCTGTACTCCTTGGCCTTGGGCGATGCCGTGGCCTTGTCCACCATGCGCCCGAAAGTTGCCTTGACATCGCGCGACGTCATCAGATCGCCGTTGTGGAAGTGGACGTTCTTTCGAAGCTGGAAAGTCCACGTCAGGCCGTCGTCCGAGACAGCCCATTTTTCGGCCAGGGCCGGCACGATTTTGCCCTGCATGTCCGGCTCGGCCAGGGTGTCGTAAATGCTTTTGAGGGTCTGAAAAGTCAGCGTTCCGGAAGTCTTCTGGGGATCGAGGGTGTCCGGGTTGCCGGACAGGGCAAAGTTCAGCGTGGCGGCGGCCGCAGGCGCCGGGCCGACGGAAACCACATTCCAGAAAACAAGGGCAAGACCGACACAAACCACCGTAAAAAACAATCGCTTCATGATGCCTCCTTCCATTGAAAAACCGTTAGCGTCAATTCGCACTCACTTGGTCATGGGCCCGTGGTTCAGGCCTTGATGATGGGGATGTTATTCATTCCGTGACCCTAAAACAGGCAACCTGATGATCTTCTGCAATATTTCTCAGTTCCGGTCTCTTCTGCCGGCAGTCTTTTTCGGCCAGCGCGCAGTCTTGGGCGTAGACGCAGCCCGTACTGCCGTCCGGCCTGTCTTTTGGCTCCGCCGCGGGTTCAGCGTTTTGCCCATCGACCCGCGCGCGGCCGGGCATGGAGGCGAACAGCTGCAGGGTATAGGGGTGACGTGCCCGCTCCATGATCTCTTCGGTGGGCGCCAGTTCCACCAGACGGCCGTGGTACATGACGCCGATGCGGTCGCTGACGTAGGCCACCAGATTGAGATCGTGGGAAATGAACAGATAGGTCAGTTTCAGCCTTTTTTGGAGATCCAGCAGAAGATTGATGATCTGGGCCTGTATGGAGACGTCCAGGTTGGAAACCGGTTCGTCCAGCACCAGCAAGGCCGGCTCCATGGAAAGCGCCCTGGCGATGACGATGCGCTGCTTCTGGCCGCCCGAAAATTCGTGGGGGTAGCGCCGGCGGTGCGTCGGCTTGATGCCGACCAGATCGAGCAGCTTCTCGATACGCCGGTTTCGCTCCGCGGGCGGTATACCCCGGTTGACGAGCCCCTCGGCCAGGCTGTCGTCGATACGCATCTTGGGGTTGAGGGCACTGTTGGGATCCTGAAAGACGATCTGCATGCGTTTGCGAAAGGGACGTAGCGCGCGCTCGGACAGGTCGTTGAGCCGGGTGCCGTCGAACCAGACCTCACCGGAGGTGGGCGGGTCCAGGAACAGTATGGAACGTACCAAGCTCGTTTTGCCGCAGCCAGACTCGCCCACCAATCCGAAAACCGTCTGCCGGGCAACGTCGAAGCTGACCCTGTCCACCGCGCACACGCTCCTGTTGCCCGTTAAAAGGCCCGGCCGGCGGTAACGCTTGACCAGGTTCTTGATGGTCAGGAATCGATCCATTTTTCCCCGATAAAATAGCAGGCCGCACGGTGGCCGTATCCGTAGTCCACCGTAGGCGGTGAATGGCGGCGACATTTCTCTTCGGCCAGGGGACAGCGTGGATGAAACCCGCATCCCTGCGGAATGTGCTCGGCGTCCGGCACCGTCCCGGAAATGGCCCGCAGTGGCTTTCCCCGCTTGGCCGCGTCGGGAATGGACATCAGCAACAGCTGTGTGTACGGGTGCAGGGGGTTTCCAAAGAGCTGCCGCGCACGGGCCGACTCCACGATACGGCCTGCGTAAATCACGGATACCCTGTCCGTTATCTCTTTGACCACGCCGAGATCGTGGGATACGAAAAGTATGCCCATGGAAAATTCAACTTTCAGCCGATGGATCAGCCTCAGGATCTGCAGCTGCAGGGTGACATCCAGGGCCGTGGTGGGCTCGTCGGCGATCAACAGCGCAGGATGACAGGCCATGGCCATGGCGATCATGGCCCGCTGTTTCATGCCGCCGGACAGTTCGTGGGGGTAACTTCTGAGCACCCGCCGGTTTTTCCCCAGGCCCACAAAACCCAGAAAAGCGTGTGCCTGTTCGACGGCCGCCCCACGGTCCATCTGCAAGTGCAGCCGCAGCGTTTCGGTGATCTGTTCGCCGATGCGGTAGGCGGGATTCAGGTACTTGCCGGGTTCCTGGAAGATCATGCCGATCTCTTTGCCGCGTACGCGCCGCCGCTGGCTTTCGGACATCTTCAGTATGTCCCGCCCCTGAAAGAGAACACGCCCTCTGTTGACGCGGGCAGGCGGCGCTTTCAGCAACCCGGTGATGCACATGGCGGTAACCGTCTTGCCCGACCCCGACTCTCCCACCAGACCGTGGATTTCACCGCGGGCCACCTGCAGATCGACACCCCGCAAGGCGTGGGCCACCCCCAGGGGCTGGACAAATTCGACATCCAGATCGCGGATATCCAGCAGCCGGTCATTGTACGCTGTGCTCACCTAGCTGATCCTTATCTTGGGATTCAGTACGCTGTAGAGGATGTCCACCAGAAAATTGATCAGCGAAAAAACAAAGGCCACGAACACCACGCCGCCCTGGATCAGAGGAAAATCCCGCTGATAGACACCGAACAGAAAAAGCCGTCCCAGTCCCGGCAGCGAAAAGACCTGCTCGATGATGATGGCCCCGCCCAGCATGTAGCCCAGCTGGATGCCGGCGACGGTGATCACCGGCAGCAGCGCATTTTTCAGCGCGTGCTTGTAGTTGACCATCTTCTCGGTGAGCCCCTTGGAGCGGGCGGTAATGATGTATTCCCTGCTGAGCTCCTCGGTCATCGAGGCCCGTGTCAGGCGCAGCAGGATGGCCGCCCTGGCGATGCCCAGGGACACGGCCGGCAGAATGAGGTGCCGGAGGCTGTCGGATCCGAATAGCGGAAAAAGCCGGAGCTTGACGGAAAACACCAAGAGCAGAAGAATCCCCAGCCAGAAACTGGGGATGGCCATTCCGATCTGCGAAAAGGCCATGCCCAGGTAATCCCAGAAGGACCAGCGCTTGACCGCCGACAGCACCCCCAGCGGTATGGCGATAACAATCGAGATCGCGATGCCCAGCAGGGCGAGAGACAAGGTCAAGGGGAAGCGCTCCAGGATGAGCCGCGAGACGGGTTCGCCGGAGATCATGGAATCCCCGAAATCAAAGCGCAACACGGCGCCGATCCAGTCGATGTACTGCACCATGACCGGCTTGTCGGTGCCCAGCTTCTCCTGGATGGCGGCAATGTCCTCGGCAGAAGCATCGATGCCGGCGATGACCAGGGCCGGATCACCCGGAATCACCCGTATCACCATGAACACGATGGTGGAGATGAGCAGCACCGTCAGAACCAAGCGGCCGAATCTTCTAAGAGCAAAGCGTAAAATGGCCTGTTTTCTCCTGTTACAGTTCCCAGCATCTTCCGGATTCGGCCAGCTCCACCCTGCCGCCAAACTTCTTGCGGGCCTGACGCAGCAGCCGCTCATGATCACCGAAATGCGGCAGGTGCGTCAGCACCAGGTGCCGGGCCCCGGCCCGCGCGGCAATGGTGCCGGCCTCCCCGGCCGTCAGGTGACCGGGTATCCTGCCCCGGTATTCATCGTAGAGGCTGGATTCACACAACAGCAGGTCCGCCCCGCGGGCGGTTTCGACAAGACCGTCGCAGTATCCGGTATCGGTGATGTAGACAAACGTGAGGCCACCTCCTTCCACCCGTATGGAAAAGCAGGTGTCCGGGTGCACATTGCGGCTGAACGTCAACCTCAGCTCTCCCAGTTCGAGAGGGGCGGAATCATCGATGGGGTATCCCTGACAGTACGCCAGGTAGTTCATATCGGCGAAACGCTCACTTTCGGTGTGACCGTAAACGCCCAGCGGCTTCGAACGCCTGCCAAGATCCATCAGTACCCTGGCGGCGTATTGCAGGCAACCGATGTCGGCGATGTGGTCCCAGTGGTAATGGGTCAGCACCACCGCCTCCAACTGTTCCAGGCCGATATGCTGCTGCAGACGCGACAGCACACCGGAGCCGCAGTCCAGCAGCAGTTTCAGGCCGCCGCTTTGCAGCAGGTAGCCCGAAGTGGCTCCGTCAACGCCCGGGTAGGCCCCCCACCATCCGATCACGGTAATCTTGATGACGTATCCTCCTTAAATTCGGCTGCCGTCAGATATGGTTGAAAACCCCCGTCAGATCGTGAATCACCGGGCAGTCATCGATTTCCTCAATGCCCAGGGAACCGAAACGGTTGATGATTACCGCCTCCATGCCCACCTTGCGGCTGCCCACACAGTCGTCATAGTAATTGTCGCCTACGTAAATACACTGCCGCGCGTCGACAGCAGCGGCCTCCAGGGCCATACTGAATATCCGCGGGTCGGGTTTGTTGCAGTTTACTTCACAGGAAACGATAAGATGATTGAAATAGTCGATGAGACCGGCCTTGCGCAGAACATCGCGGGCCGTGCAGTCCCAGTTGGAGATGACCCCCAGACCGATGGCGCGTTTTCTCAGTTCGGACAGCACTTCGAAGGCCTCTTCATACGGTTGCCAGTAGCTGCCGATCTCTGCCTTGATGTTTTCCCAACAGGCATTCAGTTCGCAGACGTCCAGGCTCACCCCCAGTCGATAATTCATCAGCCCCAGGTAGGCAGGCATATAGGTTGGCACGGGTTTGAGAAATATCCCCGGATATTCCCGCATGAACAGTTTGTCCGTCAGGTGAAACTGAAGCTTGATATCCTCCAGCCGGGCATCTACACCGAACTGTCGCAATGCCTGGCGGTAGGAGGTTTCCCGCTGCATGTACACCAGGGTGTAGCCGATGTCGAACCAGATGAAAGTTTTCCCCACGATCTATTCTCCCTCGCCAGCTTTCCGGTATGGGCGGCACCCGCTGGTCCCTTGCCCCTATTTGTCGCCATGCTATAACAAGTTTGCCATCGTGGATCAACAATTGCCGCCGCGATTTCCGTCTGTCGACAAGTCGAAAATGCCGGCAGATATCGCCGCCGTTGTTGGGCGCGTAACGTCTCCGGTACCCCGCGAAGGGATGCAGTGGCTTCAGGCGTTTAAGGCTTCTCCAATGGTGGGCTGTGAGGCAAACTGGGGCTCGTGCAGGGGTAGCAGGATATCGGCCATTTTCTTGACTTTCAGCAGGATGTCATAGGCCTGGTTGACATTGACATGGGTGCCGGGGGGGATGACTTCCATTTCCATGGCCGTGATCTGTTTGGGCGGGAAGAAGTTTTCCAGCAGGCAGCAGAAGCCCGTGATCACGGCGGTTCCCGCGGGTGTCTCTACCACCACGGACATGCCGCCCTCGGTATGGGCCGGCGTGTGTATCATACGGATAATCGGCCGGCGGCGCTTGTAGTCCTCTTTTCCTCGCGTCTGTCCAGTATCCAGTGATCGTAACGTTCGGCAATGGTACCATCCTTTTCTTTCGATGCGCAGGCCGAAGGTATCGAAGACGGCCACCGGGCCATTCCTGGCCACACCAGGAACCTGCCTGTATCTGAGCGCTGGAAGGGTGCTTACCAGTGCCGACAGAACCCAGAGAGACACCACCACATAACACGCAGAGACCACAAAAGCCCTTTTGGGCTTCAGTGATCCCTGGGGTATTGGCGATTGACGCTGTTGCTGTCAGCACTGGGTTGTTAGCTGATCTTGAGCAGCAGGGCCGCGGCTGTGTCGCCGGCGGCGCAACCGCCGAAGAGCAGGTATCCGCCGCCGGCCATGACGGTCTCCTCGATGCCCTCGATGATGCAGCGGCCCGCCGTGGGTCCTTGGGGGTGTCCGAAGATCAATGAGCTGCCGTAGTTGTTGAAACCCATGGCGTCGATTCCTAGTTCCCTGGCCAGATACAGATCATTGGCGGCAAAGGGGTTGTGCGTCTTGATGGTTTTTACGTCTTCGACGCCGATCCCCCCCATCTCCATGGCCATGCGGGTGGCCGGTACGACTGCGGCAGCCATGTATCCCTTTTTGGCACGGGCAAATCCGTAAGACACCACCTGGACAGTGACCCCCGGGTCGGCGCTGAGTTCCCTGGCCCTCTCCCGGGTGGTCACCAGAATGCCGCAGTTGCCGTCGGCCGGATGAGTCTGGGCGCCGAAGGTGTGCACACCGTCGGGAAGCACGGGACGCAGCCGCGCCAGCCCCTCGGCCGTGGTGGGCGTTACGCCCTCGTCGGCCGCAAGCTGCGCGGTTTTCTTGCGAGACACCTTGTACTCGGCCGGAAACATGTAACGTTTCTGGAAGGCGCGGTCATCGGCCAGGGCATCCTGGTACTGGGCATAGCGTCGCAGGACAAGCCCGTCGCACTGCTCGCGGGTAAAGCCGGCGTCACGGCTCACGTTTTCGGCGGTTTCGATCATGGCGTTTTTGGCCGACGGGTCCTGGTTGAAATTGTCCATCAGCCAGTTTTCCGATACCACCTCTCCGCCGGGACCCATGGGGTTGGGCCACACCGTATGGGGGCCGTTGGAGCAGCGGTCCACCATCAGGCAGTAGGCGTTTCTGTAGTAGCCGTTTTCCACGCCCAGGCTGGCCTGGTACACGCAGGTGGTCGAAGTGGAGCAGGCCTGCATCACGGTCACACCCGGAATGTGGCCGGCGCCCATCATGTGCGCCGCCCAGGTACTGCCGTAAAACACGCGATGCTGGCCGATGGTGATGCCCAGAAACAGGTAGTCCAGCATGCCGGGATCCCAGCCGCGGCTCTCGAACCAGCGTTTCGAGGTGTTGGATCCCAGAACGATGGCGTTCTCATTGGCCAAGCTGCCCTGCCAGCGGGCAAAGGGGGTGCTGTAGTAGCCTCGGTACGGAATAAACGCTTTGGCGAACATGAAAACTTCCTCCTTATATTTTCTTAGGTAAACCTGAATCCACCCTGTTTAGTATCGCTTGAAATGATTGGCCCTATCGCTTTCCCGGCGAAAGGCTGACGGTTCTCGGCTGAAAAACAATCACCGGCAGAACCGCTCCCGCAGCTTGCGGTGCAGGATCTTGCCCGTGGCCGTGCGCGGCATATCGCAGGAATCGATGAAAATGACTTTCTTGGGCCGCTTGTATCCGGCCAGGCGATCTTTGCACCAAGCCTTGACCGTGTCTTCGGTGAGAGTGGCGTCCGGCTTGGGAATAATCACCGCCACGACCATTTCACCCCACTTTTCATCGGGCTGGCTGATGACGGCCACGTCAAAAACACCGGCGTGGCTGCCGACCACCTCTTCGACTTCACTGGGGTAGACGTGCTCCCCGCCGGTGATGATCATGTTGTCCTTGCGGTCCACGATCTCGTAAAAGCCGTCGGCGTCCCGACGCGCCATGTCGCCGGCCGAAAACCACTGCCCGGCAAAGGCGGCGGCCGTCTTTTCGGGGAGTTTGTAGTACTCGTCGAAGAGCATGGGCCCCCGCGAGTAAAGTTCGCCCACTTCCCCGTCGGGCACCGGGTTTTTTTCATCGTCCAGGATCTTGATGAAGTCGGTGCCCAGGGACTCGTAGCCGATGGAACCCAGCTTGCGCATCTGGTCCTCGGGCTTGAGCACCGTGACGATGCCGGCCTCGGTGGAGCCGTAGCCCTCATAGAGCTGCACGCCGGGAAAGAAATCCATGATGGCCAGCTTCATACTCTTTCTCACCGGCGCCGACGAGCACAGCAGCTTGCGGATGGAGCTGACGTCGCGCTGCCTGGCCTCTTCCGAAGCGTTCAGAATCAGGTTGTAGTGGGTGGGTATCAGGGAGATGAAGGTAATCTTTTCGCGTTCGATGATCTCCAGGATTTCGTCGGCGCGGAAGGACTGTGCCGGGTGGATGTAGACCGAGGCCCCGATGTAGGTGAAGGTGAAGGTGAAAAAGGTGGAGTTGATATGGCACAGGGGCATGACGTTCATGCAGATGTCGTGCTCACTGAAGCCGAAGTCGATGGCGTTGATGAGGTAAAAGGCGATGTGCGAGCGGTGGGACCGCACGACGCCCTTGGGTTTGCCCGTGGTGCCCGAGGTGTAGATCAGGATCCAGGTGTCCTCGGCATCGACCTGGGCGTCGGGCTCTTCTGCGGAGCCGCCGCCGATGAAATCCTCGTAGGGGAGATAGCCGCGCCCGGCCTCTCCCACCATCACGTAATTGCCTTCCGGTATGCGGTGAAGCTGCCGGCGGATGCCGTCCACCGTGCCGGCAAACATGTCGTGAACGACGAAGGCTTTGGCATCGGAATTGTCCACGATGTACTGCACTTCCGGTCCCACCAGGCGGAAGTTGATGGGCACGATGATCAGGCCCGTCTTGGCGGTGGCCAGGAAAAGCTCGACGATTTCGATGCTGTTTTCCAGCAGCACCGCCACCTTGTCCCCCTTCTGCAGGCCCATTGCCAGCAGGCTGTGGGCCAGACGGTTGACCCGGCGGTTGAGCTGCGGATAGGTGTAGCTGCGCTGCCGATCCCTCAGGGCGATGGTCGAGGGGTATTTGACGGCGTTGACTTTGAGCTGCTGCCCCAGGTTCATCCAGCAGGCCATGGCATTCCTCCCCGGGGGCAAAGACGGGACTCCCCCTCTCCCCCCCCCCCTGTGGTGCGGGACTCCGTGCCGGGGTGGCCAGGAGTCCCATGAGAAGCTCGGTTTATTGCCGCCCTGCCTTACAGGCTGATGCGGGCATCCACGACGGCCAGGCCGTCCTCGAAGGCGATGGTCGGGTTGAGATCCATCTCCGCGATGTCGGAAAGATCCGTGACCAGTTGGGACAGGCGCTGGATCAGCTCGATCAGGGCCGCCCGGTCGACGCCCTTTTCTCCGCGCACGCCCTTGAGCAGCGGCGACAGCTTCAGCGAATCGATCATCTCCCCGGCCTCGGTGGAGGTCACCGGCGCCAGGTTGAAGACCACGTCCTTGAGTACTTCCACGTAAATACCACCGATGCCGAACATGATCAAATGCCCCAGGCCCGGTTCGGCCTTGGCGCCCAGGATGACTTCTTTGCCGCCCGGCACGTACTTCTGCACCAGGAATTTGAGCCCTTCGCCGCCCAGTTTCTGTGCCATCTGCTCGGCGGCCCGGCTTGCGGCCGCCCCGTCGGCCAGGTCAATGGCCACAGCTCCCATGTCGCTCTTGTGAACCACGTGTTCGGCGTCGGCTTTGACCACCACGGGGCCGCCAATTTCATCGGCGGCGGCCTTCACGTCCGCGGCGCTGCCGACCACCTTCCAGGCCGGTACCGGGATGCCGTAGGCCTCCAGGACACGGTAGACCTCGCCGGCCAGCAGGACCTTGCGCCCGGCCTTGTGCGCTCCGAGCACGATGGTCTCGGCGGCGGTTTTTTCCACGTCGTCAAACGCCTTGACCTCGCCGGGTTCGCGGTTCAGGATGCGCCGGTAGCGCACCAGGGCGGTCAGGGCCCGGGCGGCATCGCTGGGCAGGGCGAAAAAGGGGACCTCGCCTTCCTTGAGGATGCGCACGGTTTCGGTCCACTGGCGGGTGTCGGTCATCAGGTTGCAGATGATGGGCTTCTTGCGCTGCCTGTTGACTGCCACGATCTCCCGGGCGATGCTGTCGGTGTCCACGAAAAAGGGCGTCACGAAGTTGATGAACAGACAGTCGAAGTTGTCGTCATCCATCATGGCGTCCATGCAGGCGCGGTAGTGCTCGGCCGTACCCGTGGCCAGCACGTCCACCGGGTTGTGCACCGAGGCTTCGGGGTAAAGGCGCTCTTTGAGGATGGCCTCGGTCTTCTCCGACAGGGGCGGAATTTCCAGGCCGGCTGCCACCAGCACGTCGGTGGCGATCACGGCGGGGCCGCCGGTGTTGGTGATGATGCCCACCCGGTTGCCGCCGGGAATGGGCTGGGTGGCAAAGGCGGCCGCCGCCCGGATGAGCTGCCCCTCGTCGGTGAAAGTCACCACACCGGCTTTCTTGAAGATCAGGTCGGTGGCCAGGTCCTCCTTGGCCAGCCCCCCGGTGTGGGATGCCGCCGCCTTGGCGCCCTCCTTGGTGCGGCCGGCCTTCATTGCCAGCACGGGCTTTTTGGCGGCCACTTCGGTCACCGCCTGCATGAACCCTTCGGGGTCGCGCAGCCCCTCCACGTAAGTGACCAGCACGCGGGTCTGGTCGTCGTCCCCCAGATAGCGGATGATCTCAGGGATGGTGATGTCGCAGGCGTTGCCGTTGGAGGCGTAGATGCGGGTGCCCACGCCCATGGCCGAAAACCCCTGGTGGATGACCTCGGCCACACCGCCCGAGAGCGCCACGATGGAGATGAAACCCGGTTCGGGCATGGTGAAGGTGAAGTTGCAGTAGGCCCGATATTCAGGATCGGAGTTGATGATGCCCTGGCAGTTGGGCCCCAGCACGCGGATGCCGTACTTGCGGGCTACTTCCATGAAGGCCTTTTCGATGGCCTCGCCCTCGGGGCCGATCTCGGAAAACCCGCCCGAGTTGATGATGACGTTCTTGACGCCCTTCTTGCCGCAGTCTTCGAAGGCCTGGGGCACGAATTTGGCCGGAATCACCATGTGCACGACGTCGATGCCGTCTTCAGGCACATCCAGGATCGACTTGTAAGCCTTGATGCCGCGCACTTCGTCGGCCTTTGGGTTGATGGGATAGATGGATCCCTTGAATCCGAAATCGACGAGATTCTTCAGGACCCGGTTGCCGATGGACAGCTCCTTGGTGGAGGCACCGATGACCGCCACCGATTTGGGTTTGAACAGGGAATCCAGCATGATTACTTTCTCTCCTCCAGCTGTTCGATAAAGGCCTCGACGTTGGTCTTGGTCTGTTCGTCGGAGATCATCCGAAGATCATTGAGATCACCGTTGATGATCAAACTCGGGATGCCGGTCTTTTTCTCCAGCCGCTGGGGCATGCCGTAGCGGCAGTTGGTGTTGTACGGGCAGGTCTTGGCGTCGTGGTAGATGATGCCGTCGACCTTGAAGAACTTGAGCATCTCCTCTATGTATTTTTCCTTGGCATGGTCGGAACGCACAATGAACAGCTCGGTGTAAGCCTTGGCCATGCTCATGAAGGGGTCCTCGGGATCGAAATCCGCAAAGATCCAGCTGTTACAGTAGGTGGAGGCCAGTACGTTGGTTTGGAGGCCCGCAAACAGCTTGGCATGGCTGCTCAGACGGCCCCACACCGGCATGCCCTCCCAGTAGAGGCGAAAACGCTCCCCTTCCACGGCAGCCACGCCGTTTGCGATGCGTTCCTTGAGTTCGGCCAGCAGCAGTTCGTAGTAGTCCACGGCCTGCTGGGTGCCGCGCAGCACCACGGCCGGCCCCATGTGGATGGTGCCGTCGAAGAAGGTGATGGGCGAAGGCACGTTGGCGGCCGTGAACAGCACTTCCTGCCACAGGTCCGAGCACTTCCTGGACAGCGCCAGGACACGTTTGAGCTCGTCCATGTCGAACTTGTTGCCCGAGATTTCCTCCAGCGGCGGAATGAGTTCTTCCATCTGCTTGGCAATGGACGGGATGTACACCTCGGTAACATCGACGATATTGCGATGGGTGTGGATGCCCAGCAGCGGCACCTTGAACTCGTCGGCATACCAGGCGAACCAGTCCTGCACGTCACGGCACTGGTTGGTGTTGTATACCAGCACGTCCGGTTTCGGCACCGAATCAATGCCCTTGTAAGCCTTGGCAAGGGGCGTTTCGCCCTTGAGGTACGATCCGATGTCGGCCGTCAGATACGAGCAGATGTCCGGCGAATACCCCTGGGCGTTGGCCACGGGAATCAGATCGGTGGCCATGCGCGAAGCGCCCAGCATGGCGCCGTGGTTTTCCGGGAAGTGTACCAGGAACCCCATGGCCCTGAGGATCTCGGCCGGTCCCACACTGGTGCACCAGGCGATTTTCTGCTTTCTGGTCTTGTCGGCATCATTGAGTTCGTAAAAGTACTCGGCCATGATGCGTCCCATTTCCTTGGTGGCCTTGATCGGTTTGCGCCACGATGTTTTCTCTTCTGCCATTGATTGCCCTCCGCTGTTTCGTCTTTTTCGTAGATGGGAGCTTGAATCGGCTCCCCTTCCTTCACTTTGTGCCTTTGCGCCTCTGTGCCTCCGTGCCTTGCGGTTTCATCAATTTCGCGTTGATGTCCATGGCGTACAAGGCGGCCCCGATGGCGCCGGTCAGCTGCGGATACTCCGGCACCAGGATCTCCCGGGCGATGATCTCGGCGGCCATTTCCACCAGGTACGGATTGTTGGCCACCACGCCGCCGGTCATGACCACTTTTTCGGTCAGTGCATCCATCTCCATGACCCGCTTGATCACCGAGTAGAAAAGACCCTTGACAATATCCGTCACCTTTTTGCCGCGCCGGATGTTCTCCAGCACCTCGGTGCCCGAAAAGACGGTACAGAAGCTGCCCAGCTTGACCATGTCGGTGGACTGTCGGGCCAGGCCGTCCATGTCTTCCAGTGGGATGTCCAGGCGGGCCGACATTTCCTCCAGGAAAGCCCCGGTTCCGGCAGCGCACTTGCGGTTCATCTTGAAGCTGATGCGGTTGCCGTTGTCGTCGATTTTGATGATCTTGTTGTCCTGACCGCCGATGTCGATGATGCTGACAGCCATGGGGAAGTAATAGTAGCAGCCCTTGGCGTGGCAGCTGATTTCGGTCCTGGTGTCCTGGGAAAAAGAGACGTTCTTGCGGCCGTAGCCGGTGGACACGCAGTAGCGGATTTCACCGGCAGACACTCCGGCCATTTCCAATCCCGTATCCAGACAGTGCTGGGCCGTGGCATAAAAATCGGTCCCCGATTTGCGCACGGCAAAGCCCATCAGGTTGCGATCCCCATCCATGACGGCCAGTTTGGTTCGCGACGAACCGACGTCTACACCGATGTAAACAGGTATGGCACCCATCTTATTTTGACTCCAGTCCCTTGACCAACGCCCGCAAGGTGCAGTTGTACGGCGTTTCGATGCCGGCCTGTTCACCGTATTGGACGAACTTGCCGTTGATGAAATCGATCTCGGTGCGGCGGTTGTTCTCAATATCCATCAGCATGGAGGGCTTGTGGTTGCCTGCCGTGCTCATGTACTCCACCGCATAGGGATAGTAATCCCATCCCAGGCTGATCTCATTGGCCCGGGCCACCTGGATGCACTCCTTGATGAGGGCGTCCACGATCTGGAAGATGATGGGATCGTTCATGGCCTTGGCCATGGTAAGACCCGTGACGGCGCACACCGGGTTCATGCTGGCGTTCATGACGGTTTTGCGCCACACCATGGAAACGATCTGGTCGGTGCGCTCGGTGGGCAGCCCGGAGGCGCTCAACGCCTCGGCGATGGCTTCGGCAGCCTGGCCGGAGGCGGCGTCCAGTTCCTGGATGTAATGCGGCGGGTGATGAAAGGGCATGTTCACGTGGGCCGGCCCCGCCAGACCGCACCCCCAGTTGACCACCGCCCGCATGACGGCCGCGCGCCCCAGGTGCTCGGCCAGCGCCAGTTCGGTGTCGATCCCGTTCTGCCAGCTGACCACGTACATGCCTTCGCGGTAAAACCCCTCGATGGCCGAGGCGATGAGCGGCAGGGCGTTGGCCTTGACGGTGGTGAAAATAACGTCCGGCTTGATTTCGGCCAGCTCATCGATCTGGGTGCAGGTTCGCGAAACCTTGTGCTGCAGCTTTTCGGCGCCTTCGATGATGATCCCCCTCTGGAGGGCCGGCTCAAGCAGTTCGGGCACAATATCGCAAAGGGTGACGTCGTACCCTTTGGCCGCCAGAAAGGCCGCCACGATGCAGCCTACCGGGCCGGCACCGACAACGGCAAAGGATTGGGGCTTGAATGCTGTTTTCTGCTCCATGTCAACCTCCCTGTCTTTGGGCCTCTGCGCCTTGGTGCTTTTTACTGCTCTATGGCGGCTATTTGGCCGTCCCCTCCAGAATACCAAAGGTCATGGCATCCAGCAGCCGGACACCATGATCCCTCAATACCTTGATGGCCCTGTCATTGTCATCGAACCGGAAAATCATCACCGCCCCCGACGAAGCGCCGACGAAAGCGTATGTGTAAATCACTTTGACGTCGGCCTCCAGTAAGTGTTTGAGTACATCCGCCAGCGCGCCGGGGCGGTCTTCCAGCTCGGCGGCCACCACCTCATCCACCCGCGCCGGCATCTGCAGTTTCATCAGGATCTGCCGAGCGGCCTGCACGTTGGAGACCAGTAGCCGCAACTGTCCAAAAAGTCCGGTGTCCACCAGGTTCAAAGCCCGCAGATTAATGCCCGCATCCCCCAGCGCACGCGTGACGTCATACAGTCTGGCCGGTGAGTTTTCGATGGCAACGGTAATCTGTTTGAGTTTCATGGAGACCTCCTTCATCACCTCTCCGGTAGTGGCCCTGCCAACGTTCCGGGGGGTGGTATAGAACGTGTATTCTCCGGCCGATAAGCCTTTTTTGGATACATTTTAACTACATTTTAACTATATAGACACCCTCCCGATGTCAAGCAAAAAGTGCAATCGCTGCCCGCACAGGATCTCCGGAAAAAAGGTCCACCCGCAAGGATCAGCGGTGTCACAGAGAGGAGGCAAAATTTCTCTGTGTTCTCTCCTGGCGCTGTGGTGAGAAGAAAGACCGGCCTTTTCAGCCTGCCAAGACGATGAGTTTGGGGCACCCCGTGCAACGCTGACCGTACAGCCTGACGCGACCGCCGCCCCTGTCTTTACTGAGCGTATCCGAACATCCGGGGTAGCCACAGGACCAGATTGGGCATATAGGTCATGATCATCAGCACGGCAAGCTGAATGGCCAGAAACGGAATCACGGACTTCGACACGTAGATGATGTCGCGGTCGGCGATGGCGCCCGTGATGTAGAGGCTGACCCCCATGGGGGGCGTACAGTAGCCGATGGCCAGGTTGACCGTCAGGATCAGGCCGAAGTGCATCCAGTCGATGCCGAAGGCGTTGAGCATGGGGAGGAAGACCGGCCCCAGGATCAGGGTGGCCGAAATGATGTCCATGAACATGCCCACCACCAGCAGCAGCAGATTCATGGCCAGCAGGAACAGCAGCGGGGAGTGAATACTGGACAGCACCGCCTCGGTTATCTGGCCTGGGATGTCGGCCAGCGTCAGGTAGCGGCCGAAGCAGGTGGCGCCGGAGACGATGATCAGCAGGGTGGCCGAAGTGACGGCCGAACTCACCGTGACTTTCTTGACATCCGACAATTTCATGGACCTGTGGATCACGATTTCAACGAAGAAGGCAAACACGCAGGCCACCACGGCGGCTTCGTTGGCGGTAAAGGCACCCGAAAAAATGCCGCCGAAGATGATCACCGGCAGCATCAGGGACCAGAAGCCTTCTTTCAGCGTGGCCAGGACTTCACGGGGACTGGGCACCGGCTTGCGGACGATTTCGGTTTTATGGCGGTAGAAGAAATAGGTGTACACACAGACGCCCACAATGATCAGCACTCCGGGGATGAAACCGGTCAGGAAAAGTCCCTCCAGCGAAACATTGCTGATCATGCTGTAGAGAATCATGCCGATACTGGGCGGGATGATGACCCCCAGGTTGGGGGAGGTGGTCATCAGCCCCAGGGTGTATTTTTCCTGGTAGCCGTTTTCCAGCAGCGCCGGAATCATGAACCCCCCCAGGGCCACCACCGTGGCCACCGTGGATCCGGAAATGGCCCCGAACAGGCCGCAGGCGATGACGCCGGCCATGCCCAGGCCGCCGGGCAGCCAGCTGACCAGGGTGTTGGCCACCTTGATGAGCTTCTCGACGATGGAGCCGGCCGTCATAATGTTACCGCAGAGAATGAAAAAGAGCACCACCACCAGGGCAAACTTGTCCAGGCTGCGGAACAGGGTCTGGGTCAGCAGCAGCAGCGGCAGGTCCGTGAAAAAGATGAAGCTGAGCACGGCGGTAAAAAACAGGCACATGAACACGGGGACGTAGGCGGCCATGCTTCCCAGCAGCAGCAGCAGCACGATCAGGTTGCTCATTTCCATTACAGCAAATCTCCTCGTGGCGGAATCCAGGTGTCAGCTTTCATTTGGACTTGCGGGTTCATCATTTTCTCTGACACCTGGCGACCGACAGCTGGCAGGGCTATTTCCCGGCCTGAGCCGTTTTATTTTCCAGGTAATCCTGGTACAGCACCTGTATGGTGCGGATGAACATCAGGAGGCCCATGAGCGGGAGCAGGGCGTAAAGATATACCAGCGGTATACGCAGAATGATGGTTTTCTGCTGGGTAGTGACCTGCAGGGCCGCCATCAGCCAGCCATAGTAGACCATCATGCCGGCAAATATCAGGGTGACGAAATTGCTGAAATAGTTCAGGGGGATTTTCAGTCGCGGCGCCAGCTGGACCAGCGCATCGATCTTGATCATGGAACGGTTCTTGATGGCGGCGCTGCAGCCGATCAGGGTGGTGTAGATAATCACCTCGCGCACCAGCTCCTCTGACCAGGCCAGGGAGTAGTTGAACCCGTAACGCAGCACCACGTTGACAAACAGCGCCAGCAGGGCCACCATCACCGTGATGAAGAGTGTCCACTCCTCGAAAAAGGTCAGCACCCTGTCCAGGAAATTCAAAGCCTTTGCAAACATGCAGGACTCCTGCGCAGCCAGACACAGACAGAGAGGCTCCGGCAGTGCCGAATCCTCTCTGTCTGCTGAATTTAAACGCTTTTAGGGTTTATATCCCATGTATTCCTGGACTTCCTTGAGGAAGTTCTTGGGACGGTACTTGTCGCCGGGGTAGAGCTTGTTGATCTCGGGGGCAAAGGCCTGATGGGTCTTGTTGCCCTCCTTTTGCAGCGTGGCCAGATCGGCCGCCGGCAGGGAGATGAATTCGATACCCTTTTTCTTGGCATCGGCGATCTGGTCAATCTCCTGCTGCTTGGTCTGCTTGCGTATGTTGGCGCAAACCTCGTGCACGACTTCCTTGAAAGTCTTCTGCAGATCCGGCGGCAGCTTGTTGAACCAGGCCTTGTTGAAAATCCAGATGAACAGGCCCTGGGCATAATTGACGTAAGTGTAGTATTTGCATACCTCGAACTTCTTGGTGATGTTGCACACTATGGGGGTGTGGTCCAGGCCGTCGATAACGCCCTGCTTGAGGGCTACGGGCACGTCCGGCCAGGGCATCACCACGGCGGTCAGTCCCCAGTTCTTGTAGTTGAGTCGGTTGACGGCGGCTTCGGCGATGCGGAACTTGATCTTCTTGGCATCGGCGATGTTGCGTACCGGCTTGGTGGTGGCCCAGCCGTAGTTGCCGTAGCCGGTGATATCCAGTCCCATGATACCCTGGTGGTCCATGGCCATCATGAAATGGTCGAACAGCTTGCCGCTGGCTACAAATTTGTCCAGTTTTTCAAAGGAATTGACCAGAAACGGCAGGTTGATCAAGCCGAAACGGGGGCCCAGGTTGGTGGCGGCCACGGAACTGACAGACATCCCCTGGATGGCGCCCATCTGCAGCTGGTTGAGCACCTCCACTTCACCGCCCAGCATGGAGAAAGGTTTGTAGTCCAGATAAATCTGCCCCTTGGTGCGTTTCCAGAGCTCGTCGCGGATGGCGAATCCGGCGTAAACGCCCTTGATGACCGGATGGGACACGTTGGAAACGATGCACCGGTACTTGGCCCCGGAAGGATCAAAATTGGGTTTCCACTTGTCGAGCGAGGGTTTTTTCTTGGCCAGGGCCGGGCTGACGACCATCCCCAGCGCACAGAGCAAGATCACCGCCAACACTGAAAGTCGCTTCAATCTCATCGTTACTCCTCCTCTTCATCGGTTAACATTACGGCCGGTCGGTCAGTCGATCATCCCCCACCCCACCCGAAACAGCTGTCGGATGGCAGTGAGATGATAAATTAGCCTAAATTATTAATTATTGTATTTAATTTAGTCCCCATTAATGCTTATGACAAATAATAAACTTTGTTCATTTGCCGAAGAAAATTTATAAGCTACAATACAGCTATCCAGGTTCTTAGTCAAGCAGAAAACGGGTCACCGCCAGGGCAGTCGCAAGTAACGATTGGCATGGTTAATGCCGAGCCTTTCATGGGTTGCGTGCACCCGGGTTCGAGGGGTGGATAGGGTTCGGCGGCGCGCAGTTGGAGAACCGGCGGGAAAAAGATGCACAGGCCGGCGGCGCGTAAAGAAAGGCGAGCTGTCTGAGCGCAGCGAGTTCTCGCC
>CAYUAQ010000062.1:0-24909 GCA_964442705.1 uncultured Desulfobacteraceae bacterium
GACCCTGGGCGGGGTGATGACCAAGCTCATCGAGAAGAACACCACCATCCCCACCAAAAAAAGCCAGATCTTTTCGACGGCGGCCGACAACCAGCCTGCAGTGTCCATTCACGTGCTGCAGGGTGAGCGTGAAATGGCGGCCGACAACAAGACCTTGGGCCGCTTTGAACTGGTGGGCATTCCGCCGGCACCGCGTGGCGTACCTCAGATCGAGGTGACCTTCGACATCGACGCCAACGGTATCGTCAACGTGTCGGCCAAGGATCTGGCCACCGGTAAGGAACAGTCCATCCGCATCACGGCCTCCAGCGGACTGAGCAAAGAGGAAATTGAAAAGCTGGTCAAGGATGCCGAGATGCATGCCGAAGAGGACCGCAAGAAGAAAGAGCTGGTGGAGGCCCGCAACGCCGCCGACGCCCTCATCTATCAGACCGAAAAATCCATCAAGGACCTGGGCGACAAGATCGATGCGGCCACCAAGAGCCAGGTGGAAGCCGCCATCGAGCCGCTCAAGAAGGCCATCGAGGGCGATGATGCCGAAGAGATCAAGCGCCTCAGCGAAGCGTTGACCCAGGCGTCCCACAAACTGGCTGAGGCCATGTACCAGCAGGCCTCCCAGTCGGCCGGCGCAGGCGCCGGAGCCCAGCCGGGGGCCGGCGCCGCCGGCGATCAGGCAGCCGATGCGCAGCAGGCCGCCGGCGGCGCATCGGCAACGGCCGATGACGACGTGGTGGATGCCGACTTCGAAGAAGTCAAGGACAACAAGTAAGTTCACGCCAAACGCCCCGGCGGATTGTCCGTCGGGGCGTTTTTTTTCGAGGTATCAGGTAAAAAATTGGAACCAGATGCCCGGTAACGACATTTCCCGGCTGAGCCGCTTCATCCGTGCACATTTCGGCGATGGCCTGACCCTCGGCACGGCAACCGTCCAACAGGTCGATTCGGCCTTCGGGTGTCTTTCACCGCAGGAGATGAAGGCACGCCTGGCAGATGCCGGGGACTGCGAAAACAGCACCCTCGTGCACCTAATCTTTTCCCCCGACCGGCCCACCCAAATCCGGCTGGAACCGATGCTGGGACAGGCCGCGTGGCCCTCCGAAGAGGTCGCCGCCTTGCAGCAGGAGCTGATCGACGCGAGGCTGCAGACGACGCTCCGCTTCGACGACGGCCGCCGGGATGTGGTGGTGGCCATCCCCGCCGAGGGGGTTGCGGTGTTCGTAGCCGGCCTGCACATGGACCGATGCATTCCCGATTCGGTTGCCGGCGCCCTCGACGATCATCTGCCCGATCACATACGCCTGGCGATCCGGGTGGCGCTGCGCAATGCCCGCATAGCCTGGCATCCGACGGCGGTGGATTTTCTATGCCGTCTCTTCCAACGGGCCTCCCTGCTGGAGCCCGATCTGCAGGACTGCCTTGGTGTCGCCGTGTCGCTGCTGACTGCGGCGAATGAAAACACCGATCTGTTCAGGCGCCTGGAAACACTGAAAATGGCCCACGCTCGCCGGCTGCGACAGGCGGAGGCTTCCCAAACGGCGCTGAAGCACAGCAACACGGAGTCCCTCATGCTGAGCGGAAGCCGTCTTTTCCAGATCGACCCGCGAGAAACGCTGCATTGCATGGCCTGCATCGATGCCGTGGCCCTGGCCGTCTTCAACCGTCTGCCCGCCGGCCTCGGGGCGGTGCAGACACTCGAATTGGACGGTCGCCGGGATTCCCGCGATGTCCTGCAGCGTGTCGGGCGTTTGTTTCAATGAAACATAGTTGCCATAAAAGTCAGTTTGAACCTTCCGGAGGAATCCACACATGATATCGATCAGGAAAAAAGGGGTCCGGACGTGGTTGTGGTCGGCGGGGTTGGCCGTCGTGGTGCTGTGGATGGCCGCAGCCGGGGAAGCGGCGACCCTGTCGGCCCCGGAGGTCCTTTCGCGCGTCGAAAACCGATATGCCGGCAGGAGCTTTACGGCCCGCTTCTCTCAGGAATCACTGCTCAAAGCCATGGAGATCACCGACACCGCGGCGGGCCGGGTCTTCGTGAAATATCCGGGCAAGATGCGCTGGGAATACGAACGGCCCGAAAAGCAGACCATGATCACCGACGGCCGGCGCCTGTGGATCTACCGGCCGGCGGAAAACCAGGTCATGACCGGCAGGGCGCCGGAAATCATCGGGGACGGGCGCGGTGCCAGCTTTCTGTCGGATCTGAAACTGCTGCGCAAAAAGTTCCGCATCTCCATGGCACCCGTCCAGCAGGCCGCCAGCTACGTGTTGGTGTTACGTCCCCTGCAGGACTCCGCGGAACTCTCGTCCATCGAACTGAAAATCGACCGCGGCAGCTTCGACATCCGCGAGATCACCACCCTCAACGCCTACGGCGACCGAACGCGCATCGCCTTTCACGACATCCGCTTCGTGTCCAGCCTGGAAGACCGGCTGTTTTCGTTCACCATCCCCAAAGGCGCCGACGTGGTACAGTTGGATGACACCCGCTGAGCAGGGCTTGCAGGTCGTCGGCAAGGCCTAAGTGGTCCGGTTCGGAAATACGGTGACGCACCGAAGCCGTCGAGGCGCCCGTCTGGCAAGGCGCGAAAACTTCGGCATATCGGGAATATGTCGTGGTTTTCGCAACGCCGCCAGACGGGATGCATTGGCGGATGAATGCCATCGTATTTATGAATCGGGCCACTAAGACATACGTTCCACCACATCATCGGGGATGTCGGCGTTGGTGTAGACCTTCTGGACGTCTTCACAGTCTTCCAGCGCTTCCATCAGACGCACCATCTGCTCGGCCTGCTTGCCGGCCAGGCTGGTGGTGGACTGGGGCAGCATGGTCACCTCGGCGTCGATGAAGGCAATGGACGCCTCCTCGATGGCGGTCTTGACGGCCTCGAAATCCTCTGGGGCACAGATCACTTCGAAATTGCTGCCGTCCTCGCGCACGTCCTCGGCACCGGCTTCCAGGGCGACCTCCATCAGGGTCTCTTCGTCCACCTTGTCACCCTCGATCACCAGGTAGCCCTTTTTGTCGAACATCCAGGCCACGCACCCGTTTTCGCCCAGGTTGCCGCCGTTCTTGGCAAAGATGTGACGAATGTCGGCCACCGCGCGATTCTTGTTGTCGGTCAGCGACTCCACCATGACCGCGGCGCCGCCGGGCCCGTACCCTTCGTACACGGCTTCCTCGTAATGGGCGCCCTCCAGTTCGCCGGTGCCCTTCTTGATAGCGCGTTCGATGCGGTCCTTGGGAAGGTTTTCCCCTTTGGCCGTCTGGATGGCCGAGCGCAGCCGCGGGTTGGAGGCCGGGTCACCACCACCCATGCGGGCGGCCACGGTGATTTCCTTGATGAGGCGGGTAAAAATCTTGCCGCGTTTGGCGTCCTGGGCGCCTTTTTTATGCTTTATGGTTGACCACTTGCTGTGTCCGGACATGATTCCTCCTGTCGTTTTCCCAGGCCTATAATGTAAATTTCACGGCTGGCCTTGCGGCTGCTGCGGGGCTTGAAGATTCTGCAACTGTCGAAACAGCGTTGCAGCTGTGCCCTGAAATCGTTGAAGTCCCCTCCCTGAAAAATCTTGCACACGAAGCCGCCGCCGGGCAGCAGCACCTGCCGGGCAGTGTGCAGGGCCATTTCGCACAGCTGAAACGAGCGCGCCGCATCCACTGCTTTATGGCCCGTGGTGGCCGGCGCCATGTCGCTCAACACCGCGTGAAAGCCATTGCCCAGGGCGGATCTCAGCCGGTCATCAAGTGCGTTGATGTCGCCGGTCAGGGCCTTGGCCTGCGGCGGCAGGGAAATGTCCACCGGCTCGAGGTCCAGTCCCACCACCTGCCCTTCGGGCCCCACCACTTCGGCGGCGTACAGCAGCCAGGATCCCGGCGCACAGCCCAGGTCCAGCACCCGCTGCCCCGGACGTATGAGGCCGTACTTCTTCTGGATCTCCTTGAGCTTGAAAACCGACCGGGCCGGGTAGCGCTGTTTTCTGGCCCGGCGCGTGTAATGGTCCGCCCAGGGACTGGGGGACTTCTTCTTTTTTCCCGCCGCTTTCATAACCGCTGGGTTCCTTGAAGTCAAGCAGCTCCGCCCGGCTCAGAAGAGGGCTTCGATGACGTCCGATACGGTGGCGGCGCCTTCCACACGCAGCCCTTCCACGCGTGTGACCTGGCGCAGGTTGCTCCGCGGCACGAGGCAGCGCGTAAACCCCATCTTGGCCGCCTCGGCCAGGCGGCTGTCCAACTGTCCCACGGCGCGCACCTCCCCCGTCAACCCAATCTCGCCGCACACCAGGGTGTGCTCCTGGACGGGCTGATCGAGAAAACTGGAGGCCACGGCCGAAACGATGCCCACGTCCACCGCCGGTTCATCCACCCGCATCCCGCCGGCCACATTCATGAAAATATCATGTCCCATGAGGTGCAACCCCAATTTTTTCTCCATCACGGCCACCAGCAGGGCTACCCGGTTGGCATCCAGCCCCAGGATGGTGCGCCGTGGCGTGCCGAAATTGGTGCTGCTCACAAGAGCCTGCAGTTCCATCAGAATGGGGCGGGTGCCTTCCATGCAAGTGGTCACCACCGAGCCGGGGGCATTGATGGAACGTTCCGACAGGAAAATGGCCGAAGGGTTGCCCACCGGCGTCAGTCCTTTTTCGCCCATCTCGAAAACGCCAATCTCGTTGGTGGAGCCGAAACGGTTCTTTACGGCTCGCAGGATGCGGAACAAATGCTGCCGGTCGCCCTCGAAGTACAGCACCGTGTCGACCATGTGCTCCAGCAGGCGCGGACCGGCGATGGCGCCCTCCTTGGTGACATGTCCCACCAGGAAGGTGGGAATGCCGGTTTTCTTGGCCACCAGCATCAGCCGCATGGCGGCCTCGCGCACTTGGCTGACGCTGCCCGGCACCGAGGACAATCCCTCGTTGAACATGGTCTGGATGGAATCGACCACCAGCACGCCGGGCGCGACGTTGTCCAGCATGGGCACGATGCTGTCCAGATCGGTCTCGGCCACCACCAGCAGGTTGCCGGACAGGGTGCCCAGCCGGCGGCTGCGCAAGCCGAGCTGCTGCACGGACTCCTCGCCGGACACATAGAGCACCCTGCGTCCCAGTGTGGCCAGGCCGTGGAGCACCTGCAGCATGAGAGTGGACTTGCCGATGCCGGGATCACCGCCGATGAGCACCAGCGAGCCGGGCACCAGCCCCCCGCCCAGCACGCGGTCAAACTCCCCGATGCCGGTGGTAAAACGATCTTCCCGGTCCCGGATCACCTGGTCTACGGCCACCGGCTGGTTTTTCACCGCCACGGCCGCCGCACCGGCAGCGCCTGTCCTGGTCTGCCGCTCCTCCACCAGGGAATCCCACTGGCCGCACTCCGGACATTTGCCCATCCAACGGGGCACCTGGCAGCCGCAGGCCTGGCAGACGAAAACGGTCTTGGAAGCTTTGGCCATGCCGAGGGCTATACCACGGTGCCTTCAGCGGATCAAGATACCTCGATAACGGCCGGCCGGGTCGAGGCCACACCGACCCCCGGGGCCGCCGAAACCCGCGATCCCCAAATTTGCTCAAAAAGGTGCTGGATTGAACCGGCATGCCTGTGCTATAGGCTAATTTCTGCGAAATCGAGAAAATGCCAGCCTCGAAAGGATCGGCCCGTGAATCCCTGTGCGGCAATGAACCCGTCGGCATTCGCCCGGCGACCGTTTTTTTCTGCTGTGATGATATTGACGAGCGTCTGCATGCTGTTGCTGTGGCCGGGTTTGGCCGCGGGCATGCAGACACCGGCCGGCGGTGACTTCGACGGCTTGAAAAAACGGCTGGAAAAAGACGGCTACGACGCCAAGCTGCTGGATACCATCTACAGCCGGCCGGAAATTCATTTCGACGTTAAAACTGTTTCCCTGTTTTTCATCCACAGTGAAGCCCGCCTCGACTACGATCAGTTTACCACCGCACGGCGCATCCGGACGGCCCGTCAGTACATGCAGCAGCACATGGGCGAGCTCACGGCAGCGGAAAAAGCCTACGGCGTGGACAAAGAAGTAATCACCGCCATTATCCTGGTGGAGACCAAACTGGGCACTTATCTGGGCGCCAGCCGCATCATCAACACCCTGTCCACCATGGCCGCCATCTCCGACCCGGCGCTGCGGGAAAAACTGTGGACCAGCATCCCCGAGTCCCGTCGTCTTTCACGGCAGGATTTTCTAAAAAAGGCCAAACGAAAATCCAAATGGGCCTACACCGAACTCAAGGCCTTGCTGACCCATGCCCGCCAGGAGGGCATCGACCCTACCGATATCCGCGGCTCCTACGCCGGCGCCATGGGCATCGCGCAGTTCATGCCCAGCAACGTTCTCAGCCTGGCCCAGGACGGCAACAACGACGGCCGCATCGACCTGTTTGACCACGCCGATGCCATCATGAGTGTCGCCAGCTACCTGAACCACTACGGCTGGCGCCCGGGCATCGACCGCAAGGCGGCTTACCGCATCCTGTTGCGGTACAACTACAGCAAATATTACGCCAATACCGTCCTTAAAATCGCGGATCTGTTGAAGGGAAAAAAAAGCTGACGGGGCATGGATCTGAAAACCGCAATGGTGGTGGTGGCGCTCAGCATCCCCTTTCTGGGGGGCACGGTGTGGGCCATCGTGGACGCGGCCCGGAGGGAATTCCCCTCGCTGGGTGAAAAGGGGTTGTGGGTGATGGTGGCCGCCGTTCCGTTTGTCGGGTTTGTGGTCTACCTGCTGCTAGGGTTCAGAAGGGGCGCCAAACCGACCGCCTCCCGCTGAACTCAGCCCTCCTCACCCCCCATTTTCTTTTTGGATGCATCGGCACGCGCCTTGCCCAGGCGCTGCAGAATATTCCGGATCTCATCCTTCCTTTCGGGATCCTCGGTGGCCGCCAACGCCCGTTCCAGGTGAAACATGGCGTTTTTCAAGTCCCGCTGCTGGGCATAGTACAGGCCCAGGTAATAAAACGCATCGGCCTTGTTGCCGGTGGCGTCATAGGCCTTTCCTAGCAGACGCAGGGTCTTGCGGTAACCCCTGCCCTGGCGCTGTTTCAAAACCGCCTTGAAGTTGTCGATGGCCTGGGGCACATGCCCGCTTTCCAGGTTGAGCCGGCCCAGCGTGTAGAGGCCCTCTATATGGTGGGGTGCGATGCTGACAACACCTGTCAGGATACGCCTGGCCTGGTCGAGATCGCCCAGTGCCATGGTGTTCTTGGCCATGGATACCAGGATGTCAGGGTCGAAAGCCTTCTTGTCCAGGGCCCTGCGGAAATGTTCGGTGGCGGCCCGGCGATTGCCGCTGCGCGCCAGGGCCAGGGCATAACCATACTGGGCCACGGGATCGCCCGGGTCGGCCTTCACCTGGCGCTTGAAATCTTCCAGGGCGCCATCGGCGTCGCCGTAAAGCGCTTCCAGCCGGGCATGCATCATGCGGAAACGATCGTTGTCGGCGGGGGGTCTGTGAAGCTGTTTGTGGCTGGCCAGCCAGCCCCCCAGATAGATCAGGCGATCCTCGGAAGCGGGATGGGTCATCAGGTAAGTGGGGATCTGTTTGCTGCCGAACCACTGCCGCGCGCGGATTTTGCGGAGCATGGTGATCATGCCCTGTCCGTCGTACCCGGCCCCGGTCATGTAGAGGATCCCCAGCTGGTCGGCCTGGATCTCGTCGTCCCGGCTGAAGGACAGCATGGCCGACCGGCCGGCCGCCTGCGTGCCCATGGTCACCGCGCTGCCAACCGCCGATGATCCGGCCAGGGCCCCGAGAAAAACACCGGCGACCATGCCGGCCAGGCTGGCCATGCCTATCTTCTTCTGGCGGCTGATGCGCTGGGCCAGATGCCGACTGACCACGTGGCCGATCTCGTGGGCCAGAATGCCGGCCAGTTCGTCTTCGTTTTCCATGGCCTGCAGCAGACCGCTGTATATGAAGATCTGTCCGGCAGGGCTGGCAAAGGCGTTGTAAACCTCCTCCTTGATGACGAAGAAGCCGAATTTAAACGGCTGAGGGGGAACCACCTTGAGAATCCGCCGCCCCACGGAATTCACGTAATCGACGATGGCCGGATCTTTGATAAGTTCAAAATGCCGGTCGACCATCTTCATGAATTCCCGGGACATCTCCTTTTCTTCCTTGATGGTCAGCCCGGCGGCAGGGAGGGGAAAGGTCAGCGTGCTTACCAGTACCGCGATGGCCAGGATTCTGACATATGGGGGGCAAAATCTGGTGATTTTTTTGGGGATCATGGACTTTTTCCCGTCGCCGGCCACTTCTGGCCAACCGGCATCTTAAACATACAGGCGCTTATATTTGTATAAGCATCATTGCTTTCGGGAGCAAGCTAATTTTCCAGCCGTCCGGTGTTGCGGCAAAGCAGGGACTGCCCCGCAGGCATTGCCAAGTCTTTCAAGGTGCTTTTATTGCGATGGCTTTTATGGTAAAGTTTACAAGTTATGGCAAAGGTTCTGTGTATTGCAAATCAGAAAGGCGGTGTGGGCAAAACCACCACCGCCATCAACCTGGCCGCGGCCCTGGCGGTATCGGAGAAAAAAACCCTGCTGGTGGACTGCGATCCCCAGGGCAACGCCACTACCGGTGTGGGCATCAACAAGCGCGATGTGGCCCTTTCCCTGTACCACGGTCTGATCGGCCGGGCCGCCCCCCGGGACCTGGTCATGGACAGCGAAATCGAAAGCCTCAAGGTGATTCCGGCGCGCACCGAACTGACCGGCTTCGAGGTGGAAATGATGTCCCGACCCCGGCGGGAGCAGGTGCTGAAGCATCTGCTGGCCGGTCTGAACGGGCAGTTCGAATACATCATCATCGACTGCCCGCCGTCTCTGAGCCTGCTGACGGTCAATGCGCTGACGGCCGCTGACGCCATGCTGATCCCCCTGCAGTGCGAGTTCTACGCACTGGAGGGCCTGGGCCAGCTGCTCAAAACCGTGCGCCGCATCCGCAGCGGGCTGAATCCCGGTCTGCGCATCGCCGGCATCCTGCTGACCATGTACGATCAGCGCACCAACCTCTCCCGGCAGGTGGCCGAGGAGGCCGAAAAGTATTTCAAGAACCTGGTGTTCAAGACCGTGGTTCCCCGGAACGTGCGCCTGGGGGAGGCGCCCAGCTTCGGCAAGCCCATCCTGCTCTACGATGCCACCTCCACCGGTGCCAAAAGCTATTTCAAACTGGCGGCAGAGATCATCAGCCGCAACAACAGGCCCACGAAACAAGGTTGACCATGGCCGCTAAAAGCGCAAAGAAATCAGCCCCAAAAACCGCTGCCGCATCCAAGCCCAGAAAAAGCGGCGCCACCCGGAAAAGAGCTCTGGGACGCGGTATCGGTGCCCTCATACCCGACTTCGAATCCCTGGCATCGCCGCCGGACACGGCGCCGTACCGCCTCTGCGATATCGACCTCATCCACCCCAACCGGTACCAGCCCCGCCAGCGGTTCGACCCCACGGAGCTGGAGGAACTGTCCCAATCCATCCGCGAAAAGGGCGTCATCCAGCCGCTGCTGGTGCGGCCCGACGAGGTGGGCTTCGAGCTGATCGCAGGCGAACGGCGGCTGCGGGCCTCGCGCCTGGCCGGTCTGTCGCGCGTGCCGGTGGTGGTGCGTGAAATCTCCGATGCGGAACTGCTGGAGCTTTCCATCATCGAAAACATCCAGCGTGAAGACCTCAACGCCATGGAAGAGGCCGATGCCTATCACCGACTGATGAGCGAGTTTGGACTCACCCAGGAACAGGCGGCCGCCCGGGTGGGCAAGAGCCGTTCGGCCGTGGCCAACATGCTGCGGCTGCGCCAGCTGCCGGCCACCATCCGGGACAGCCTGCGCAGCGGTGAAATCAGCATGGGCCACGCCCGCGCCCTGCTGGCTGCAGACACCGCCGCCCGGCAGACGGCGGCCTGGCAGATGGTCCGCCGCAGGGGGCTTTCGGTGCGCCAGACCGAAACGCTGGTCAAACAGCTCAACGCCGGTCCGCCGACCGCAAAACAGCCGGCCGAAAGCCCGGAGGATGTCTATTTCCGGGATCTGGCCGACAGCCTTTCCCGACGCCTGGGGACCCGCGTGGCCATAAAACGCCGGGGACGGCGGGGAAAGTTGGAAATCGATTTTTACGGCGACGACGATCTGAACCGCCTCATCGGCCTGCTGGAAAAAGTGCGGCTCTGACCCTTCCGGATCCACCATGCCCATACACATCATCATCGACGGCTACAACCTGATCCGGCAGTCCCAGGAGCTGAGCCGGCTGGACAGGCGGGACCTGGAAGAGGGACGGCGGGCCCTCATCGACCGCCTGGCCGATTACAAACGCATGCGCGGCCATGGCATAACGGTGGTGTTCGATGCCGGCGAAGGATTTCACCAGGGGAGACAAAAAGCCTTTGTCAAAGGCATCCGAATCGTTTATTCAGGGCGGGGCGAATTGGCCGATGCGGTCATCAAGCAGATGGCCGCCCGGGAGAAGCAGCGCGCCACGGTGGTCAGTTCGGACAACGACATCGCGGCTTACTGCCGGGCCTGCGGTTGCGCTACCCTGACTTCGGCGGAATTCGAACAGCGTCTGCTGATGGCCGCTTTCGGCAACGCCGACGGGGACGACGCGACGGCATCGGGCTGGGTGCCGACCACTCGTAAAAAGGGACCTGCCCGGCGCCTGCCCAAACGCGAACGGCGGCGGCGACGCAAGATCGGAAAGCTATGAAACGAATCTGCGTAATAGACGGACAGGGCGGCGGCATCGGCGCCACCGTCATCAAAAAGCTCAAGGACCGCTACGGTGAAAGCGTGGAGATCATCGCCCTGGGGACCAACGCCATTGCCACCGCCCAGATGCTCAAGGCCAGGGCCAACCGGGGCGCTTCGGGCGAAAACGCCATCGCCCGCACGGTCCGGCAGGTGGATGTCATCATCGGCCCCATCGGCATCATCATGGCCCACGCCATGATGGGCGAGGTCACGGCGAAAACCGCCGAGGCCATCGCCGTCTGCAGCGCGCGAAAGGTCCTGATCCCCCTTTCCCAGGAAAATGTGGAAATCGTGGGAGTGTCGCTGCTGCCCCTGCCCCGGTTGATCGACACGTTGATAGAAAAACACCTGGAATTTTAGGCCATCAGACGTCGGGCATCGTCGGTCAGAGAGCTGCCGATGCGCCCCCGTTGTGAGTGAGGAATATGCAAAATGTGTGAAGCCAACGCTTATCTGCTGGACGGCGACAGTGAACAGCTGGTCATGAAGGCCGTCGACACCGTGGAACCCGAGGGTGACGGGCTGTTGCTGGTCAACATCTTCGGTGAACAGAAGATCCTGAAAGCCCGCATCGTCTCCCTGGAGCTGGTCGACCACAAGATCTTTCTGGAAAAAACCGACTGACCGGCCGGCAGCAGCATAAATTCTGAAGCCATGAAAATCGTCACCGCCAAAACCGCCGGCTTCTGCATGGGGGTCCGCCGGGCCGTTGAATCCGCCCTGGACGCCCCCGCCAAGCAGGAGGGGCCCATCTATACCTATGGCCCCCTGATCCACAATCCCCAGATCATCGAACTGCTCAAGCAGCGAGGTATCTCCATTCTGGAAGAGATTCCCGATAAGGGCCGCGGCACCGTCCTGATCCGGGCTCACGGCGTGCCCCCCGACGCCCAAGAGAAGTTCCAGGCAGCCGGATTCAACGTCATAGACGCCACCTGCCCGCGGGTCATCCGGGTGCAGCGCATCATCACCAAGTACGCCCGGCAGGGATACACGCCCATCATCCTGGGGAATCGGGCCCACCCGGAAGTGGTCGGCCTGCTGGGCCACACCGACGGGAGGGGACGTGTAGTGGAGAGCATGGACGAATTGCTGTCCCTGCCCGAATTCGAAAAAGCCATCATCGTGGCCCAGACCACCCAGAACACCGACCTCTTCGAGCAGGTGCGGCAGTGGGCCGAAGAAACCCACCCCAATTACAAGGTTTTCAACACCATCTGCGATTCCACCGAAAAAAGACAGGCCGAAGTACGCGAACTGGCCAAAGAGGTGGATGCCGTGGTGGTGGTGGGTGGCAAGAACAGCGGCAACACCAAGCGCCTGGCCGAGATCGCCCGGCAGAGCGGCAAGCCCGCCTTTCACGTGGAAACCGAAGAGGATCTGCACCCGGCCGCCCTGCGCGGCACCAAACGTGTGGGCATCACCGCCGGCGCCTCCACGCCCAACTGGATCACCCGGCGGGTCCAGAACACCATCAAAGAGATCCCCTACCGCAACCTGACGGGCGTCCGGCGCCTGCTGCGCAGCTTCCAGCGCACCCTGCTGCTGTCCAGCGTCTACCTGTCCGTGGGCGCGGCGGCCCTGGCCTATGCCTGCAGCCGGCTGCAGCACATCCAGGGAAACTTCCCCCACGTGCTGATCGCCATGTTCTACGTGATGTCCATGCACATCCTCAACAACCTGACGGGCATCAAGGCCGACCTCTACAACGACCCCGACCGGGCGGCCTTTTACACCGACCACCGCAAGGGCCTCACCGTGATGGCCGGCCTGGCCGGGCTGGCCGGGCTGGCAGTCGCCTTTTCCGCCGGCCGGGTACCTTTCCTGCTGCTGCTGGTGATGACGCTGCTGGGCCTTTCATACAAGCTGCGCCTCATCCCCGCCTTCGTGGCCGGGGGCAGATACCGGCGCCTGAGCGACATTCCCGGCTCCAAGACCACTCTGATATCTGTGGCCTGGGGCGTGGTGACGGCCGTTCTGCCGGCCCTGGCCGCCTTCGGCGCAATCCGTTTCAGCACCATCCTGGTTTTTCTGTGGTGCGCGGCCTCGGTGTTCGTGAGAACCGTCTTTTTTGAAATTCTTGAGATCCACGGCGACCGCATCGTGGGCCGGGAAACCATCCCGCTGCTCATCGGAGAGAAGCAGTCCCTGGCGCTGCTGAAAAAGCTGCTCAAGATCATCCCGCTCTTCCTGCTGGCTTGCGCACTGGTGACCGTGGTCTCTTCGGTGGGCATTGCGCTGGCGGCCTGTTCCCTGTTTCTGTACCTGCTCATCGTGGCGTACCAGCGGGGCATGACGGCGCCGGGCTTTCGCACCGAGCTGATCGTCGATTTTTACTTTGTCCTGGTCGGGTTGGTGACCTTAGCCTGGAGCGTCATGGTGACGGGAGGATGAAAAATGCATCCCCAAAAGCCTGTGGAGATCGAAATCGGCGACACCCTGGATCTGCATGCTTTCCGACCGGCCGAAGTGGGTGATCTGCTGCCCGAATATTTCCGGGCCTGCCTGCAAAGGGGCATTTGGGAGGTGCGTGTGATACACGGCAAAGGTACCGGCACCCTCAAAAGGCGGGTGCATGCCATTCTCAAACGAGACCCCCGCGTGGCCTCTTTCATGGACGCCCCGTCCGAGGCCGGCGGCTGGGGGGCCACGCTGGTGACCTTGAAAAAATGCGTATAAAACTGACACCCAGTCCGTCAATCAATAACCGGGGACCGTCCACCGAAAACCGTTTTTTTCGCATCCATGTCTGAAACCTCCCCTCCCTACGTTTTCGGCTCCCTGGCCGGCATCAAGGTCGTGGACATGTCGCGGCTGCTACCGGGTCCTTTCTGTTCCATGATCCTGGCCGATCACGGCGCCCGGGTGATTGCCGTGGAGTCCCGACGTTACGAAAAAGAGGGCTTTTTCTTCGAAGCCGTCTACCGCAACAAGGAGCACATGAGCCTGAATCTGAAAAGCGACGCCGGCCGCGACATCTTCTTCAGGCTCATCGCGGATGCCGATGTCTTTATCGAAGGCTTCCGTCCCGGGGTGGCCGACCGCCTGGGCATCGGCTACGGGGCGCTGTCGGCCGTCAACCCCGGCCTGGTCTACTGCTGCATCAGCGGTTACGGGCAGAGCGGGCCGCAGCGCAACCGTGCCGGCCACGACGTCAACTTCCTGGCCACCGCCGGGGTGCTGGATCTGATCGGTGAAGCCGGGCGGCCTCCGGTCATCCCCGCCGTCCAGCTGGGGGACATCGCCGGCGGGGGCATGAACGCGGCCGTGGGCATCCTGCTGGCGCTCTTCGACCGCACCCGGACGGGCCGCGGCCAGCACATCGACATCTCCATGAGCGACGGCCTGCTGGGGTTTCTGATGCCGCCCCTGAGCCAGCTGCAGGCCCGGGGCCGACCTCCCCGGCGCGGAAACAGCCCCTTCTCCCACCGCTACGCCTGCTACAACGTCTACCGCACCGCCGACGGCCGCTTCATCGCCGTCGGTGCCCTCGAGCCGCAGTTCTGGCGGCGCCTCTGCCAGTACCTGCAGGTGCCGGAGTATATCGAACTGCAGTTCGATAAAGAGCGCCGCCGGGAGATCATCGACCGCCTGCGCTCGATTTTCAAAGCCCGCCCCCTCTCCCACTGGAAAACGGCGCTGGACGAACTGGACGTCTGCTGGAGCCTGGTGCAGACCATGGAAGAGGTGCTGGAAGCCCCGCTCTTCCGGGAGCGCGACATGATCCTCGAGACCCCCGCGGGACCCGCCGTCGGGGTGCCCATCAAACTGGGCCGCAGTCCGGGCAGTGTGCGCACGCCGCCGCCGGCTTTCGGACAGCACACCCGCGGCATTTTACGGGAACTGGGCTACGGCGCAGACCAGATCGCGGATTTTTTTAGCCGGGGCGTGGTGTGAGGTGGCCATGACGACGGCGCTCAGCGGACAGATGGCGGCATCGGCCCTGGTGCTGGGCCTTTCCGCCGGCATCTCGCCGGGGCCCCTGCTGACGCTGGTGGTGTCCGAGGCCCTGAAGCACGGCGCGCGCGCCGGACTGGCCGTGGCCCTGGCGCCCGTGGCCAGCGATTTTCCCATCGTGGCCGGCGCCCTGCTGCTGGCCTCGTGGCTCGGCCGGCACGCGGCCGTCCTGGGGGGACTCTCCCTGGCGGGCAGCGTCTTCATCGGCTACCTGGCCTGGGAGAGCATGCGCTTTGCGGGCAGCCGCCTGGAAACCGAAACGCCCCGCGGAACCCGCTCCCTGGCCCGCGGCATCACCGTCAACCTGCTCAACCCCCACCCCTACCTGTTCTGGCTGACGGTGGGCGCCCCGATCCTCATCGGCGCCCATGCCGGTGGGGGCGTGTTCCCGGTGGCGGTCTTCCTGGCCGTCTTTTACGCCTGCCTAGTGGGGGCCAAGATGGTCATGGCGCTGGCCGTGGGGCGCTGGCGGCACCTGCTGGGCAGCCGCGGCTACGTCTGGACCATTCGGGCCACCGGCGTCCTGCTGGCGCTGTTTGCGCTGCTGTTTTTGAGGGATGGGCTTTACAAACTGGGGATGCTGGGATGAAGTGTGGACGCGAAGCCCAGGGGAAAGGCGCAAAGGGGCAAAGGCACAGAGGCGCAAGGGGTTGTGCCGGGAGAGGCAAAAGGCGATGATTACGGTGGGACTGACAGGCGGGATCGCCACGGGCAAATCCACCGTGGCGCGCATCTTCAGCCAGGCCGGCGCCCGGGTCATAGACGCCGATCGCATCGCCCGCGAGGCGGTCCGGCGCGGCCGACCGGCCTGGCAGGAAATCGTCGACCACTTCGGCGATAAGGTGCTGCTGCCCGACGGGGAGATCGACCGCGCCGTGCTGGGCAGCATCATCTTCAACGACCCCGAACAGCAGGCCGTGCTCAACCGCATCGTGCACCCGCAGGTCTTTGCGGCCATCGAGGCCCAGCGGGCCCGCATCGCCGAAACCGCGCCCGACGCCGTGGTGATCCTCGACATCCCGCTGCTTTTCGAGGCCGGCAACCGACGCGACCTGGCCGAGATCATCGTGGTCTACGCCCCGGAGCCGGTGCAGCTGGCACGCCTGATGAAAAGAGACGGACTGCCGCGACGCGACGCCCTCGCCCGCATCCGCTCCCAGATGCCCATCGAGGAGAAGAAAAAACGCGCCACGCGGGTCATCGACAACAGCGGCGACCTGGCGGCCACGCGCCGCCAGGCCCTGGCCGTTTACCGGGACCTTGCCCGGCGGGCGTGAGGGCTTATTTCGTGCCGAAAATCTTGTCGCCGGCGTCGCCCAGGCCGGGCAGGATATAGCCGATATCGTTGAGCCGCTCGTCGATGGCGGCCACGTAGATCTCCACGTCCGGGTGGGCCTTGGTGACACGCTCGAGGCCCTCGGGGGCGGCCACCAGGAAGAGCCCCTTGATCAGCTTGCAGCCGCCCTCCTTGAGCATCTCGATGGTGGCCACCAGGGTGCCGCCGGTGGCCAGCATGGGATCCAGGATCAGGGCGATGCGCTCCTCGATCTTGCGGGTCATCTTCACGTAGTAGCGCACCGGCTCCAGGGTCTCCTCGTTGCGGTAGAGCCCCACCACGCTCACCTTGGCCGACGGAATCAGGTTGAGCACCCCGTCCATCATGCCCAGGCCGGCCCGCAGGATGGGCACCACGGTAATCTTCTTTCCCTTGATGCGCTGAACCTCCACGTCCCCGGCCCATCCCCGGATGGTGCGGGTCTCGGTCTGCAGGTCCTTGGTGGCCTCGTAGGTCAGCAGGGTGGCCAGTTCCGAGGCCAGATCGCGGAAGTCCTTGGTGGTCACGTCGTGCTCCCGCATGAGACCCAGCTTGTGCTGGATGAGGGGGTGTTCGACAAGCGTTACAGGCACGGCAGTCTCCTTTCTCGCTGGCAGGTTGGCGACAGGCAGGCAGGTATGCTGGCAGCCAGCTCCTTTGCCTGGCACCGGGGTATAGGGGAATCCCTGCCAGCTGTCAAGAGCGGTTGAAGAACCATTGCCCGAGCCGTTGATTAACGCAGAATCCTGAACCGCAGGCCGGCATTCCAGAACCGCCGCAATAGGATGTTGGCAATGCCACATGGGATGTGATAATTTAAAAAAACATTGCAACGGCCTGGTGCCAATTACCGCTTTACCAATGAACATGCCGGGAAAATCTACAAAACTGCGGGCAATCCAGGAAGACGTGCAGCGTGTTGCCGAAGCCATATCTTCATCTCTGGAGCTCGAAACTGAAATTGTCGATGAAGAACTGACGGTAATCGCCGGGACCGGAGCGTATAAGCACATCGTGGGGCGTAAAGAGGAGGGAGGAGACCCTCAGGCCGGTTACATTTATGGGCGGGTTGTAACGGGAGGTAGGGCCGAAATAGTCGAGGACGCCAAAAACGATCCTCGCTACGACCCTTCGGTGCATAAAGGCACCACAAAAGAACTGGCCGAAGTCTGCTATCCGATAATCACCCGCGGCAAGGTTTTGGGCGTCATTGGACTGGTTGCTTTCACAGAAGAGCAGCGGTCTTTTCTTCTCAATCGTAAAAGGCAGCTTTTGGATTTTGTTCACCGCATGGCCGAACTCCTCGCCAGCAAGGCAATAGAAAACGAAACCCTGCAAAATATCATCGTCGTCTCCAATCAGTTGCGAACGATCATCGAATCGGTGGATAACGGTATCCTGGCCATTGACAATCAGGGCATCGTCACTCACTGCAACCGAATCGGAGCATGCCTGATTCAAAAAAACAAACGCGCAATCATCGGTGGACATATTTCAAAAATATGGACAGGCTCGCCGATGCTGGATGTCCTGAAGTCCGGACGCGGATATGGGTGGCGGGAAGAGTCGTACCAGGCGGCGAATCACAACATGCACTTCATGGTTTCCGCCCGACCGGTCGTACACGGGAATAATATCATGGGAGTCGTTGCCACTTTCCGGGACATCGCGGATGTTCGCAAAAATGCATATGAAATGGTCGTGACGGTTCAACGGGTCGGGATCGAGGCGATATGGGGGGAAAGCCCTCAGATTCGAGAACTGCGAAAAACCTTACAACAAGTCGCTCAGAGTAATGCCACAGTGCTCATCACAGGCGAAACCGGTACGGGTAAAGGGCTGGTAGCCAGTGCCATTCATCATTCAGGGCCTCGATTGATCGGCCCCTTTATTTCAGTCAATTGCGGTGCCATTCCGGATACACTCATGGAGAGCGAATTATTTGGTTACGATGACGGGGCCTTCAGCGGAGCCAGGAGGGGAGGGAAGCCCGGAAAGTTCGAATTGGCTGCCGGCGGGACCATATTCCTGGATGAAATCGGTGATCTGCCCCTTCGCCTGCAGCCGAAATTGCTCCATGTTCTTCAAACCAGGATGGTGGAAAGACTCGGAGGACTCAAACCGATCCCTGTTGACGCCCGGGTAATTGCTTCCACCAACAGGAATCTCGAAGAAATGATGGCGGAAAACGAGTTCAGGGAAGATCTGTTCTTCCGGTTAAACATCATTCCGGTTCATATACCACCATTACGAGACCGCAAGGAAGATATCTTGTTCCTGCTGGATCGTTTTCTGGCAAAATACTGTCGCAACGAGGGCAAGGCCATCAAAAACATCTCCGCCGAGGTCAGAGAACTCTTTTTGTCCTACCACTGGCCGGGAAATGTCCGTGAACTAGAAAATACCGTGGAATACATGGCCAGCATGCAAACCGGGGAGACCATTGGCATGGACAAAGTACCTCCCAGGATCAAAAGAAAATGCCTCGACAAGGTCTCCTCCGAAGTGTCCCTGAGTGCCCTGCTGGAGAATTACGAGAAAAAGCTTCTCCAACAAAAACTCATTGAAATAGGATCGTTCCCGGGAAACAAGGAAAAGCTGGCCGGGATGCTGGATATCAGTCGTGCTACCCTGTACCGCAAGTTGAAAAAATTCGGTCTCGTGTAAAGGCCCGCAACACGCCACCCGGCCCAATCTGATGGCATGCAAACCACAGTCTCAAAATTGCGATTCGTATCTCACCATTAAGACTACCCGGTATGGCCTGCTTTCTGCCCGCCTCCTATGTGTGTTCTCAATAAGTTCCGGCGGCCCCGCGCCATTAGCATTTCGGCTTCACGGCTGTGGGCATCCGGGGAGGATGCCCGATGCCGCTCCACCGAAACGCCTGTGGCGCTTCTCTGGCAACCCATTACCGTGAGTGTTTGGAAAATACCCTCCTAGGTTCGAAAATACCAGTAAGGCTCTCTTTTCAAGGCAATGCGTTACCGGGACCAGACGGTCGATCCTTTCATCTGGCCGTACAGAAAGGATTCGCCATCGATGCCCCGTGCCGGACAGACAGGCGCATCGTCTCAGATGTGCGACAACCCGGTATCCACCGGCAAATACCCTAAGTGTCATAAAATAAGAGGGTTATAATTTTTGGATGGCTGGCACAAAAATGGCATTTGCAAATACGGGTCGTCACACAATTTTGGTCTAAATCAGCTTTGAGCTAAATTTTCCAAACTATTAACGAGGGGGCCATACAATGGGAATCGACAAAGCGAAGGTGCTAAAGGAGGCAACGCGTGTATTGAACTATATTACAGCGGAGACCTTATCCGATGCCGAAAAAGACCGGATCGTAAGCGATTCCATTGAGAACTTCAACGAGCATGTGAATCCCGGCTGGCTGATCTACCGCAAATCGGTCTCGACCGACGCCTCTTTTGTGGAATGGGAGGACTCCCAGGAAACGTTCAGGGATACCCATGGCAACGAATTCATCGACTGCCTGGGAGGTTTTGGCGTTTATACCGCCGGACACCGGAACCCGGAAATACTTAAAATCGTGCAGGCACAGCTCAACCGTTACGCCCTGCACAGCCAGGAACTGGTGGACCCCCTGAGAGGATATCTCGCCAATCTCCTTTCGCTGTGCACACCTGGCGATTTGAAGTATGCCTTTTTTTGTAACGGCGGCGCGGAGGCCGTCGAGATGGCCCTCAAACTGGCCCGGCTGGCTTCGGGCAACCATTATTTCATTTCGACGGTAAACGGATTCCACGGCAAATCACTGGGGGCCGTGTCGGCTACCGGAAAGGGAATCTACCGCAAACCCTATCTTCCCATTATCCAGGGTGTGCAGCACGTTGAATTCGGCAATGCCGACGCCGCCGAAACGGCCATCAAGAACCTGATCGCGGTGGGGGAAAGCGTGGCTGCCATGATCGTCGAACCCATCCAGGGCGAAGCCGGAATTATCGTCCCGGCTGATGATTATTTGCAAAAAATCCGGACGATATGCGATCGTTACGGTGTACTGCTGATCCTCGATGAAATTCAGACCGGTATGGGAAGAACCGGGACGCTGTGGGCCTGCGAACAATACAACGTGGTGCCCGACATCCTGGTATTCGGCAAAGCCTTCGGCGGGGGGATTATGCCCATCACCGGCATCATCGCCCGCCCGTCTCTATGGACAGATGACTTGAAAGACAACCCCTGGATTCTGGGATCCCCCACTTTCGGTGGAAATCCGCTGGCTTGCGCGGCCGCCATCGCCGCTATCAAGTTTACCGTGGAAAACGACCTTCCCGCCCAGATCGCCGAGAAAGGGGAATACATACTCGAAAAGTTGAAGAACCTGCAAAAAAAGCACCCGATTCTGGTGGAGGCACGGGGCAGAGGCCTTTTGATCGGACTGGAATATCCGACGCCAGAAATTGGATGGGCGGTTTCCAAAGGACTCTTTAAAAGAGGGGTCATGACCGGCGGAACGCTGAACAATGCCAAGGTCGGCCGGATCGAACCTCCGGGGATCATCAGCTATGAGACCATAGACACCATCATCGCGAAACTCGATGAAACCTTGTCCGAAGTTACGGAAAAATTCACTCCCAGCCTGTAATTTCTCAAGTCCGCTAATTCTATATACAGACGGTTATCTTACAAGGCAGAAACCCGCCAAAGCAAAAGGAGGCCAACCATGGAAAACAAAAACCAAATGGACAGCGGGAAGCTTTCCAGACGATCATTTCTAAAAGGTTCCGCAGCGCTGGGCATCAGCTTGGCCATCGCCCCGGGCGTGGTCTGGGGGGCCGAGGAGAAACGCCTTAATGTGTACAACTGGGATACCTACATCGGCGAAAACACCATCACCAATTTCACCAAGAGCACCGGCATCAAGGTTCGCTATGACCTGTTTGCCAACAACGAAGAGCTGTTCGCCAAGCTGAAGGAGGGCAATCCGGGTTTCGACGTTATTTTCCCATCCGACTACATGGTGGAGACCATGACCGCCACAAAAATATTGGTGCCGCTGGACCACGGCAAAATTCCCAACATCAAGAATATCGGCCCCAATTTTTCCAACCCGGCCTACAGCCCGGGCATGAAGTATGCCATACCCTACATGTGGGGCACCATCGGGATCGGCTACCGCCAATCCAAGGTAAAGCCAGCCCCCACAAGCTGGAAAACCGTGAATGAAAGACGGCCAAGTTAAGCAGGTTGCAGACCCGCTTACGCTTTACGAGAATCCCAACAGCCAGTTTTGTGCGGATTTTATTGGAAAAATCAACCAATTGGAAGCCCATGTCATCGGGGTGGAGGGGAAAAATCTGGTAGTGGACATCAAAGGCGTCGGCACCACACGGATCCCCTGCCATGGCCATGCCGAAGGCCGGGTCACGCTGGCCGTTCGTCCTGAAAAGCTGCAGCTGAGTTCCGATGAACCGGACAATGACTGCGTAAAGTTTCTGAGCCGGGTTGACAATGTCGTCTACTTCGGCAGCACCAGTCATGTGTTTCTGAAAAATGCCGCCGGAAAACACCTGATGGTCGAGATCAGAAACCGGGAGAGTGACACGGCCACATCGATTCTGATCGGCAGCAAAATATGGGTTTTCTGGAAGGCAACCGACACCCTGGTGCTCACACAGTAACATTCGAGGAAGTTGACTCTGCGGTCCCCTTCTGCTATGGGCAGCTCACACCATCATCCATAAAAGGAACCGAAACATGCGCATGCAGAGAACACTTTCCATCATCAAACCGGACGGGGTGTCGCGGGGGCTGATCGGAGAAGTCATCAAGCGCCTGGAGGCCAACGACATCGCCATCGTGGCCATGAAAATGCTGCACCTGACCCAGGCCCAGGCCGAGGGGTTTTACGCCGTACACCGGAAGCGGCCCTTTTTCGGGAGCCTGACCAAGTTCATGACCTCCGGCCCCGTGGTGGTCATGGTGCTGCAGGGCCAAGACGTCATCGTCCGCTACCGCGACCTGATGGGCGCCACCAACTACGAGGAGGCCGCCGAGGGCACCATTCGGCGGGACTTTGCCACCGACATCGAGAAAAACGTGGTGCACGGCTCAGACGCCCCGGAAACCGCGGCCTTTGAAATCGGCTACTTTTTCAACCAGCTCGAAATCCTGGCTTGATGCCCCCCGCTGCGCCGGACAACGTGGCCGTGGTGCTGTGCCGACCCCGCTATCCCGAAAATATCGGGGCCGCGGCGCGGGCCATGCGCAACATGGGCCTGCACGACCTGATCCTGGTGGCGCCGCGTGATTTCGAAACCCAGCGGGTGTACAAGATGGCCACCCATGCGGCGGCGGACGTGGCCCGGCAGGCGGTGGTGTTCGACGACCTGGCCGCGGCCCTGGCCCCTTTCCAGTACGTGGTGGGCACAACGGCGCGTTTCGGCTCCCACCGGCGGACGGTCGGCCGGCCGCGAGCGGTGGCCAGGCAGGTGGCGGCCATGTCGGCCGAAAACCGGGTGGCCCTGGTCTTCGGACCCGAGGACAGCGGCCTGACCAACGAGGACGTGCGCCTGTGCCATACCCTGGTAACCATCCCCACGGCGGACTTCTCGTCGCTGAACCTGGCCCAGGCGGTCATGATCCTGTGCTACGAGCTGTTTCTGGCCACGCAGGAAGAAAAGCCGCAGCACGTGCCACGTCTGGCCACGCGCCACGAACTGGACGGCATGTACGCCCAACTCAAAGACGTGCTGGTGCGCATCAGCTACATCAACCCCGAAAACCCCGAGTACTGGCTGGACCGGCTGCGGCAGTTCTTCTCGCGCGTGGGCCTGCGGGCCGGGGACGTGAGCATCATCCGCGGCATCTGCCGCCAGGTCGACTGGTACGCCGGCAAACGCTACCGCGACGGCTTGGCCGCGGGCGGCGGGCCGCCGGAGGGTTCGGAGGCTAATCGGAATCGGTCTTGAGCACCGCCAGGAAGGCCGACTGGGGAATCATGACCTTGCCCACCATTTTCATGCGTTTCTTGCCTTTTTTCTGCTTTTCCAGGAGCTTGCGCTTTCGTGTGATGTCGCCGCCGTAGCACTTGGCGGTGACGTCCTTGCGGAAGGGCGACACCGTCTTGCGGGCGATGATCTTACCGCCGATGGCGCCCTGGATGGCGATCTTGAACATCTGGCGCGGAATCTCGTCGCGCAGCTTCTCGCAGGCGTGCCGAGCGCGCTGCACGGCTCGGTCCCGGTGCACCAGCTGAGAGAGGGCGTCCACGCGTTCGCCGTTGATCAGGATGTCCAGCTTGACCAGGTCGGTCTCACGAAAATCGATGAGCTCGTAATCGAAGGAGCCGTATCCTTGGGTGACAGACTTGAGGCGGTCGTAGAAGTCGTAGACCACCTCGGCCAGGGGCAGGTCGAAGATCATCTCCAGGCGGTTGCTGGTCAGGTACTGGTAGTTCTTGCTGATGCCGCGGCGGTCCAGGCACAGCTGCATGACGGCGCCCATGTATCGGTCGGGCACGATGATGGACGCCCGGATGAAGGGCTCGCGGGCGCTCTGGATAAGGGTCGGGTCCGGATACAGGGCCGGGTTGTCGATGGTCACGACCGTACCGTCGTTCATCACCAGTTCGTACCGCACAGAGGGGGCCGTCAGGATCAGCGACAGGCCGTACTCACGTTCCAGGCGCTCCTGGACCACCTCCAGGTGCAGCAGCCCCAGAAAGCCGCAGCGGAAACCGAAGCCCAGGGCCACCGAGGAGTCCTTTTCGTAGATCAGGGCAGCGTCGTTGAGCTTGAGTTTTTCCAGGGCCACGGCCAGGTCCTCGTAACCGTCCGACGCCACGGGGTAGATGGAGGAAAACACCACCGCCTTGGCCTCCTTGAATCCCGGCATGGGCTCATCGCAGGGATTGCCATCGAGGGTGACGGTGTCGCCGCAGCGTGTGTCGCTGACCGTCTTGATGCCGGCGATGAGGTAGCCCACCTGGCCGGCCGTCAGTTCCTTGCGGGGAATGCGGTTAAGCTGAAAGATGCCCACCTCCTCCACGCGATAGGCGGCGTTGTTGGACATGAAGCGGATCTCGTCGCCGCGCTTGAGGCGCCCGTCGAATACCCGCAGGTGCACGATGGTGCCCCGGTAGGCGTCGTAGTGGGAGTCGAAAATCAGCGCCCTCAATGGCCGGTCCACGTCGGCGGCCGGGGCCGGCAGGCGGGTGACGATGGCTTCGAGCACCTCCTCGATGCCGGTGCCGTCCTTGGCCGAGGCCAAGATGGCGGTCTCGGGATCCAGCCCCAGGTCCTCCTCGATCTGCTTTTTGGTCCACTCCACATCGGCCGACGGCAGGTCGATCTTGTTGATCACCGGGATAATCTCCAGGTCGTGCTCCAGGGCCAGGTACAGGTTGGCCAGGGTCTGGGCCTCCACCCCCTGGCTGGCATCGATGAGCAGAAGGGCACCCTCGCAGGAGGCCAGGGCCCGTGAGACCTCGTAAGTGAAATCCACGTGGCCGGGCGTGTCGATGAGGTTGAGGTGGTAGGTCCGGCCGTCCCTGGCCGTGTAAGGCAGACAGATGGTCTGGCTCTTGATGGTGATGCCCCGTTCCCGCTCGATGTCCATGGTGTCCAGGATCTGGTCCTTGAATTCCCGTTCGGACACCACGTGGGTGGCCTGGATCAACCGGTCTGACAGCGTCGATTTGCCGTGATCGATGTGGGCGATGATGCTGAAATTGCGAATATTGTTCATCTCTGACAATCCTGTCTGTTACCGCAGCGGTCTGCGGAAACATTCCGATCTTGGGGTTGAAGCATTCGGCCGGTTCTGCCGATAATTCCTGGTATGGATGGGGCACGTTTGAAGGTTGACAGTAAGCGCCTTTCCGGATAATTTATATG
>CAYUAQ010000063.1:0-24788 GCA_964442705.1 uncultured Desulfobacteraceae bacterium
ACACCACCAGGGCGTGCGGGTAAAGCTTCTGGGCCGCCAGCATGGAGGCCAGGGCGTCGAAATCGGCGTTGAGATGGGTGGTGATGACCGTCAGTTCGCGGTCATGGGTGTCGTCGGGGTGTGCGGCAGCCATGTCTTTTTCCATGTCGGGTGCCCATCGGCGGCTGTTTTGCATTCGGTACAGTGTCTGGGACCATATGTCATCTGGGCCGCTTTATCAAGGTCCATGAGTGCGCCTTGAAAAAACGAAGTTTAAATTTTTTTATTTAACAAATTAAAATAGTTGTCGGTTTTCTGGGGCTGTTTTGGCCCTGGCACCTAAATTGCTTCGCCTTTTTTGCCGATAACCAAGACACCGTGACCCGGCCTGTGGGACAATTAATTGTAATTTAAATAACATTTCGGTACTCCCAGCTGAAAGGAGAGGGTTGGCCATGCCGGTTTTTCTTTGGGAAGGCAAAAACAGGAAAAATGAGATCGTAAAGGGTGACATGGAGGCGGCCTCCGTGCTGGTGGTCAAGAACAACCTGCGCCGCATGCGGATAGAGCCCGTCAAGGTCAAGAAGAAGCCCAAGGATCTTTTCGAAAACGTCTCTTTTCTGCAGCCCCGGGTGACCCAGAAGGACGTCATTCTCTTTGCCCGGCAGTTTTCCACCATGATCGACGCGGGCCTTCCCATCATCCAGTGCCTGGATATCCTGCACTCCCAGCAGGACAACAAGACCTTCAAGAAGATGCTCAAGAAGATCAAGGAGTCCGTCGAGGGGGGCATGACCCTGGCCGAAGCCCTGAAGAAATATCCCAAGGAATTCGACGACCTGTTCGTCAACATGGTGGCCGCCGGCGAGGCCGGCGGCATCCTGGACACCATCCTGCGCCGCTTGGCCGCTTACCTGGAAAAGACCGCCAAGCTCAAGAGCAAGGTCAAGGGGGCCCTGACCTATCCCATCGTGGTGCTGATCATCGCCGTGTTGGTGGTGGCCATCATCCTGGTATTCGTCATCCCGGTTTTCGAGGGCATGTTCGCGGATTTCGGGGCCGAACTGCCGGCCTTCACGCAGTTCGTGATGAACCTCAGTTACCTGGTGAAGAGCAAGATCCACTATCTCATCGGTGCGCTGATCCTGTTCATCTTCGCCTTCAAACGCTTCTACAACACCGAACGGGGCCGTATCCTGGTGGACAACATGCTGCTGCGTCTGCCGGTCTTCGGTGTGCTGCTGCGCAAAGTGGCGGTGGCACGGTTTTCGCGCACCATGGGCACCATGCTGGGCAGCGGCGTGGCCATTCTCGAGGCCCTGGACATCGTGGGAAAAACCGCCGGCAACAAGACCGTTGAGCGGGCGGTCTACAAGGTGCGCGCCGGCATTTCCGAAGGCCGCACCATGGCCGCTCCGCTGCTGGAAAGCGGGGTGTTCCCCCCCATGGTGTGCCAGATGATCTCGGTGGGCGAGTCCACCGGCGCCCTGGACACCATGCTGGGCAAGATCGCCGACTTCTACGACGAGGAAGTCGACCAGGCCGTGGAGAATCTCACCTCCCTGATCGAGCCCTTCATGCTGGTTTTCCTGGGCGTCGTGGTCGGCGGCCTGGTGGTTTCCATGTACCTGCCGATCTTCAAGATGGCCGGCACGATTACCTAGCGCCGGTGTGGGCCCGCAAGACGGTGAGCGATGTTTCCATGAAAACCGTTGTCGGTAACGGTGAGAGGGATCTTTACCGCCAGCTCAAATGGCTGATGGTCTTCAGGGCCGTGTTTACCCTGCTGCTGCTGGGGTCGACCATCCTGGTCCAGCTGGGCAGAAACCTCTCGCCCCTGGCCTCGCCGCTCTCGTTTCTCTACGCCCTGATCGCCACCATATTCATCCTGTCGATCCTCTACGGCCTGGTGATGCGTAAAAGCGCCAACCGCCGGCTGCTGGCCATGGTCCAGATCGGCCTGGACACCTTCATCGTCACGCTGTTCATCTATGTTTCCGGCGGTTTCGCCAGCCTCTTTTCCTACCTGTACCTGGTGGTGATCATTTACGCCAGCGTGCTGCTCTACCGTCGGGGCTGCCTGTTGATAGCGGCCCTGTGCTGCCTCCAGTACACGGCCCTGTCCCTGCTGGAGCATTTCAGGCTGTTGATCCCCTATGGCATTGAAGTCGGCCGTCCGGCTTACGATGTGTCCCTGACCTTCGTGGTCTACAAGAGTGTGATTCTCACAGCCGCCTGCGTTGCGGTGGCCTTCCTGGGCAGCCTGCTGGCCGAACAGGCGCGACGGTCGAAGAAAGAGCTGCAGGCCATCCGCCAGCACGTCAAGCGGGTGGAAAAAATGGCCGCCGTGGGCGAAATGGCGGCCGGACTGGCCCATGAACTCAAAAATCCCCTGGCCGCCATGACCGGGTGCATTCAGCTGCTGCGCGAAGATCCCGCCATCGGGGCCGGCCAGGAAAAGCTGATGCGCATCATTTTGAAGGAAACCGACCGGCTCAGTTCACTGGTGGGCGATTTCCTGATGTTCGCCAGACCGCCCAGGGGGCGCGACGAGCCTCTGTGCCTCTCTGACCTGCTGTCGGACACGCTGGCCCTGTTTGAAAAAGATCCGGTTTGCGGGGACCGCTTGACGGTGGTCAAGAACTTCGTGCCCGCCATCTGGATCCGCATGGATCGGGGACACCTGCGGCAGGTCGTCTGGAATCTGCTGCTCAACGCGGCCGATGCCGTGCAACCCGGGGGGACCATCGCGGTGGAGATGCGCCCGGCCGGCCGTCGGCACGTCGTCTTGTGCATCCGCGATGACGGCTGCGGCATTGCCCGGGAAAACCTGGCCAGCATTTTCGATCCCTTCTTCACCACCAAGTCCAGGGGCACCGGCCTGGGGCTGTCGGTGGTGCACCGCATCCTGGAAGCCCATGGCATTCGCATCGACGTCGACAGCCGGGAAGGGCAGGGAACCCGGTTTTCCATGAGATTTGCAACCATTCCCGCCCCGGCAGTCCAGCAGCTGAAAGCAGCCTAGAATTTAGGTTGAATTCTCACGTCTTTGCGGCTACACTCCCTGCCTCGGACACCAGCATGCTAGGAAATCGTTGCCGGACACGGACGGCCCCCGCCGTGTTTGCCAGGCAATACGCAGACCCCAACCCCAAAAGCAGGTTCGATATCATGCGGCTGAAAGTCACTCTCGGATGGATGGCCAAAGCGAGGTCTTTCATGCATCGGCGCTGCCGAATCGGCGCCGTCAACATCTGCCTGGGCCGGGCGCCCGGCAGTGTTGCGGCCCCCTCTCTCATTTTCTTCCCCTGCCGCCCCGGCACCCTGTGCTGCGGCCTGGCTGGGATCGTGACCTTTGCGGCCCCGGCGGAGTCGGCATCTGAAATCGACATCCCTCGGCTGGACAAACTGCTGGCCCAGGCGGCGGCCAACGGCATCGCGACGTGCCTGCAGGCAGGCGCCGGTGTGGAGGACCGCTACCTGGGCGGCGGCGGCCACATGGCCGCTTTCCTGTCCGCCGTGCAGGGTCTCAAGCGAGATCGCGTATTCACCCGGATCGTGCTGCAGCCGGAAACCGAGGAGCGGCTGGCCGCGCTGGCAGGCCGTGTGGCCGACGTTATCGAGCGGGAGGACGCCGGGCTTTCCGACACCATGGGAAAGATCGCCGCCCGGGAGGTGGACATCATGGCCGGCCGCATCGAGGTGCTGCGGGACATTCACTGGGCGCTTAAATTCGAGCTGGTCGAAAATGCCGCCAAGGTGCGCCGGCTGCTGGGGAGCAGCCCGGAGCCGGAAAACCCCCTGGCCATCGTGCGCATGAAGAAGATCAACGCCGTGCTCAACAGCCTGGACCGGCTGGAAGTGCGCGGGCGCGATTCCGCCGGAGTCTCCCTGGTGGCGGTCGTGAAACCGGATGCCTTCGAGGCCTTTGAAAGCTATCTGCGGGTAAAAGGGCTGACGGCCGACTTTGAAAAACGCACCGCCCAGCCGGTGCTGGTAAACGGGGGTATCGAGTGCCATGCCCCCGCCGACGCCGGCCTGCGGGCCGTTTCGGTGACCTTCAAGGTGGCTGCCGAGATCGGAAAACTGGGCGACAACATCCGCTTCATCCGGCGGCAGATCCGCAGGGACCCCATCGTCCAGGGGCTGCTCACTCTGCCGCTGGTGTCCTTCACCGTCTCCACGCACACCCGCTGGGCCTCGGTGGGCGCCATCAGCGAACCCAACTGCCACCCTCTGGACAGCCGCACCCACGGGAACGGCGACCCCTGCGGCATCATTCACGCCTGCCTCAACGGGGACATCGACAACTACCTGGACCTCAAACGGGAGTGCGAAAAAGAGGGGCGCCTCATTCCCGAAACCATCAGCACGGACACCAAGATCATCCCCATCCAGATCGAACGCTACCTGCGCCGGGGGGAGAGCGTGGAGGAGGCCTTCCGCCTGGCGGTCAACGACTTCCAGGGCTCCCACGCCATTTCCATGCACACGGACCTGGCCCCCGGCAGGCTGTTTCTGGCCCAGAAGGGCAGCGGCCAGGCCGTGTTCATCGGACTGGCCGGGGACCACTACATGCCAACCTCCGAAGTCTACGGGTTTGTCGAGGAAACCCCGCACTACCTCAAAATGGACGGCGAGCGCGTCATCGAGGGTCCCAACGGGCCGGTACGGGGACAGATCTTCATTCTCGACCAGCAGTCCGCCGGCGGTTTGGACGGCATCCGGGCCATGTACTACGACGGCACGCCCGTCGCGCTGACCGAAAACGACGTCAAGACCACCGAGATCACCTCGCGGGACATCGACCGCCAGGGGTTTCCCCACTATTTCCTGAAGGAGATCTCCGAGTCCCCCCTGTCGGTGGCCCGCACCATCCAGAACCGCTGGAAGGAAGCGCCGGGCGGTGAGGGCCTGCGCACGGTCACCCTGGACCACAGCGTGGTGCCGCCGCGCCTGGAACGGGCCCTGGCGGACGGCGTGATCCGGCGTATCTTCTTCGTGGGTCAGGGCACCGCCGGCGTGGCGGCGCAGGCCTGTGCCGACATTCTCAACTACTATCTCAACGACGCCTCTCTGGCCATCGGCGCCCTGAAGTCCTCGGAACTCAGCGGGTTCAAGATCGGCGGGGGGGGGGGGCGGGGGGGCGTGGCGGACATGCTGGTGGTGGCCATCTCGCAGTCCGGCACCACCACGGACACCAACCGGGCCGTGGACATGGTGCGCGCCCGCGGCGCCCACACCCTGGCCATCGTCAACCGGCGCGAATCGGACATCACCTTCAAAGTGGACGGGGTCATGTACACCAGCAGCGGCCGGGATGTGGAGATGTCGGTGGCGTCCACCAAGGCTTTCTATGCCCAGATCGTGGCCGGCGCCTTGCTGGGCCTCTACATGGCGCAGATCAAGGGGCGCCGCGGCCCCGAGTTCGTCTCCGCCGAGATCGAGGCCCTGCTGGCCCTGCCGGACCAGATGCGCAGGATACTGGCCATGAAGGAGCGCATCGGCGAGTCGGCCCGCCGCCACGCCGTTCGCAAAACTTACTGGGCCACCGTGGGCAGCGGCCCCAACAAGACCTCGGCCGACGAGATCCGCATCAAGCTCAGCGAGTTGTGCTATAAGACGATTTCCTCGGACTACGTGGAGGACAAGAAGCACATCGACCTGTCGTCCGAGCCCCTCATCATCGTGTGCGCCGCCGGCAGCGGCAGCACCGTCATCGGCGACATCATCAAGGACACCGCCATTTTCCAGGCCCACAAGGCCACGCCCATCGTCATCGCCGACGAAAACGAAACCCGCTTTGATCCTTACGCCGCCGACGTCTTCCACGTGCCGGCGGTGGGCGAGCACCTGGCCCCCATCGTCAATACCCTGGTGGGCCATCTGTGGGGCTACTACGCGGCCCTGGCCATCAACGAGGGCTCCGAGTTCCTGGACGGGTTCCGGCGGGAGGTGCGCGACGCCATCGACGCATACACCGGCCGCGGCATGGACCTGTACGAGGTGGTGCTGGAAAAATCCTTCCGCGAAAAGATCGCCGCCTTCTACCGGGAGTTTCGCAGCCGCAAGGCCCGGCACCGCCTGCCGGTGGTCATGGGTTTCAAGACCGCCGCCGACCTGACCCTGCTGGCCAAGTACCTGGCCGGCCGCCTGCCCGTCACCGATTTCGAAATCGATTTCGGCAGGAAGGGCACCGCCGCCAACATGATCGAAACCCTGTTCACCTGCCTGGCCGAATCCATCAACGCCATGGCCCGCCCGGTGGATGCCATCAAACACCAGGCCAAGACCGTGACGGTGGGCACCAGTCGCATCAGCGAGGGCGTGCGCGGCATTCTCTTCGACGCCCTGGCCAGCTACGGACTCAAAATTTCTCAGCTGACCAACCGCAACGTGATCGTGCTGCGGAACCTGCAGGGCATCGTGGCGGAGATCCTGGGCGCCATTCTGTACCGCATCGACAAGCTCAGCATCCTGGGAGAACCCACCGACGAGACCACCATCGCAGTGGTCAGAAAAGAAGGGGTCCTGGCGCCCATTCCGTCGCGGGTGGAGAGCGACCCAGAGCTCAAGGGCACCAAGCGCATCATCGTCCGTGAGGGCAACGTGTACATCGGCAAGGGCCGCAAGGACAACCGCAGCATCATCGTGATCCCCGCCATTTCGGATTCGTCGGAGACCCCCAACCTGATCGAGCACCTGCTGCTGCTCAACATCGCTTTCCGCCAAGAGGTGGCTCTGCCCGTCAAGATCCGTGCCCTGGGCGGCAAGTACGAGCGCATCAAGAACATCGTGCAGGAAAACAGCGTGCCCTGGGACGACCGCTACCTGGACGACGTGCCCATCGACGAGCTGTTCGGCCGCTCCGCAGAGAAGATCGGGGAGTTCATCGTGGGCCGGCATCCGGCCTAGGCCGGAGGCTGATGTTTTTCATTTCTCCCGCTGCAGCTTGACCGGGATCACCTTCAGCGACGTTTAGGCACTGCCCTTGAGGACATCTATCATGCTGTAGACCCGTGAGCGGGCACCTGCTAAAACCCGTGCGGCCAGAAAGGCGGCCGCATCCAGCGTGCCGTGGGCATAGACGTCGCGTCCGTTGACGTTGTGCCGGAACTCGAAAAGCACGCTGCCGTCTTCCGAGGTCAGGCGGTAGGTGTGCCAGCCGTGCCCCTTCAGGTAGGCTTCGGGAACCCCCAGCTCGTTCTTCTGCCGTACGGGGTCCCTTTCCATGCAGATGTCCTCCACCCTGAAATCAACTCCCAGGCGATTGAAGTAGCTTACCATGGCCTTGGCCGTGCCGCTGGTATCGGCTTTGCCCTGCTGGTGGCTTTCGTGGATCTCCAGACGGTAGCCCCGGAAGAGACCGGGAAAGGTGTCGGCGGCGTAAGCCATCATGGCCTGGAAGCCGACGATCTGCTTGGCCATGTTGGGGGCGATGACGGCGGCCACGGCGGACGTCTCCACGGTTTCCACCAGCTTGGCGCGGTCGCCGCCCGTGGTGCCCATGACAAAGGGCAGGCCGTGCCGGCAGAAAAAGGCGGCGTTCTCGTTGACGGCGCTGGGGTGGGTGTAGTCGACGGCCATCACGTCCCCGTGCGCTGCCCTGATCCCTTCGATGAATCCGTCGCGCTTTTCCGGCCGCACAAGACGGAAAAGCGTCGAATCCACCGTACAGGTTTCGTCGGTGATTTCCGGTCCGGTGAGGGCGGCGGTGAGCACCTCGAAACGGTTGTCGGCCATGGCGTGGCGGGCAACATTGACGGCCATGTTGCCCGGCATGCCGCTGATCAGCAGTTTGATTTTTTCCATGACGCACCTCCCTGGATTCAGGTTGACGGTTTGCGGTTTTGAGCGCCTGCGGACGTGAGCCGAAAATCTTTCACCAGCGCCTTCAGTCCGCGGAATGCCGATGCCGCAAAAACATCCAGCCGGCGTTGCAGGCTTTTGACGGCCGTCGGAATGTACTGCTCGAACCATGGTTTGCCCTTTTGCCGGCTGAGAAAGGCAAAGGCCCCCAGGATCTGCAGGTTGCGGGCCAGCGCGCAGTAATGATAGCCGCCCACAAACTCTCCGGGGTTCGAAGGGTCGGCGCGCCGGGCGGCATAGTCCAGCAGTTGCGCCTGCAGTTCCGGCGGCAGGTCCACATAGGGATCGATGAGCAGCGAGGCCAGGTCGTACTGCAGGGGGCCCAGCCGCCCGGCCTGAAAGTCGATGAAGTAATACCGGCCGCCGGACACCATGACGTTGCGCGACTGCAGGTCGCGGTGCATGAACCCCGTTACGGCGCTGGACAGTGCGCCCTCGGCCAGCTTCTCGAACTCCGGGCGCAGGGCTTCGAAAGACACCGGCAGGTCCAGGTATCCGCGCACAAAGGCTTCCGTGAAATAACGGCACTCCCTTTCGAGGATGAGTTCACGGTCGTATCGTCCCCCCTGGAAGCACCACGTCGGGTCGAAGCCGCGGGCCCCTTCACGGTTCATGCGGATGGCCAGGTCGACCACGCTGCGGTAGACGTCGGCCAGTTTTTTCCGGCTGCTGCCGGCGGCCGCCTGCTGCAGGTGGCGGTCCCCCAGGTCCTGCAAAAAGGCCTGTCCGGCCAGGGTGTCGGCGGCATACAGCGCCGGCACCGGGATGCCCCGCCGGGCGAGATGTCGGGCGATGCGGATGAAGGCGGCGGCTTCGGTGATGTCGCCGGTGTCGATGCCGTGGTCTACCATGACCAGGGAGTGCGCTCCGGCCGTGAGGCGGTACCAGGTGCGGTCCGACCCGTCGCCAGCCATGGGGCGTCGGGCCACGGGGCCGGCCGGCGGCCTGCCGAAGGCGCACCGGAACGCTTCGGGCGCCAGTTTTTCGAATACGGCCTGCCGGTAGCTTTGCGGAGTGCCGATGTCCGTCCAGGAGTGCTTTTTGGCGATCCAGGCGGAAATGGTGCCGCCGCGCGCCAGAAGATCCCGGTAAAGGTCGATGCTGGAACTGAAAACACCCCTGGGGATGTCCCGGCACACGTCGGGGTCGATGACCTGTATGCCGGTAAAGGCCATCGGTCTGCGGTCATCCCCGCGCTCCGAAGACACCGGCGACGGCAGAATGGCGCTGACCGTGCGGTCCTTGGCCACCAGCACCTGGTTGAAGCGGGGCAGGTCGTGCACCACCATGGTCACCGGGTGCGGGTGGGACCGGTGATGGGCATACACGGCGGCGAAATCGATGTCGGTCAGGATGTCGGCGTTCACGACCATGAAGGGGGCCCGGCCCAGAAAATCCAGCGTGTTGGCGATGGCCCCGCCGGTGCCCAGGATCTCCGGCTCATAGCGGGTGGCTACGGGAATGGGGAAACGGCGCCCCCGGATCCAGTCTTCGATGCGCTCGGCCAGGTGGTGCGTGTTGATGATCAACGCGGTGCAGCCGGCGCAGTGGAGCTGTTCGATGAGGATATCGAGAATCGGTCTTTCCCCGATGGTGAACAGCGGCTTGGGAAGGCGCCGGGTGTGGGGCCGCAGCCGCGTACCGTGCCCGGCGGCCAGGATCAGGGCTTTCATCTGAAGCGCTTCCAGGGCCATGGCCTCAGGAGAGAACCTGAAGGTAGTGGCGGATCTTTTCGTCGTAGTATTCTATTTTTTCCTTGTCGGCGGCGCTCTTGATGCCGTGGGCATGAAAGTAATCGACGGCATTCTGGTAGTAAATCTTGGACACCGATTCGGGATGCCGTATCTCGCCGCGTTTGTAGAGCTGATTTCCGCGGCCCTGTATTTTTTTGATGTTGGCCGTGGCCTTGCCTGCCCTTTTCGACTGTCTGCCCAGGTAGCCCAGTACCACAGCATAGGACTCGAAGAGCGTCTCCAGCATGCAGGCGAAGAGCTTCAGCCGGCGGTAGCCCGCCGAGGTCAGGTTGTAAGTGTCCGGCAGCACGGCATGGGGAATCAGGATGGCCTCGTCGATGAAGGTCTTAAGCGTTTTTCTCACGAACTGCTCGGGGGACTTGTCCACATCATAGGCAAACTCATTTTTGAAGAATTCCTCTAGGAAAGTATAGCCGGCATGCAGATCGGCCGCCGAAAACTGGAAGGCGTCTTTTTCCAGGATGGCCAGGGAGGTAAACGCCGCGGGGATGAAGAGGGCCACGCAGTTGTTCTTGTAGTACTCCAGCAGGGATCGTTTGCTGTCGATGACGCGGTAGCTTCCCAGGGAAGGGTCGGTTTTTTTGTCGGTTGAAACCCGTTCGATGAGTTTGCGCTGGGTATAGGACTCCAGCACGGTCTGCACGGCCTTTTCCGGGTCCAGCACCAGGGTGTCGGCCAGTTGGGCCTCCTGGGCGTCCAGGTATTTCAGGCAGACATCCAGGTCCTCCATCAGGCTCTGGTAGCTGAAAGTCTGGTGCACGCCGTTGAGTGCCACCGCCGCTACCAGGGCATGGGGAGTGATCACCGAAACCTGGTTGATGGCATTGATGACACGGTAGCCGATTTCACGGATCAGGGCGTTCTGCTCCTTGCTGGACATATCCGCGATGGACTGGCCGCGCTGGGCCAGCAGATCCTGCAGGCTCATGGGTTCGTTGAAGCGGATGTAGATGCGGCCATAGCGTTTTTTGAGGAATTTGCGGGCCTTGAGGACCTGGGAAAGGGTTTCCGGCTCCTTCTGGCCACCCTCCAGTTCCCGGATGTAAGCACTCTCTTCCAGCACCTGGTCATAGCCCACGAAAATCGGCACGAAGATCATGTCTTCGCAGGCGCCGTCGCGAAAGGCGTTGATGAGGATGGACAGCAGGCCGAGTTTGGGCAGGATCAGCTTGCCGGTACGACTGCGGCCGCCCTCGATGAAAAACTCGATGTTGAAGCCGTCCTGCAGCAGGCTGCGGATATAGGCGGCGAATACCTGGGAATAGAGAACGGCCCCACGGAAGGTGCGCCGGATGAAAAAAGCCCCCCCGGCCCGGAATATGGGCCCCATGGGCCAGAAAGCCAGGTTTTTGCCGGCGGCGATGTGGGGACACGGCATGTTGTTGCTGTGAAAGATGTAGGACAGGATGAGGTAGTCGATGTGGCTTTTGTGGCAAGGGATGAGGATCAGTGGCCCCTTCTGGCTCATGGCGCGCACGTGATCGACCTCGTCCTGGTCGAAGCTGATGCCGTCGAAAATCAGGTTGGCCAGCCATTTGACGGCGGCGGCACCGACGTCCACAAAGGCCGGATTGTATTTGGCGGCGATTTCCTCGATGTAGTCGGCCGCCTTCTTGCGAACTTTGTGGAGGGGAATGTGGCGCGATTCGGCGTAGCGGCTGATGAATTTCCCCAGCTGTTCCCCCGTCAGGATGTGTTCCTTCCTCTCCCAGTGGGCCCTGAGGGCCGGACCGGTGATGCTGTGCCGGTGCCGGTTGATGCGGTGCAGCAGCTCCTTGCGCACCAGCTGTGCCAGCTGCTCGACGTCCCGCTCATCGCTGGCGCAGGCCTTCAGGAATTCCGCCAGATTAAGGGGGCGCGAAAACTCCACGAAAACCTTGCCCGGCTTGCGGAACATGATCCACAGACGACGGAGTCTGCCGGGACGGATGTCGCTGCCGAAGAGCATGTCCCGCAGGGTCAGGGTGGTGCGCGACGGTTTGCGGCTGAAGAACATCTGTTCAGGAACGAAACAGATCGGTTTGCCGATTTCCCACTGCAGCCTGATGAGGAACTGCACGGGGTCGTGTTCGGCCTTCACGAATCGCCGGTACAGGCCCCCTTTTTCTCCCAGGGAAAAGAAGGCCGCGCCGCTTTCCGGCAGTTCGTCGCGCAGGTAACCGCTGTCGTAGGGGTCCGGCAGCCGGAAATTGCGCAGAAAAAAGTAGCTCTGCGACAGCACGATGCGAAAAAGGCGTGACAGCGGCTGAAGAACCCTGATGTGGTAGCCGAATCCGATTTCCGGGCACCTCAGGCCCAACTGCCGGCTGCGGTTGTGGATGAACAGGAACTCGAAATAGCTTTTGAATTTGTTGGTATAAACGATGATGGCGTCATCGGGAAGATTCCGCACGACGTTGGCCTGCTTTTCCTCCAGCACGATGCCGGAATAAAACATCTTGAGCAGCCAATTGCAGAAATAGCCGATGTGGGCCGGGAGCTGGCACGCAAAGTAAAGCGGCCTGCCCTTTAAAAACTTCAGCATGCGACCTTTGACACGGTGCTCCGACGATGACGGGCGAGGTTTTGGCATAATATGGCTGTCCTGCTTAAATAACGAAGAGAAGATCTCAAGGGGTGCTGCGCGAAAATTTCAGATTAAAAAACCCCGCAAGCAGGCCTTGCAGCGCGGTTCAAGATTTTATCATGTGAACAAAAAAAGCTAACAAAGTGATTGAGCGAATGCAACCCAAAAACGCTGCCCGCCGGTGGACCTGGTTCCGGCGGCCGCCGTGGTCCGCGTTTCGGTTTTCCTTTTTCCGGTGAGGCGGCCGGCAGGTGCGTTTTTGACGGAAATTTCAATGAAGAAGGGTTGTTAGAGATCCTTTCAGCGTAGCCGGGCCCGGTTATTTTTTAGCTTGCGTTCAAAAAGATGTTATGATATCTCCAACGGGAAAACAATTTGCTTCCCTGGCAGACAGCGAGTGCCGGGAGTCGCCGGAACAGGGCAAAAGGCTGCCCGGTTGGGTCTGAATTCCACAGCATCGCGCTTTTCTTTGTTTCCATAATGTGTAAATCAGTTAAAGGAGGATGATTTTTTATGAAAACGTTAATTGGTGGTGCAGTTGCAGCAGTCCTCGGTCTCATTGGTATCTCGGTATGGTTCAGTGAATTTCTTCAGGTGCTTGCCGGGGTGGTGCCCATCATGCTGCTCATGGGCGGTGGCCTGGCGCTCTACCTGGGCTTCGATGAACTCAAGGACAGCTGGAAAAAAGATGATACGGCCGACACCGTTGTGAACACGGACGACAGCGAGAAATACAAACAAGAGATCGATGAACTCAAAAAAGAGATCGAAACCCTGAAGTCCGAAAAGAAATAAGCTGCGTCGGAAAAAACGGCCACAGACGGCCGTGGCGCCATCGACATAGACAGGGGCCGGGTTGCCGGCGGCAAACCCGGAACTACATAAAAGGGGCGGTGCACCGAACAGACGGTGCCCCGCCTTTTTTGTCAGCGACACCGTGCCCTCTCAATAAGCTCCGGCGCATCCGCGCCGATCGTGTTTCGCCTTGGCTCCGGTGTCCATCCGGGGCGCCAGCCGGTCGTCCGTCTGAATTTCAAAAACTCGTCGCAGGCTTCTCAAGCAGTTTGCAATGCTTAACGCTGGAAACTATTCTTCCGCCTGACTTTCTGGCTGCCGCGACCCATTGCGGTTGCTGGATTGCGGGTATCGCCCGCGTCAGTGTTTTCTGGAAACGGCCGAGGTTGCCAGCTTGTCGGCGCGTTCGTTGTCTTCGAGACCGGTGTGTCCCTTCACTTTGATCAGCTTCAGATCCCTGAACGATCTCATCAGGCGGCGGATGTCTTCCACCAGTTGCGTGTTCTTGCGGGCCTTCCAGCCTTGGGACAGCAGCCCCAGGGCGTAGCTGCTGTCGGTGTACAGCCGCACGGGCAGGTCGCGGCGCCTGACGGCCTGCAGCCCCTGCCGGATGGCTTCCAGTTCGGCCACGTTGTTGGTGGCTGTGCCGATGTAGGCCGATATTTCCTTGACCCGCTCCCGGTGGCGCAGCACCACGCCGATGCCGGCGGGTCCCGGATTGCCCGAGGATGCGCCGTCCGTGAAAATGTGAATGGCCCCGTCGCGCAGGTCGCTGCGGCGGGGGGCGGCTGCCGCCGGCCGGTTCCGGCGACGGGATTTTGGGCGGCGGCGTTTTTCCCCAGATTTTGTCTCCGGTGCTTCCTCCAGGGGCCTGACGCTGCGGGCGTGCACCCAGTATTCATAGGGCTGCTCGACCTGGTACTTGATCAGCTGTTTGCCGTTTTTTTCAAGGGGTCGCCCCTTTTCATCGGTGGCCAGCCACACCTTGTTGCCCTTGAAGCGCCGCCTCACCCACTGTACAGGATCATCTGGCAATCTGCATTCCTCGGTAAGTAAAGCCCTCAGCGATCAGCTGTCAGGTTTTACAGCTGTCAGCGGTCAGGCGTCAGCAATCAGCTAAAAACTTGGCACTATTCCCCGACATCTGAAACCTGACCCCTGATAGCTGACGCCCTAATATAGAAAATATCTTCTTGAGATATCGATAAATTCATCCAGTTCCCGCTGCCAGCTGCGCTCCAGCGCCAGAATATCCCCGCCCGCTTCGATACAGGCCCGGATGCGGTTGTCGCCGGTGATCAGGTCGAAGGGTTGCTTTTCGAATTCATATTCATAAGGAGGCGGTTTCCACTGGAAGCCGTCCGGACGGGAGGCATACACGGCCTGGAGCAGAAGCAGGCTGGTGCGGTACGGCCGGTAGCGCCGGCGGGCGGTGACGTGCAGCTGAAATCCGCGGCAGAGCTGCCCCTGCCACTTGTTGGCGGTGGGCTCGAAATGGCAGGGGCGCAGGATGACGCCCTGCAGGGAAGCGCTGTCCAGCCGGGACATCACCTCTTGGGGGTCGATGAAGGGGGCCCCGAACAATTCGAAAGGCTGGCAGGTGCCGCGCCCCTCGGAGACGTTGGTGCCTTCCCACAGGACCTGGCCCGGGTACACCAGGGCCGAGACCGGTGTCGGCAGGTTGGGGGAAGGGGCTACCCAGGGAAGACCGGTGTCGGTGAAATACATGGACCGTCGCCAGCCCTCCATGGGGACGATCTCCAGGTCGCAGCCGATGCCGCCCTCGCGGTTGAAGAAGCGCGCCAGCTCGCCGATGGTCAGGCCGTGGCGCATGGCAATGGGATAGCGGCCCACGAAGGACTGGAATTCGGGCCGCAGGCAGTTGCCTTCGGCCTGAAGGCCGCTCACCGGATTGGGCCGGTCCAGCACCACGACTTTCTTCCCGGCCTCGGCCATGGCTTCCATGCAGTAGGATAGGGTGTAAATGAAGGTGTACACCCGGCAGCCCGCATCCTGCAGGTCGACCAGGAGAATGTCGATGGGTTCCAGCATCTCCGGCGCGGGTTTGCGAAGACGGCTGTAGAGGCTGAAAACCGGAATGCCCAGGACCGGGTCCGTCAGGTGGTCGGACTCGATCATGTTGTCCTGTTTTTCGGCAAAGTACCCGTGCTGCGGCGAAAACAGGGCGGTCAGCCTGCCTGCAAAACGCCGGGCCAGCAGGTCACGGGCATGGCGCAGGCGGCCATCCACCGAGGCGGGGTTGCACAGCAGCCCCAGGCGCTTGCCGGCGCACCAGGAAGGCGGGTTGTCGATGAAATTTTCCAGGCCGGTCCGGACGGTTGCCATGTTTTTCCAGTTGCCTGCCGGGTGGCTGAAGTCGATACAATGCCGGGCCCTGCGCCCGGGTTTTCCCGGCGCGCAGAGTCTATCCAGAAAAGGCGCTCAAAATCAAAACAATTTTTAATGCAGCCATCGGGTATCGGCTAAAAGCCGACGGCTGACAGCGGAAACCTGATACCTTACCGCTTATTTAATCTTGACATTGATCCGGCATGAAAATAAAAGTTTCCAGTTGGGTTGCAGCTGCCCCTGTATCGGGCAATCCGGTTGCCCGGGGCGGCGTTATTTTTTTTAGGATTCCAAGGCGCGGACACCGGATGTAAGATGGATATTACCCTCGAGGGCATCGTCATCATCGTCGGAGACTTCGGCAGCGGCAAGACCGAAGTGGCCATCAACCTGGCGGTATACCGCCGGCAGGCCGGCTGCGACGTGCGCATCGCCGATCTTGACCTGGTCAATCCGTATTTTCGTACCCGCGAAGCCCGCGGGCAGCTGGCGGCCCAGGGGATCGGGGTGATCATTCCGCCGGAAAAATACCTGCAGGCCGACCTGCCGATTCTGATTCCGGAAATCGGCGGGCTGATCCGGCAGCCGGCGCAGCTGACCATTCTCGACGCCGGCGGCGGCGAGGCCGGGGCCACGGTGCTGGCGGCGCTCTACGACGCGCTTAAACACCACGAGGTGTCCATGCTCCAGGTGATCAACCCTTTCCGACCCTATACCAGTACTGCGGAGGGCTGCCGGGCCGTGCAGCGGCGCATCGAGGCCGCCGCCAAGGCGCCGGTCACCGGCATCATCGGCAATGCCAACCTGATGGAAGAGACCGTCGCCGAAGACATTCTGGGGGGATATGAATTCACCCGGCAGCTGGCCGACGAAAGCGGCCTGCCGCTGGCGTTCATCACCGCCGACGTCCATCTGCTGCCGCAGATCGACAAGCGGCGGCTGGGCTGTCCCGTGCTGCCCATCGTTCGCCAGCTGGTGCCCCCCTGGAAAAAGGCCGGATCTTTCCATCCTCCCGTATCCGGGGGTGTGCGCTTGCAGACAGGAGGTGTGCAGTGACTACCAAATACGTCTATCAGATCGACGAGGACCGCTGCAAGGGGTGCGGGCTGTGCGTCAGCGTGTGCCCCAAGGACGTCCTTGAAATCGCCGACAAGGTGAACACCAAGGGGTATTTCCCGGCTTTCCAGGCGCGTCCCGAAGACTGCATCTTCTGCGCCACTTGCTGCCGCATGTGCCCGGACGTGGCCATCACCATCAGCGAGGTGGAAGAGACGTCCCAGACTGACGAGGCCTGAAAGACAATGCCGGCATGGGTGCACCCCCCTTGCAGGGGAGGCGCCAAGGGCCGCACAAGGAGTGAGTCATCATGAGCAAAGTACTGATGAAAGGCAACGAGGCCATCGGTGAAGCCGCCATCCGGGCCGGCTGCCTGAACTATTTCGCCTATCCCATCACGCCCCAGTCTGAAGTGGCGGAGTACCTGTCCCGGCGGATGCCCGAGGTGGGGGGCGTGTTCCTGCAGGGCGAGAGCGAAGTGGCGGTCTCGTACATGATCTTCGGCGCCGCGGCTTGCGGCGAACGGGTTTTTACCACGTCGTCCAGTCCCGGCATCAGCCTGATGAGCGAGGGGATCAGTTACATCGCCGGGGCCCAGTGCCCGGCGGTCTTTGTCAATATCATGCGCGGCGGTCCCGGCCTGGGCGGCATCCTGCCGTCGCAGGCGGATTACCTGCAGGCCACCAAGGGGATCGGCCACGGTGATTTTCGCATGCTGGTGCTGGCGCCGGCCAGTGTCCAGGAAGCCGTCGAGATGGTCATGGCGGCCTTCCCTCTGGCCGAGAAATACCGCAACCCGGTGATGATCCTGGGTGACGGCCTCATCGGTCAGATGATGGAGCCGGTGGAGTTCCCGGATCATCTCAAGGTGGCGCCCACCAACAAGGACGACTGGGCCACCAACGGCATGGACACTCGCGGCAGCGACCAGCGCAACCTGGTCAAGTCCCTGTACCTGGACCCCGAGGAGCTCAACGCCCACAACCTGCGGTTGAAGGCCAAGTACGAGCAGATGGCGCGCGAGGACGTGCGGGTGGAGGAATACAACACCGAGGGGGACTACCAGGCGCTGATCGTCAGTTACGGCACCATGAGCCGCGTGTGCCGCACGGCCATCGATATGCTCAAGGAACAGGGGGTGGAGATCGGCATGGTGCGCCCACAGACCGTTTTTCCCTACCCGCAGGAAACGGTCCGCAAAGCGGCCGCAAAGGAGAGCTGCAAGAAGGTTTTCACCATCGAGATGAACATGGGGCAGATGCTCGAAGATGTCCAGCGGGCGGTGTGCGGCCTGCGGCCGGTGCAGTGGTTCGGCAAATGCGGCGGCGAAGTGCCGACACCTGAAGAGGTGATCGATGTCGTCAGGCCGGCCTGAAGTCAAGACAACCCGCCGGCCGGGGAGATGAGCCCACCGGTGCCGTCCGATGGGATGATACCGGCCGGAAAACAAGGAGTACACAATGGGAAAGACATTTAAAAAGCCCGAGGCCCTTGCCGACCAGCCGACCCACTACTGCCCGGGATGCACCCACGGGGTGATCCACCGGCTGGTGGCCGAGGTCATCGACGAACTGGGAATCCGGGGCCGCACGGTGGGCATCGCGCCGGTGGGCTGTGCGGTGCTGTGCTACAATTATTTCACCTTCGATTTCCAGGAAGCCGCCCACGGACGCGCCCCGGCCATGGCCACCGGCATGAAACGGGTGCGGCCGGACCTGATGGTGTTCACCTACCAGGGGGACGGAGACCTGGCCAGCATCGGCATGGCCGAGATCATCCACGCCGCCAACCGCGGGGAACGCTTTACCACCATTTTTGTCAACAACGCGGTGTACGGCATGACGGGCGGACAGATGGCGCCCACGACCATGCCCAACCAGCGCACCACTACCTCGCCCTTCGGCCGCAACGTGGAAGAGGTGGGCATGCCCATCAAGGTGGCCGAACTGCTGGCGGCGCTGCAGACGCCGGCCTATATAACCCGCCAGGCGGCCATCAAGCCCAAGTACATCGTCAAGGCCAAGAAGGCCCTCAAGCGGGCCTTTTCCTATCAGCTGGAACACCGTTGCTTCACCTTCGTCGAGGTGATCAGCACCTGCCCCACCAACTGGGGCCTGACGCCGGTTGAGGCCGTCAAGTGGGCCGAAGAGCAGATGCTGCCCTATTACCAGCTGGGTGACCTCAAGGCACCCGACTAACCCGAGGAGGCGAACATGCAGAACGAAGTCAAACTGGCCGGCTTTGGGGGGCAGGGCATCATGCTGATGGGAAAGATCCTGGCCCACGCCGCCATGGAGCAGGGGTTCGAAGTGGTCTGGATCCCTTCCTACGGACCGGAAATGCGGGGCGGAACGGCCTACTGCACGGTGGTGGTCAGCGACCGCCCCATCGGATCGCCCATCATCAAGAATCCCCGCCACTTGATTGCCATGAACCGCCCCAGCCTGGAGAAATTCGCCCCCACGGTAAAGCCGGGCGGCGTGGTTTTCATCAACGCTTCCCTCATTTCCATCGATAGCGGGCGCCAGGACGTGGACGAGCTGCCGGTGCCCATCATCGAGATCGCCAAGGAACTGGGCAATGTGCGCACCGCCAACATCGTGGCCCTGGCCGCTTTCGTGGCGCGCAGCGGCATGGTGGACTTCGAGCGGCTGAAGGCGTCGGTCAGGGAAGAGTTCAAGCGCAAGGAAAAGCTGATCCCCCTCAATCTCAAGGCCCTGGAAGCGGGCAAGAAAGCCGCCCTGGGCGGCTGAAAACGCGTCGCCAGAAACCATGAAACTGCCGGTTCCCGATCATATCCTCTCCCTGGAGCCCTATGCGCCGGGCAAACCCATCGAGGAGCTGGCCAGGGAGTACGGCATTTCCGACGCCGTTAAACTGGCCTCCAACGAAAACCCCCTGGGGCCTTCGCCGGCGGCCGTAAAGGCACTGCAGGAGGCCTGCGGGCAGCTCAACCGCTACCCGGATGGCGGGGCCGGGCTGGTGGCGGCCATCGCCAGACGTCTGGGCGTGCCGTCCGCAGGCGTGGTTCTAGGCTGCGGGTCCGATGACATCATCGGCATGCTCACGCGGGCCCTGCTGCAGCCCGGCGACGAGGTCGTCATCCCGCAGCCCTCTTTTCTGATGTATGCGTTGTGCGCCCGCTGGGCAGCGGCCCGGGTGGTGACCGTGCCCCTGGCATCGCTGGCCGTCGACCTGGACGCCATGCTGGAGGCGGTCACGGACCGCACGCGCATCGTCTTTCTGTGCAGCCCCAACAACCCCACCGGTACGGTCATCGGCGCCACCGCTTTCGGCGATTTCATGGAGCGGATCCCCGATCATGTGGCCGTGGTCGTCGACGAAGCCTACATCGAATTCGTACGTGACGGCCAGGCCCTGAACGGCATTGCCTGGACGCAAGCGGAGAAAAGCGTCGTTGTGCTGCGCACCTTTTCCAAGGCGTACGGCCTGGCCGGCGTACGCATCGGTTTCGGCGTGATGTCGCCGGAGCTGGCCCTGGTGCTGCACCGGGTGCGCCAACCCTTCAACGTCAGCCGCCTGGCCCAGTGCGCGGCCCGGGCGGCCCTCGCAGACGACGAATTCCTCCAGGAGACCATCCGTCTGGTGCACGAGGGCCTCGATTTCCTGTGGGGCCGGCTGGACGATCTGGGGGTTTCTTATTTCCGCAGCCAGGCCAATTTCTTTCTCATCGACGTGGAAACCGGGGCGGACCGGTTTTACGAAGCCATGCTGCGTCAGGGCGTCATCGTGCGCTCCATGAGCGCCTACGGTTTTCCCCGCTACATCCGTATCAATGCGGGACTGCCGGCCGAAAACCGGCGTTTCCTGGAAGCCTTCGCGGCGGTCAGGGGAGGTGCGCGCTGAAAGCGCCCATCATTACCATCGACGGCCCCGCCGGTGCCGGCAAGACCACCGTCAGCCGGCGCCTGGCCGACAGCCTGGGCTACCGTTACGTGGATACCGGGGCCCTCTACCGCGGCATCGCCTGGAAGGCGGCCCGCGAGGGCATCGACATCGACGATGCGCGCGCCGTGCAGCGCCTGCTGGAGGGACTGAAGCTGGAGGCCCTGTGGACCGATGACGGGGTCATGCACATCCTCATCGACGGCCACGACGTCACGGCGCAGTTGCGCACCCCGCAGATCGCCATGCTGGCCTCGCGCATGTCGGCCCTGCCGGCGGTGCGACGCTATCTGCTGGATCTGCAGCGCTGCCTGGGTCGTGAAGGGGGAGGTGTTTTCGAAGGCCGTGACATGGGCACCGTGGTTTTCCCCGACGCCGTCGTCAAGATCTACCTGGACGCCTCGCTGGAGAAACGGGCCCAGCGCCGCTATCGGGAAACCGGCCCTGACGGACAGAGCCTGGAGGAGGTGCGCCGCGATATCCGGCGCCGCGATGAAAATGACAGCACGCGGCAGCTGGCGCCGCTCAAAAAAGCCGAGGACGCCGTTTACATCGACACCAGTGATCTTTCCATCGATGAGGTGCTCGAAAAAATCCGCCGACTGGTCGACCAGCGGCGATGAGGGGCGCCGAAACCGGAAAAGGGCGCGGGGAAGGGAGGAGGAAGGATTTTACCGGTGGCTGCGCAAAAATAATGTTGTTTTTTAAGGGACAGTCTGCTATATTTTTAGTTTATGCTGCACAGTAAAGGGTGCTGCAAATTAAATACTGGTAAGGGGGTATCGTTTTAATGGAAAATCTGGTTGACAACGGTTCATCGGAACAGGCCGGCAAAGTTACGCAAACGGCGCCGGAAGAACAGATCTCGGAGAATTCAGGGCAGGAGGAAAAGGCTGCGGCACCCGCAGAGGATGCGGCCGGCGGGGAGGCCGCACCGGGGCAAGAGGAAGAAGCCCGTGAAGAGTCTGCTCAGACCCAGGAGGAGAGCGACTCCGCCGGTGACGAAGAAGCCCGCGAAGCGTCCGCCCAGGCCGAAGAAGGAGGCGACTCCGCCGATGAGGAAGAGGGCGGCATGGACAGCCTCATGAAGATGTATGAGGAGAGCTTCAAGCAGTTCGCCGAGGGCGAAGTCGTTACTGGAGAGATCATTTCGGTGGACAAAGACCACGTACTGGTGGACATCGGGTACAAGTCCGAGGGGCAGATCGGTATTCACGAGTTTCTGGACGAGGACGGCAACGTCACCGCCAAGGTCGGGGATCGGGTCGAAGTCATGGTGGAGTGGCTGGACGACGAGAACGAGATTCTCGTGCTGTCCAAGGAAAAAGCCGCCCAGGTCAAGGTCTGGGAGGAGATCAAGCGGGTTTACAACAGCGACGAAACCATCGAGGGCACCATCACCAACCGCGTCAAGGGCGGGTTTTCGGTGGATGTCGGCGTGCAGGCCTTTCTGCCCGGCTCCCAGGCGGACCTGCGGCCCGTGCGCAACCTGGACGACATGGTGGGCAAGACCTTCGATTTCCGCATCCTGAAGTTCAACCGCAAACGCAGCAACATCGTGCTGTCGCGCCGGGTCATTCTGGAGGAGGAAAGAGAGGCCAAACGGGCGGCGACCCTGGCCAGCATCTACGAGGGCAAGGTGGTCGACGGCGTGGTCAAGAACATCACCGAGTACGGGGTGTTCGTGGACCTGGGCGGTGTGGACGGCCTGCTGCACATCACCGATATCTCCTGGGGGCGCGTCAAGCACCCTTCAGAGATCTTTTCGGTGGGCGACGAGATCAAGGTCAAGATCCTCAACCTGGACCTGGAAAAGGAGCGCGTCTCCCTGGGCATGAAACAGCTCACACCGGATCCGTGGTCTACGGCGGCCGAAAAGTACCCGGTGGGCTCGCGGGTGACCGGCAAAGTGGTCAGCCTGACGGACTACGGCGCCTTCGTGGAACTGGAAGAGGGCATCGAAGGCCTCATCCACGTGTCCGAGATGTCCTGGACCCGCAAGATCCGCCACCCCTCCAAGGTGGTGTCGGTGGGCGAGATGGTGGAGGCCGTGGTGCTGGACATCAAGCCCGAAAGCCGGCGTATCTCCCTGGGCATGAAACAGGTCGAGCCCAATCCGTGGGATGTCATCGGCGAGAAGTACCCCGTGGGCACCACCATCGAGGGGAAGATTAAGAACATCACCGACTTCGGGCTCTTCATCGGCATCGACGAGGGCATCGACGGCCTGGTGCACATTTCCGACATCTCCTGGACCAAACGCATCAAGCACCCCTCCGAACTCTACAAGAAGGGGGACCTGGTCCAGGCCGTGGTGCTGGACATCGAGAAGGAAAGCGAGCGCTTTTCGCTGGGCATCAAGCAGCTGGAAGCCGACCCGTGGAAGACCGTGGGTGAACGTTACGAGGTGGGCAGCGAAATCACCGGCACGGTCACCAACGTCACCGATTTCGGTGTCTTCGTCGAACTCGAAAAAGGCATCGAAGGCCTGGTGCATGTTTCCGAAATCAGCAAGGAAAAGATCAAGACGCCGGTGGGCATGTACAACGTGGGCGATGTCCTCACCGCCAAGGTCATGAACATCAACAGCGAGGAGCGGCGCATCGGCCTGTCCATCAAGCGCCTGGAGATGGAGGACGACCAGAGCCTGCTCAGCGAGTATGTCAACAACATACGGCCGGCCACGTCGACTTTCGGTGAAATCCTGAGGGAGAACCTCCAGGACAAGCTCAGCGAGGAGTAAGTGCGCCGTGCAGCGATGATCTTCAGTGTCTGATGTGAGACTGCAGGGGCCGGTGGAGAGCGCAGCTTTTCCTCCGGCCCCTTTTTTATTCCAAAAAGGAGAGCGCCATGTTTTCGCGCAGGCATCCCTTCATGTATTTCCTGCTGGTGTTTACCGCCATGGTCTGTCTGACCCTGGTGATCATCGCCATCCTCATCTTTGCGGGATCGCGGCGGACGGAGCTCAAGTTCGGGGAAAAGGTCGGCATCGTGGAAGTCTCCGGCGCCATTACCGATACCCGTGAGACCCTGGACATTCTCAAGCGTTTTCGCACCGACGACGCCATCAAGGCGGTGGTGCTGCGCGTGGATTCCCCCGGCGGTGCGGTGGGGCCCTCCCAGGAGATATACCGGGAGATCCGCAAGACCGGCCAGGTTAAAAAAGTGGTGGCCTCCCTGGGGGCCGTGGCCGCCTCGGGCGGATACTACATCGCCGCCGGAGCCGACGGCATCGTGGCCAATCCCGGTACCATCACCGGCAGCATCGGCGTGATCATGGGCTACACCAACATCCGCCGGCTGCTGGACAAGATCGGTCTGTACCCGGTGGTCATCAAGAGTGGCAAGTTCAAGGACATCGGCTCCCCCGTGCGTGAGATGACGCCCGAAGAGCGCCGCATCCTGGAGGATTTCGCCGACCAGGTCCACGGCCAGTTCATCCGCGACGTGGCCCAGGGTCGTGGCCTGGCGGTGGACCAGGTCCGCGAGGTAGCCGACGGCCGTATATTCTCGGGACAAAGGGCCAAGGAACTGGGGCTGGTCGACCGCCTGGGCAATCTGGACGACGCCGTTACCTGGGCCGCACGGTTGGCCGGCATCGAGGGCGAGGTGGAGACGGTGCGGGAGCCCCGCGAGAAATACCCCTGGCTGAAATATGTCACCGAGACCGCCGCCCGGCAGTTTGCCAGTGTCCTCCAGAACCGCACCATCTATGCCGGTTACCTCTACCAGGGGCCGGCATCGGACTGACGGGACTCCCTAGAGGAAGCTGGTGACGTCGCCGCGGCCCACGCGGATTATTTCGGGGGTATCTGCGATCAGGGAGATCACGCTGGAGGGCTCCCCGGGGACCGGGCCGCCGTCGATGACCAAGTCGATGCGTTTGCCGAACACGTCGTGGATCAGCGAGGGGTCCTCCAGCAGGGTGCCGTCGGGTGTCTTGGCGCTGGTGGAGATGACGGGATTGCCCAGGGCGCGGACCAGGTCCAGGCAGATGGGGCTGTCGGGAACGCGGATGCCCGCCGTGCGGCGGCGCGTCAGCATGATCTTGGGGACCAGTTTGGTGCCTTCCAGGATGAAGGTGTACGGGCCCGGCAGGAGCCGCCGCATGGTTTTGTAGGCGTAGTTGGTCACCTTGGCGTAGCGGCTGATGTTTTTCAGTGACGAGCAGATGAAGCTGAAGGGCTTGTTGCGGTCGCGCTGACGGATCTGGTATATTTTCTGTATGGCGCGCTTGTTCATGATGTCACAGCCGATGCCGTAATAGGTATCCGTGGGGTAGGCGATGATGCCGCCGCGCTGCAGCACCTCGGCCACCTTGTGAATGAGGCGCGCCTGGGGATTTACGGGATTTATCTTGATGAGCATGGGCTTTGCCGACCCTTTCTGAAAATGCCGCCGGGTTAAAGACCGACACCCTATTATCCGTCGGCGGGAATGTCAACAGTGGCTGACACCTTCCCACGGTAAATTTGTTCTACCCGTGAGCTGATGAAACACATGAATTTCGAGTC
>CAYUAQ010000064.1:0-24330 GCA_964442705.1 uncultured Desulfobacteraceae bacterium
TTCGAAAACCTGTCGTTTTTTTCCCAGGGCCTTTTGAGAAGAGGCTAAGGAATACCACTTTTATCGAAAGAAGCATTGCCAATATGCCTACCAATGGCATTACACATGTGTTGATTAGGCAGGATCTTTTCGGTCATTGGCTGGCTGGTCTTGATAAAATGCAACATGAGCTCATTACCAATATTTTTGAAAAAAAAGCAAGACTCATTTTCAGTGAAAACGGATATGAACTCTACAAAATAATTTAGGGGTATTTATCAAAAGACTTTGCCGAACCCGGAAGGGATCAAAATCCGCGATGAATGAGAAAATATCTGTAATTATTCCGGCTAAAAACGAGGCCAAATCGCTTGCTGTTATTTTGCCGGATCTTGTTCGCCGCTATCCTGACTTTGAGATCATTGTCGTTGATGATGGGTCCACAGATGATACTGTTCAAGTGTCTCAAAAATACGGAGTTAAAGTGTACTCCCATGCTATGAACATGGGCAACGGAGCCGCGATTAAAAGTGGCGTCAGAAATGCCACCGGCGATATTTTTGTTTTCATGGATGCCGATGGACAGCACGATCCTATGGACATTCCTAGGTTGCTGGAGAAATTCAAGGAAAACTACGAAATGGTGGTGGGCGCCCGTGAAATCGTAACCCACGCATCTTTAGCCAGAAAATGGGCCAATAGGTTTTACAATACCCTTGCTTCGCTGATGACAGGTTTCCCTATAAAAGACCTGACAAGCGGTTTTCGAGCCGCTAGAGCCAGGCATTTCAAAAAATTTCTATACCTCCTGCCCAACGGATTTTCGTATCCAACCACCAGTACCATGGCATTTTTCCGTTCAGGTTTTCCTGTGGCATATGTGCCTATAAAAACAAAACAAAGAAAAGGCAAAAGCCACATCAATCTGTTTCAAGACGGCATTAGATTTTTAATAATCATTTTAAAGATAGGCGCCTTATTTTCCCCCATGCGTTTTTTTTTGCCCATCAGTAGCCTCCTGTTTTTAGCCGGGATGGCCTATTATGGATTCACTTTTTATTTCTTTAAAAGATTCACCAACATGAGTGCGCTGCTGTTTATGTCGTCTCTATTCACCTTCCTAATCGGCATAATTTCTGAGCAAATTTCTGCTTTACATTACAAAGGCGTCGAAGAAAATCAGAGACGCACTAGGCGCAATTAAAATCGAAATAATGTCAATCCAAAAAATACTAAAGATAATGTAAGAAATGCTTTTTAACAAAATCAGAAGTCTTTTGAAACCATTTGAAAATTTACCAATTCATCCGCAATGGTTTGCCAGAAAGGGTCGAGAAACCATCATTGACTTTCTGAAAGAGATTGAAGGGAAAAATCGTGTTCTTGATATCGGCTGCTTCGATAAATGGCCACAGCAGTATGTTTCTACTGACAGTATCTATTGGGGTATGGATTATCTGGAGACCGCATCGGATTGGTATAAAACCATTCCTGATTTTTATGGAGACGCCGGTGAGATTCCAGTCTTTGACGAGTCTTTCGATGTCATACTTATACTTGATGTTTTGGAGCATTTACCCAACCTTGAGAAGGCATTGTCAGAAATTTGGAGAGTGTTAAAGATCAATGGCAGAGTGATCATGCAACTTCCTTTTTTATATCCGATACATGATGAACCTAAAGATTATATGCGTTTAACCCGATATGGCCTCGAGCTTCAGACAAACAAGGCTGGGTTTTGTATTGAAACCTGTCAATCCATAGGGCAGCCTTTGGAAACAGCCGCTCTGCTTGGTAACATTGCCGCAGCCAAAACCATGATACGCTGGATAGATCGATCCAACATGGTGTTTATTTTTTTACCTTTTTTAATGTTTTTCATACTATTTAATAATATCGCTGCCAATCTTTTATCTCGAACAAGCGCAGAGGATGAGTTTATGCCCCATGGTTATGTCCTGTCCTTGAAAAAAGTCGTTTGAAAAGGTCTGGCTAAATTTTTTGGTGTAGATAGATCTTTTTTAGTTGTAAATAATTTCGAGATGACTCTGAAATGAATAAAGATTTTATAGTATTTGGTGCACCAGACATCAGAGATGAGGAAATCCATGAGGTTGTGGCCTGCCTCAAATCCGGATGGTTGGGTACTGGACCGAAAGTTGCGCAGTTTGAAAGGAACTTTTCATCTTATAAAAAGGTTGCGGAAAACTGCGTAGCAGCGGTTAACTCCTGTACGGCGGCCTTGCATATCAGTATGATTGCCGCAGGATTAATGCCGGGAGATGAAGTTATTACAACGCCAATGACCTTTTGTGCAACGATAAATGCTATCGTTCACAGTGGCGCCAAACCCATCTTGGCCGATATCGATCCTGTAACCATGAACATAAACCCTGAAAAGATAAGAGAGGCCATTACATGCAGAACCAAGGCAATTTTGCCTGTCCATATGGCTGGAAGGCCATGCGATATGGATCCCATAATTGAAATTGCCAACCAACATGATTTAATGGTTATCGAAGATTGTGCCCATGCTATTGAGACCGAATATCACGGGAAGAAAGCTGGTACTTTCGGAGATTTTGGTTGCTTCAGCTTTTACGCGACAAAAAACGTAGTGACAGGTGAAGGTGGAATAATCATAGCAAAAAGCGAGAAACATATCGCCAGATCGAAAAGGCTAGCTTTACATGGCATGAGTAAAGACGCATGGAGACGCTTTGGAGATGATGGGTATAAGCACTATTTCATTGTTGAATGCGGCTTTAAATACAATATGATGGACATTCAAGCGGCTCTAGGCATTCACCAATTGGCGAGAGTGGAAGAAAATTGGAAAAAGCGTCAAAAGATTTGGTGCCAGTATCAGAAGGCGTTTGCTGAATGGCCGGTAATTCGGCCGGCAGATCCAGCACCAGACACTCGCCATGCTTATCACTTGTATACTTTGCAAATTGATGAAAAAAGGTGCGGCATTAGTCGGGATGCCTTTCTAGATGCCATGAACAAGAAAAAAATTGGCCTCGGGGTCCACTATGCAAGTATTCCGGAGCACCCTTATTATCAGAAAACCTTTGGATGGAAACCCGAGATGTATCCACATGCTACGCGTTTCGGAAAACAAACTGTCAGTTTGCCGCTATCGCCTAAAATGACAGAAAAAGAAGTGGATAAGGTGATACAAGCAACAAAACAGATTATCAATAATTAATGATAGTGATGCGTTCTTGAGGCAGGCGTAATCGGGATAGATCCTTCTCTTCGAAAAATGAAACGGCATCATCAAAAAATAAGTATGGCAATTCTGACGGCAACCAGTATTGTCTATATCGGCTTTTCAATAGATGAGTCATTTAAGCATGCCATCATAGATTTTTCACATTATACGTGGCAGTCCATGGCCTTATCATTATTGTCTCTCACGGCAATGACATTTGTCAGAGCCTATGTCCATAGGACTATGCTGCTTCATATTGAGGATACGCCAAATGCTGATTTTCCAGCTGTGGAAAGTTATCTTTTATCACAAATTATTCGGTATATTCCTGGCAAGGTGGTTGGTGTCGCTGCCCAATCCATCCAACTTTCTGGCAAGCCATTCACTCCAAGCATTTGGATAACTAATTTGCTGCAGTATACGGCCACTAATTATAACGCAATTACAGTAATCGCCTTTTCGATTGCATCTATATACTGGAGATCAATGCCTCCGCTATTTCTTGGAATGGTAATTTCTTTTTCGATTTATTTTTTTTTAAATTATTGGTGGGTTCCGCTTTCCTTAATAAAGCCGTTGGCAGGTAAGATGACTGTAGTGAAAAGATGGCCCTTAAAAAAGTCGCTAAAGGTTTGGTTTAGCCTTCAGCTGGAATGGGTGTTTTTTTTAACAGGCATCGCGCTATTGTCTCCTATAAATACAGCATCATACAATGCAATCATACTAGGAATATTATATAGCTTTTCTTCTATTGTCGCCTCATTGACGCTAATAATGCCCAGCGGTTTGCTGGTTAGAGAGTCAATTTTTATTTGGATCAGCAGCAAATTTGGGTTTCATACCGATTCGATATTCGTTCTGAGCATTATGTTGAGGATTTTTATGACGTTTGCAGATGTTTCAGCTTATACATTGTTTATGATGGTAAAAAGGACTCTAAGGCTATGCAATGAACAATAGAAATCAATATTGGGACACGCTTGCACAATACGGAATTGATGCCTCTGTGATAGATCCGAACGACACCAAAGGATATAAGAACCGGTATATTAAATATCTTAGAGACCAAGTGCTGGAAATATTTCTCGCCTCTTTTCAGTTTAAATCTTTGGTGCTTGATTTTGGTGCTGGGACAGGAAATGCTACACGTCTAATTAAAAAGAAAGGTCATTATTGTGTTGGAGTCGATATTTCGAAAAAACTTTTGAACATCGCCAAACAGGCAGACGCCAAATGTGAGTTTACAGTAATTGACGGACATAGGCTTCCTTTCAAAGCACGAGCATTTGATGCTGCGTTTTCATATGTGGTATTTTCATATGTTATAGATAATTGCCAGCTAATCAACTTGTTGCTGGAAATAAAAAGAATTTTAAAGCCAAATGCTAAAGTTCTTTTTATCGAACAGACCGGAAGCTGCGAAAGGATTGTCGAGAACGGCATGAAGAAAATACGCACTGGCGATAGCTATCTCAGGTTGTTTGGCGCGGCTGGATGGAGATGTTATCGTTACCAAAAAATAAGGTCAGGATATTTTCCGTTGATTTATCTTATACGCTACGGGCTTGTTCCCGATGCATTCTTCCCGCTTTGTGCTAAACTGGAGGTCCCATATCAACATCTTGTTCAACGGTCAACTCGAGAGTATTACGAAACGGCCTTTTATCTTACTGGCAACGATAAAAGACAGCAATCTACAGAGCATCTATGAGACAATATAAAAGCTATTCCTAGCTGCAGCTCGATTTGAAGTTAGAATAAAACCACCTAAGTTTACGATCTATACCTAATGCGGATCGGAACAGAAATGCCTGTAAGCGATTAGTGCAGATATCATAGGTGCGTAGCTCTCTTGTCACTCCTCCCCATTTTTCTTTGTAACGGACAAGGCCCAATTGGCTACCCGGTGAAGACATCATATTAAAACGTTTCATTCCATTTTCACGCGCCCAGTTGATAGCAGTACTGAAAAGGAAATCGCTTGGACGATATTGTTGCTTATGCATATCCGTGCCGCCATGAAGGTAGTAAGCTGTTTGATTTTCCAAAGCAAGCACTAAGAAACCAGCAACTTCATCATCTACAGTAGCCACAAGGCAACGAAGACGGGCATGGGATTGGGAAAATTCTATTATATTATGGAAATAGGCTGCGTTGTAGCGAAGACTTCCCCCGTGGCGATGGATGGTATCATAATATAGAGCATAGATTTTAGGCTCAATGGCCATACCTGCGGAATCGGAAATATGAACGCGACTGTTCATGGCTCTCCTGATATTGCGTCTCACACTCGAAGGCAGATAGCTGTGATTCCAGTTCTGAAGGTCCTGAATCTCGGTCTCTAAGGAAACAGAAAAGGGAAAACTTGGAGTGACCGGACTATTTTGAATATTTAAGGTAAGCCTCAAAAGGTGTACCTTACCTGCTAAAATAATACGGTACAATTTTTTCATATCTTCCAGTTCTAATTCATTCCCTCCGATAATTCGGCTCGATGGAAATCCAATATAACCAATGCGAAAGGGTCCTATACGGAAGACAGTTACAGCTAGGAAAATATTAACCCTCGAATTCCAGCAATAAAGAGGAGATGAACCAAAAGCATTGGCAAGCAAAGATTGCCATTCGACGCTGTGGAACAGGCTGCCATGAGCTCGGCAGATTTCAGACCAATTTGGTGGCGGTAGCGGTGAGCAAATCCAGGATGAAGTCATGATAAAAAAAATTAAAAATTAATCTATGGAATTTAAAAAAAGATCAACACTATGGGATATGTGAAACTGTCTTTTAACTTTCTGAATGCCCTTGCTGTACTCTATTGGAGCGTGTTGGATGGCTTTTCTGATGGCAATCGAAAAAGATCCCGGTGAAACTGATTTTGATAAGATCCCCAGGTTATACGTTTGAAGCAAGCGCGGAATATCACCTATTGGAGTCGAGACTATCGGGCAATTTGATTGCATGGCATCTGAAAAAATCACCGGGATACTTTCAATACGAGAAGGTAATAATAAATAGTCTGCCCAAGCAAGCAATCTAGACGCGCTGCTTCTATCAAGATATCCACCTGCGTTTATAGGGCGGCCTTCTGCTTTAAGAGCTGCAACCCTGGAATAAACTATATCAGATAATGGACCACCTCCATATATCTTAATTGCAGAAATTTGACGCCAGTGCTGTCCTCTGAGCTGTGAGAGGCTTTCTAAAAGAAGGTCAACTCCCTTGTGGGGATGCCATCGCCCTAAAAAGGCGAAATTGTATGGAGGACAAGTTTTCATTTTTTTTTTGGAACCAAAACTAAATTTCCGAACGCTTGGAAGGAAAAAACATTTTTTCCCCGAGATTTTTTGAACATCTTTTACCAAAAGATATCCATCTGCGAAGCAGCGATGACTGTTTTTTAGGACAAACTTTAAAAGTAAGGATATTACCGGAATTTTGCCCAATGTCCAGACGTCGCTGCCTAAAGCCCACACACTATAAGGAATATTGAATCTTTTTGATTGTCTCAAGGCCCAATAACCAGAGGGCAAAGTCCAGAATGCAAAAATATGGTTTGGACTAATATCAAAAACGGCGCGTTGGACGGCCCTGTGACCGGATCGCAGGGAGATCAATATCTTTTTCCAACTCCTGGGATCATTCGCTTTGAGCAGCGAAAGAGGTAAGCTCGGAACAGCAAAACGTCGAATGGAAAAATTTTCAAGCTTTTGGGAACCGGTATCACTCCCGGGGGCGACGATTGTCAATCGGACGTAGCGAGCCAGTTCTTCAGCAAAATCAGCAACAAATGAACCTGCAGCCTCCTGTCCCTCTTGAAGCTGATTGTCTGGAAAAGACGTGGTAATCAGGATGATACGCTTGAAATTAGTCGCAGATAAGTCCCGCATTGTATCCTCGTTTAAATTAGTGCCCTAAAAACTGTACTATTTCAGACGGATGTTGAACAATAGCGCGGGTACCAAAGGCGCGCAGCTCTGTCAGGCTACGAAATCCCCAGGCAGCTCCCAGGGGAAACATTTTCGCATTTACGGCTGTCTGCATATCCACCCCGCTGTCGCCGACAAAGAGAAAATCGGAAGAGGGTAGGGATAGGTTGCGGGCGATTTGAAGAGCGCCGGCAGGATCGGGTTTGCGGGGGAAGTCGTCGCGCTGGCCGAGGACAATTTCAAAGTGCCACGGCGCCAGTAGGGTGGTGACGGCTTTTACGGCCATCTGATGAGGTTTGTTGGAGAGAATGGCTGTTTTTATTTTATCACGAGCGAGCTGGTCGAGCAGTTCGGGGATGCCGGGGTAGGGACGCGTTTTGGTGTCCCAGTTGCAGGCGTAGGTTTGGAGAAAGGCCTGGTGGCACTTTCTCAGTGTCTCATCATCGCGGTTTTCGGCCGGCAGGGCGCGGCGTACAAGTTCGCGGGCGCCGCTGCCCACGTACTCTTTAAAAGCATCCACGGGATGGGTGGGGAAGCCGAAACGGTTCAGGACTGTATTGGTGGCGTCTGCCAGATCTTCCAGGGTGTCGAGAAGGGTCCCGTCGAGGTCAAAAATAATCGCACGGTGGGTCATATTTTCATTGTCCTGAGGCTTTCCGGGTGACAGGTTTTTGACAACCATGGGGGCGTGTCATAGTTTCTTACTATACTATTTGTATGGGAAATGTCAAAAACAGAGTTGGACGTATACAGTTGCCTGAGGTATCGGGGTTATTTTCCCCCTGGTCCATGGCAACGCAACGTCAGCCATGGGCACACACCCCAAGAAGTAGACCGCCTATCACCAAAGATTCATGGAAAAGGCCTATTTATGAGCGATGATTTAGAAAAATCTGCTGCGGCCTGTCGCATAGAAGCGCAGGAGGTTACCCATTTTCGGGAACAGCTGCCGGATATCGTGGAACAGGTGATTCGCAGCTGCAATGATGAAACCTGTTATACGCATGTCGATTACGAGCCGATACCGTCGAGGATACTGGTCATCCAACTACTTGAAAAACTGAGAGAAGTTCTTTTCCCTGGCTATTTTTCGCGTGAAAAAATCGATCCGGTGAATCTCAAGTACAGCCTGGGGCAGGCTCTTTCCAGCCTCTACGATATGCTTTCGGAACAGATCATGTTGAGCTTCCGGCACGACTGTTTCCGCTACGAACTTCCGTGCAGCGAATGCGAGCAAAAGGGCGCCACTCTTGCCCTGAAGCTCCTGAAATCCATCCCGGATCTACGCAGAGTCCTGGCCACCGATGTGGCCGCTTCCTACGATGGAGATCCGGCTGCGCACAGTTACGATGAAATCATTTTCAGCTACCCGGGTATCTGGGCGGTGACGGTCTATCGGGTGGCTCACCGACTGCATACGCTGGGCGTACCATTGCTGCCGCGCATCATGACAGAGTATGCCCACAGCGTAACGGGCATCGACATTCATCCCGGTGCCAGCATCGGGGAGCGTTTTACCATCGATCACGGCACCGGCGTGGTGATCGGCGAGACCACCGAAATCGGTCGCAATGTACGCATCTATCAGGGAGTCACGCTGGGGGCGCTGTCGCTGCCGCCCGATGCGGGAGACCGATTGCGGGGAAAGAAGCGCCATCCCTCCATCGAAGATGACGTGATCATCTATGCCGGCGCCACCATTCTGGGTGGAGATACCGTGATTGGAGCCCGGTCCGTGATTGGCGGAAATGTCTGGCTGACCGAATCGGTGCCGCCCGACACCCGGGTGATCATGGAGTCGCCGCGGCTTGTTTATAAGTGAAGAAGGTGTCAGGTTTCAGCTGGCAGCTGATGGCTGACGGTCTACAGAAAAGGAGAAGGTATCATGCCGGTATTTTCGGAGATCAGCAAAACCATCGGGTCCACTCCCATGGTTCGTTTGAATCAGGTATCACAGGGACTGCAGGCCGAGATTATTGCCAAGCTTGAATTTTTCAACCCTCTTTCCAGTGTCAAGGACCGCATTGCGGCGTCCATGATTGCGGCCGCCGAAAAAGAGGGGAAGATCGACGACAGAACCTTGATCGTCGAGCCCACCAGCGGAAACACGGGTATTGCCTTGGCCTTCATTTGCGCTTCACGGGGATACCGGCTGTGTTTGACCATGCCCGAGACCATGAGCATTGAGCGCCGCAAACTGCTTCAGCATCTGGGTGCGCGACTGGAGTTGACACCCGGCGGCATGGGCATGAAGGGTGCCATCGAAAGGGCCGCTGACATTGTCGCCGCCGAAAAAAAGGCCTTCATGCCGGACCAGTTCAGCAATCCTGCCAATCCGCAGATTCACCGTGAAACCACGGCGGAGGAAATATGGAGCGATACCGGGGGAAGGGTGGATATCCTGGTGGCCGGCGTGGGTACTGGCGGGACCATTACCGGCGTGGGGCAGGTGATAAAATCACGCCAACCGGATTTCAAAGTGGTGGCGGTGGAGCCGGCCAGTTCGGCAGTATTGTCCGGCGGGCAGCCCGGCGCCCATAAAATCCAGGGTATCGGGGCCGGTTTTATCCCCGATGTTCTTGACCGCTCGGTTATCGACGAAGTGGTGGCCGTTGAAAATGACGATGCGTTTGAAACCGCGCGCCGGGCGGCCCGCGACGAAGGCCTCCTGTGCGGCATTTCCTCGGGAGCGGCCCTGTGGGCGGCCATGCAGGTGGCCGCAAGGCCCGAATCAAAGGGCAAGCGCATCGTGGTGATTCTGCCCAGTACCGGGGAGCGTTACCTGAGTACCGACCTTTTCAAGTAGGCGGTCGATTCTCTAGGGGATGGTTATGCCCATTTTCTCAAGCTGTGAGGCCGCCTGCCCCTGCCAGCCGCGGTTGGCCCTGGGATTGGCCGGACTGGGATGCAGTATTTCGCCTACTCGAATACCGGTTTCAGTTAGCGCCTCCCGTGCCCGCTGGGCGGCAAACCTCCCGATGCCGACGACGAAACGAGGCCTCAGCACTTCCATGGTACGGCGCAGGGCGGTGTCGCACACTTGCTGCAGCGCTTTTCTCTCAGGGGCTTTCAGGTTATTGGGGGTCCGGTTGCGGCCGCTCTCCTCGATGAACAGCAGCGGGCAGTAGTTGGCCACGAAAAAGCGACGGAAAAAGCGTTGTGGCTCGATAACTGTTTCCCTGATCCATCCCCACAGGCGCTGGCCGCTGACTTCACTGCGGCGGCAGGAAAACCCCAGCACGGGCCGTTTGGGGTGTGTTCTGGCGGGCGGCGTAATTTCTGCTTGGATGCCCAGCCAGTTCCGCACGATGCTGACTTCTCCAAAGGGGACTCCTGTCTGGGCCATGCCCCAGGGGCCGGGATTCATGCCCAGCAGAACCACGTCTTTGGGAGGATGGGCATAGCGGTCAAGATAGCAGTCATACGCTTCGCGGGCGTATTGCAGAGGATTGTAGACCATGCACACGGGTTTTGAGAAGTGCAGGGCGGCAAGGTCTTCTACCAGGTGATCGGTGATTGTTTTCAGGTTCATGGCAGTTGGGTCCCAGTGAAGATCTCAAAAAAGCATTTATTTGCAGCTATGTCCCCAATGCAGGCTCGTGACCTGCCGGTGTATTGAAAACATGCGCGTTTACTTCTGACAGGTCAGACAGACGTGTGTCCCCCGCTGGCCGACCACCAGTCTGGTGATGGGGTGGCCGCAGCGTACACAGGGCAGGCCGGTGCGTCGAAATACCTTCAGGCGGTCGCGGTTGCGGCCGCGGCGCCCGGAGACTGAGTAAAAATTGGCTTCTGCGGTTCCCAGCGAAGTTCCCATATTCTGCAGTCCCTGGCGAAGAACTCGGCGGATGGCGCGGTGAAGCCTTTCAATTTCACTCCTGGAGAGGGTGTGCGCTTTTCTGCAGGGGTGAATACCTGCCAGCCAGAGCGCTTCGTCGCTGTATATGTTCCCCAGACCGGCGATAAAATGCTGTTCCAGAAGCAGGGGTTTGATCTGCCTTTTGCGGCGGCCAAGCATCTTCGCCAGGGCTTTGGCCGTGAACCGGCGCTCCAACGGCTCAGGCCCCAGACGGCTCAGGATCTTTTCGGCATCTTCCAGGTAGTAAAATCGGCCGAATTTACGGGTGTCATGAAAACGGAGCTCGAGCTTGTCATCTAGCGTCAGGACAACGTGCTCATGGCGGTTGCGCGAAGTGCCGGCCTCCTTCAGACCGAGCTTCCCGGTCATGCGCAGGTGGATCAGCAGTGACCGCCCGGAGACAAGATCAAACACGATGAACTTACCGCGGCGGTGGATCGAAGCAATCTTTTCCCCTCTTACGCCGCGGCAGAACGACGCGGGATCCATTGGTGAAACCGAGGCTGGCCAGAAAACACGGGCAGCGGTAAACTGCCGGCCGACAATACCGGCGCTGTTGAGATCATCTACCGTGATCTGTATTTCAGGCAGTTCAGGCATGGGTCTCCCCTGCTAGGGGGCTGCGGCAGCGCGGGAAAAGTTGTTCAGAGCCTTGGCGACTTTCGCCAGAGGCGCCTTGGCGCATTCGGAAATGCCGTGGCGCCGGGCAATATAGTCCGGGTCGTTGTATGATATCCATACCTGCCCGGATTCATCCTGCCAGATGAGTGCTTTCTGAGGAAGGTCGATGCCCGTTGTGGAAGCACAAGCCATCAGGGGGGATCCTGCCTTGGGATTTCCAAAGATGACCAGTACAGTGGGGCGAAGGGTGATGCCCACCTTTTCAGCGGCGCTGCCGTGGTTTACCCTGGCGAATACGATCATGCCCTTGCTTTTCAGGGAGGACTCCAGGCGATCAGCGGTAGTCTTGACGTCATGGGCGCTCTTGATGCTGACCAATCCTTCGGCAGCCAAAGCTGCAGTAGCGGAAAACACTATAAGAGAGAGGACGGACAAAAATTTTTTCATGGTAGAAATCTCCTTCAGGCGAAAGTGGACGGTTTTTTGGGCCCAATAGGCCTGGAAAAGGGAATCCGAAGTCAGGAAAATAATGATCGAAACATAATACAAGAATTGGCATTGGCAAGTATATGGCTTCTATGCAGGGTTGTGAATTGCGCCATTGTAATGGGGATTTTTTTAAAAATCATTACTTTACATTTTCCATATTGATACTATTATAAGGATCAGTACAAGGATTTCACGGCTCAAGGTGGACTTGCACAAGCGCATAAGTCAAACAAATGCCGTGCCGGAGTTGACATTGGTGATGGAAATGTGCCAAATATAAAGTGATATCTTTAGGTAAGCAAGACGAGCCTATTGGCAGTAACAGTAAAAACGTTAAACGGAGAGGAGAACAAAAATGGCGGAGTTTGAAAAACTGATGAAGGCTATGGACGCTGAAAAATTAATGAGGGCAGTAGCAGATGGTTTCAAGAGCCTGTCCCAGGCCATAGACAGCCTGGCTACGCACATCGAAGATCTCACCAAAAAGGATGCTGCTGGTAAGAAGCGGGCCAAAGCAGCGGCCAAAAAAACCAAGGCCGGCGCCAAAAAGGCCAAGAGCGCTGCTCCTAAGGCGGCCGCCACAAAAGCCAAGAGCGCGGCACCCAAAAAGGCCGAGAAAAAAGCGCCGGCTGCGAAAAGTGGCAAAGCCACGGCCATCGATACCGTTTACGGTTATATTTCCCGCGCACGCAACGGCATTGATGTGGAAAGCCTGGTCAAGAAAACTGGGTTCGACAACAAGAAGGTGCACAACGTAATTTATAAACTCAAGAAGCAGAACAAGATCAAGAGTGTCGATCGGGGCCGCTACGAAAAAGTACAATAGGCGTCGGATGGTGTTCTGCGACTTCGACGGGACCATCACCAGCCGGGAAACCCTGGTGGGGATGTTCAATACCTTCGTCCCCGAAATGTATGCCGAGCGATCGCGGCAGTTGCAGGCCGGCCGCATTACGCTGAAAGAAGCCGTTCGCAGCCTCATAGAGGCCATCCCATCTGAAAGGTATGCCGAGATGGTGGACTATTTCGACCGGCAGCCGATCCGAGCCGGGTTCGAGTCGTTTCTCGACTTTCTACATGCTTCAGCGGTTCCACTGGTCATCGTTTCCGGTGGCATTCGAGAAATGATTCTTTCCCGGCTGGGGAAACTTGTCCAGCAGGTGGAGGCCGTCTACGCTCCCGAGGTGATCAGCAACGGAGAATTCTTGACAATTCGGTCCGACTTTGAGGGGAAGGCCGAACTTTTATCCAAGGTAGAGGTCATGGGAAAATACACCTTCGACCAAGCCGTTGCCATTGGAAACGGAATCACCGATGTGAACATGGCCCGGAATGCTTCCGTGGTTTTTGCACGCGATTTTCTTGCCCAGTGGCTGTCGGATCGCGGCGTGGCTTTTTATCCCTGGCAGGACTTCAACGATGTGCGAAAAAAGTTGGGCATTCTTTGGAAGACGGCTCACCCCTGAAAAGCACAACGGCCTGCCATCCCTTTTCAGTTGCTTGCCAGGCGCACTTCAGGCCCCCACGACGATAGAGACTGCATAACTCGCGGCCTTCCTCCCCTTCCTTGAATCCCGAAAAAACAACGGCTCCCCGTTGTTTCAGGCATCGGTTTACAACGGGGTATATCGCTTTCAAGGTAGGCAGCCGCAGATTGGCTACAACCATATCGAAGGTGCTCCGCATCAGCCGCGAATCGTCGCCGCTGATTTTCAACCGGTTGTCCACCCGGTTTACACGCGCGTTGGCTCTGGCGTCGAAAAGGCTGCAGGGATCGGTGTCCAGTCCTACGGCCTGACCTACACCCGCGAGCAGGGCGGCAAGGGCCAGAACTCCGGAACCGGTGCCGATGTCGAGGCAACTCGCAGGGGGAGCGTCGGCACGCCAGCCGGAACCATCTAGGAGATATTCGATGCCCTTCAGGGCCAGGCGGGTACTGGGATGGCGGCCGCAGCCGAAGGCGGCGCCGTGGACAAGTCTGATGACGATGTCTCTGCCGTCCGAGTCGAAACTCAGTTCATGGGGCACCAAAACCATGCGTCGGCCGATACGTACGGGTCGCCTGAAGGCCTTTTCCACGAAAGAGCACCCATGAAAGTAGGTGTAGGCTATCTCGCCCTCTTCTACCAGCTCTCTGACCACTCGTCGGATGGCTTTTCTAGAGGTGCCAACCCGGTGTCTGACGCGCTTCTCGAGTCCTGCCGCAGTCACGCTGGATCGGCTGTTTTCAATGCATTCGAGAATGGCCCGGCGTATGGCTTCCATATCCCGTCAGCGGCAGAAAAGACTGCCAAGAATCCCCGCCATTACGCTGTTAACGCTTTCAAAGTCGGCCGTTTTCCCATAAAGCCGCGACTTTTCCTGCACGTACTTTCCACCGGTGAGATCGGATAGGCAGTTTTCCACCAGACTGGAAATACTTTGCCGGGTGACTTCCAGGTGAAACTGGAGACCCACCACTGTGTGGCCATGCACAAAAGCCTGGTTAGTGAGTGTCCATGCTGTCGCGCCCAGCTTTCTATGCTTCCCAGTCCCTCGAAGGAAACGTGCTGGAGATAATGGATTTGCATCTCGGGGGGCCCCTCAAAATTTTTCAGCCGCCTTTTTCAGCAGCGCCTGCACCGCTTCCTGAAACCAGCAGATCAGGAAAGCCTCTTTTTTGGCATCATAATTGTTGAGGAAAGCGCTGTGAACCGCCTCGACGCGGTTCTGCTTGATCAAGCCGAAGGCCGGTTGCGGCATGGAAGCCAGCTGGGCTATCTTGTCGACGGCCCGGGATTCCACCTCGTTTTTGGTGATTACCTCATCGAAAATCCCGGCATCACGGGCGGGTTCAGATTCCATGAACTCACCGTAAAAGAGCATACGCGTGGCGATGCGGTCACCGACCATCTGCCGGATGATGAGATCGGCCAGGTAGGGCACGGGAACGCCGATGTTGACCTCGTTGAAGCCGAAAAGGGTTCGCCCCTCGGCCGCAATACGGAAATCACCTGTCAGGGCCAGGATGGCGCCGCCGGCGGTGGCGTGGCCGCAGATAGCACAGGCGGTGGGCAGCGGCAGGGTATACAGTTGCAGGACTATCTGGTTGAAGGCCTCCCAGAAGTCTGCCATCTGTTGGCGGTTGAAAGTCACCAGCAGGGGAAGATCCAATCCCATGCTGAAAAACTTGTCGCCGCCGGCCAGGACCATGCCCTTGTAGTGCTTTCTGACCTCCTCGATGCAACGGGACATATCGCCCAGCAGGTCGGGGCCGATGGCATTGGTAACGCCGTTTCGCAGCCGCAGGAGGGCGACGTTATTGAACCGTTCGATTTCAGCTAAGCTCATGTGGTTTTCCCCCTATGCTTTTTCCACCCGGACTGGAGCACCGTTGCGGATATTTTTCAAGAGGTCGGCATCTCCCACAATTTTGCCGAAGACATTGACGGGACTGTAGGCACGGGGCTCCTGCCCGGTGCTGACCGGCGTCGGCCCGAAAAAAATACAGAAGGCCGGTCCCATGGGCCAGTAAGCGAGAGTGCCCACATCGACTTCGGTGACAGCATCGGGGGCAGGGTCGATGTGCACCGGAATATCGAAGTAGATTTCCTCCCCCCACACATTGGCGGTGCTTTCCAGGGGAAGCCTGTCGAGGATTTCCCGGGCAGTGGGGGAGTCGTCAAGTTCGGCGGTGACAGTCAGTTCTCCAATGATTATTCTGATGGTGGACATGAAGTGTGCCTATGGTCCGTTGAAAGTTTCCGTTGAAAGTTTTCACCTTATGACAAACCTACCGCTGATGTTTGTTTTTTTCAAGAGGGTAGTTGGATGCGGCCTTCTCCTGCCCATTGACTCATGTGCATGGATGGCGGTACCATGGGGCTCGGCAGAGGCCGTTTTCGTCTTTCATCCAATTTTTCCTGGGAGGGACGTGCCATGAAAACTCGGAGGTTCAATAAATGGCTGTGGACCGGCATTGTCGTTCTGCTGCTGGTGTCGCTGGTGCCGCTGCATGCCGTGCGGGCCGGCGATCGCATCAACTATCGACTGAAGTGGCTTTACAACGCCAGCGTGGTCGGTGACATTTATGCCATGGATCAGGGCATATTCGAGGCGGCCGGGCTGACAGTCAATGTCAAGGAAGGCGGTCCCGAGCGTGATGCCATCAAAGAGCTTGAACTGGGACACGCCCAGTTTGGGGTAGCCTCCGCCGACCAGGTGATCCGTGCCCTAGCAAAGGGCTCGCCCGTGGTGGTCATTGCCCAGCTGTTCCAGGTGAACCCGTTGCAGTGGATTTACCGTGACAGTTTTCCTGAAATCAAGAGCCTGTCTGCCCTGCGAGGACTGACCATCGGCATCACTTACGGGGGCAACGACGAGCACATCATGCGAACCCTGCTGGCCAAGGCCGGAATCGGTGAAAAGGATGTCCGGCTGTTCAGCGTGAGATACGACTATACGCCCTTTTACCAGCGGCGGGTAGACCTTTGGCCGGTGTACCGCAACACCCAGGGTGTGATTATTTCAGCCAAGCTGCGGCGAGCCGGGGAAGGCCTGCGTTTTTTCAATCCAGCCCAATACGGGGTGGCCTTCGTGGCCAACTCGGTGGTGACCTCTACCCGGATGCTGGAGGGCTCGCCGCAGGTGGTGAAGCGATTCCTGGCGGCCCTGCTGAAGGGGTGGAAAGAGGCCCTGGCAGAGGAAAACCGGCAGCGGTCTGTTGCGGTGCTGCAGAAATTCGATCCGGACACGCGTCCGGCGATCCTGAGAAAACAGCTGGACATCACCAGAGCCATGGTACGCCCCGACCCCTGCTTTGTGATCGGCCGGATCGATGTGCCGGCTTGGCAGCAGACGGAACGTATCATGCTGGCCCAGCACCAGGTCCAACGGCCGGTAAACGTGGTGAAGGCACTGAAAACGAGTCTGGTGAGAGAGGGGAAATAGCGCTTAAATGATGAAAAATCGGTAAAAAGCTCGGAGATACAAAGGTCAGGGACCTGTTGGGGAAGGGACAACTTTTTCGGCAAGACGCAAAGGGCCTTAGATCAGCTAAACGGTTTCCCTAGATTGCCGTTATTGACCCCGGTGCAAAACTCGTTTTCAATGATTTCTCAACTATTCGTTTTAGAGATGACCGGTGAAAAGATGCACGCGCAACTGAGAAACCGTTTAGTCGATCTACCCTTGGGCACTTTGAAAAGAGCGGAACGGGATAATGACGTCGCTGCCCCCGATCTTGCCTTTTCATAACAGCAAGATCAATGCCAATTCTTTCTTTTTACCCTGCTGGCAGGATTTTAGCATTTTTTCAGGTAGATACAAAAAACCCGGGCTCTCATGGGAACCGATCGTTTTGACAAAATATGTCAACCAGGTGACAAAGTGTGACAAATAGTCGCCTTCACCGGCGGTCAGTTGTGCTATTTGCCGTCCTGGTGCTGTCCGGAAGCGGCTTTTTTCTTTTTGGGACGTCTCTTTCCCGTGGTACCCCGCCATATTTTACCGCGTTTGGTACGGCGATCTCCCTTGCCCATGATCGTTTCTCCTCTGTTTTTTATCCCTCGTAGAGTACGGCCAGGATGGTGGAACGCCCCTTTTTGGACGTCACCAGGTGCGGTGTGGTGGACAGATAGTAGGCACTGTCACCGGGTTCGAGTTCGAAAACCTCCTCACCGATTTCCAGCAGCACCAGCCCGTCCAACACGAAAATGAACTCCTCGCCGTCGTGCACCGAGCGGTCCTCGTCCGGGCCCTCCTCCAACTGGACGATGAGGGCTTCCATATGCCGGCCTTTGACCTCCGGTGCCAGGTCCTTGTAGGCATAGATGTCTTTTTCTCCCTTACGGGAGGTGGATCTTGAAATGGTTTTGCGTTCGGTCTTGCGGGTCACGGAATAGGGTTTGTCGCCGGCACCGGAAATGATCCGGCCCACGGCGGCATCCAGCGCTTTAGATAGCTTGATGAGCGTCCCCAGCTGGGGGTGGATGCGGTTGTTTTCGATATCCGACAGGAAGCTGACCTCAAAACCGGTCAGACTGGACAGCTCTTCGAGAGAGAGCCCCTTTTCCTTTCGCAGGCTGGCCACTCGCTGGCCGATTTCCTCGGTGTCTTCTTTTTTCCCGGCCTCGATTTCACCGGTCAGATCTTCGAAATAATCCACACATACGTAGTGTTTCTTGGGATCGTTGTCCATTGGTGTTCCTCCTTGGTTGATTAGGGCCACCCGCATGGAAGCGCAAGGGGGGCCACGCCGATGAAGCTGCCGGGCTGCGGTCTCGCTCTACAGGCATCTGGCTCCGATGTGGCGGGCGATGACGATGCGTTGGATCTCGGACGTGCCTTCGCCGATCTCCAGCAGTTTCTGATCACGGTAAAAACGCTCGACGTCGAACTCCTTCATTAGACCGTAACCGCCGTGCAGCTGTACGGCGTGGTTGGCACAGCGGTACATGACCTCCGAACAGTACAGTTTGGCCATGGCCGCCTCCTTGGCAAAGGGCTTGTTGTTGTCGCGCAGCCAGCAGGCCCGGTACAACAGCAGCCGGGCGGCTTCGATTTCGGTGTGCATGTCGGCCAGTTTGAAGGCGTTGATCTGGAAGTTGGAGATGGCGCGGCCGAACTGTTCGCGTTCGTTACTGTATTTCAGCGCCATTTCAAAGCACCCCTGGGCACCGCCCAGACCCATGGCGCCGATGGAGAGCCGGCCCCCGTCAAGGGTCTGCATCATCTGGTGAAACCCCTCGCCGCGTGGCCCCAGCATGTTTTCCTTGGGCACGCGGCAGTCCTCGAAGTACAGTTCGCTGGTGTTGGAGGCGCGCCACATCATCTTGTCGTGCATGACTCTGGCGGTAAAGCCCGGGGTGCCGGCTTCGACCAGAATGCAGGAGAGCTCCGGCCGCCCGTTTTCCAGCGTGCCGGTGCGGCACAGTACGGTGACGCCGGCGGTGATGTCGGTGGAAGCGTTGGTGATGAATATCTTGTGGCCGTTGATGACCCATTCGTCACCGTCCAGCACGGCCGTTGTTTTGGCGTTGACGGCGTCGGATCCGGCGTTGGGCTCGGTCAGGCCGAATCCCCACAGCGCTTCGCCGCTGCACAGTTTGGGCAGATACCTGTGCTTCTGCTCTTCACTGCCGAAATAGTAGATGGGGCCGACACCCAGGGAATTTTCGGCCGCCACGGTGGCGGCGTGGGAACCGTCCACGCGTGCGATTTCTTCCACGGCAATGATGTAGGAGATGTAGTCCATTCCCTGTCCGCCGTATTCGTCCGAGACGAAAATGCCGAAGAGGCCCAGTTCGGCCATTTTGCGCATGGTGTCGTAAGAAAACTCCTCCCGTTTGTCCAGTTCCCGGGCCACGGGTTTGATTTCATTTTCGGCGAACTTGCGGACCGATTGGCGCAAAATTTCTTCATCGCCGGAAAGAGAAAAATCCATGGGCAGTCTCCTCGTTGAGATGTTGGTGGCATTATCGTGATGCGCCCTGTTCGCGCAGCCGCACCGACAGAACGTCCATATCATGTTCGTGGGTCGATATCAATCCGTCGATTGGGCGCGGGGGACCCCCTGGGCATCCCATCCCCGCAGGCGATAGTAATCCTGTACCAGGGTCTGTAATTCCTGCTCGCTGATGGACTGGCCGTCGGGTAGCTTCTCGCGGAAGAAGCGTGCCGGCAGCCGGTCGTCGGCCGCGGTCAATCCCTCACGGAGGTTGAACCGGCGCGTGGCATCGGTCACGCGGGCGGCCAGCTGCTGCAGCTGGGTTTTCCCCAGGGTGACGTCGGTGGCCAGGGCTATCAGGCGGGACAGCTCTTTCCAGGGGTAGAAATCCCGGTAAAAGCGGCACGTGATCAGGCAGTCGAAGAGCGTGCAACGATCCTCGAAATCGATGAACATCTCGGCCTTGCCCTCGATCTGGTGCGGATCGATCAGTCCCGCCAGTTCAGGTTTGTAGAAAGTGGCCCGCAGGTGGCAGGCACCGCGGTCGCTGACCGCGTATGCCAGCCCCATGCCTTTGAGCGCTCGTGGATCGTAGCCCGGGGGTTCCATTCCCTTTACATGTATGGCCAAGTCCTGCAGGTCCAGTTCGCCCGCCGCCGGGCGAATGCCCTCTGCCAGCAGATCGCCGATGCCCTCGCGCCGGGCGATCTTGTGCAGCAGATCGCCCACCTGCTGCGGCCGGCCGTAATCAAGGTCCTCATCGATTTTGCCTCTGCGAGCGGCTTCTATGGCAAAGGCGCACAGATTGCCGGCTGTAATGGTGTCCAGTCCCAGGCGATCGCAGGTGTCGTTGAGCCAGGCGATTTCCTCGATGCTGTCGATCATGCAAAGACCGCCGAAAGCATAGAGGGTTTCATACTCGGGGCCCTCCACTTTGAGTCCCCGGTGACGGCCTTCCAAAACCTCGGTATACTTGCCGCAGGCCATGAAACAGGTCATGCAGGCCCGGGGCAAGACCTTGCAGCGGCGATTCATGCTGTCGGCATTGATCTGTTTCCAGTTTTCATACTTACCGGCCGACCAGTAGCGGGTGGGAAATCCACCGGCGCCGTTCAACAGCGCCACCATCATGGGGGTTCCCTGGTTGCGGTAAGCCTCGGTGGCGGCGTGGTGTTTGAGGCGCTGCAGCATCTCGCGGGCATAGTCCTTGGCTTCGCGGCGGTGGGCCATGGGCCGTTGGGCTTTGCCGTGGAAGGCCAGGGCCTTGATGTTCTTGGCGCCCAGCACGGCACCCATGCCCGTTCTGCCGGCCGAGCGCCAGTAGTCGTTTTCCACCACGGCGAAACGCACCTGTTTCTCGCCGGCCGGTCCGATGACCAGAACGCCGGGTTTGTGCTCTTTGAGCTTGTTTTTGACGGCATCTTCGGCAGCGTAGGTTTCCATGCCCCAGAGGTCATCGGCAGGGTGAAAGACCACCCGGTCTTCGGTGATCTCCAGCCAGACGGGCCTGTCGGCGGCGCCCCGGATCATGACGGCGTCGTATCCGCTGCGGTTCATGGCCACGGCAGCCTTGCCGCCGCTGTAGGACTCGGCATAGGCCCCGGTCAGGGGGGACTTGGAAAAGATACCGTGACGGCAGGAACCGTAAAGGGGACTGCCCGTCAGGGGGCCCAGGGCAAAAATGATGTGGTTTTCCGCGGCCAGGGGATCGACACCGGCCGGGTTGTGCTGCAGCAGGAGACGGGTGGCCAGGCCCTTACCGCCCAGACCGTCGCTCAAGAGGTCTTCGGCCAGAGCCTGTGTGGACGTGGTGCGATTGCTGACGTCGATGACCAGGAGGCGCTGAAAAAATCCGTTCATTGCTGATTTCTCCGTGATTGGCATGGTTTCGCAAGCGTGCAGGGGAAAACTTTCTCCGCTGGACAATTTTACAGAAAAATGTTGCCAAAGCAAGAGGCAGTTTCCGGCGAATTGTTCTTGACAATCCGGTGAGCGGCGGATTTATTTAGCCTGCTGCAGGTCACTTCGAATCCCTAAAGGATACCTCATGGAACAGTACTTGAAGCTGATGCGCGATATTCTCGATAACGGCTCGCGGCGCCAAGACCGCACCGGAACAGGCACCATTTCCCTGTTCGGCTACCAGTGCCGCTACGATCTCAACGAGGGATTTCCGCTGCTCACCACCAAGCGCGTGTTCATCCGCGGAATCATTCACGAGCTGCTGTGGTTTCTGCGAGGAGAGACCAACATTCAACCGCTGGTGCGCAACAACGTCCACATCTGGAACGAATGGCCTTTTCAGAACTACCTGAAAGAACATAATCTGGAGATAGAATATCCTAAATATACAAAGAAGTGGGAATCAAAACTTAAAGAATTTGTTGAAAAAATAAAAAGGGACGATGACTTTGCCCGGCGCTGGGGGGAACTGGGACCGGTTTACGGCCGGCAGTGGCGCAACTTCAACGGCGTCGACCAGATCGAAACGGTGATCCGGCTGATTCGGGAATCCCCCTTTTCGCGTCGGCTGATCGTGTCGGCCTGGAATCCGGTCGAAGTCGAAGAGATGGCCAAAGCCGGCCTGCCCCCCTGTCATACCATGTTTCAGTTTTACGTACAGGCGGGGCGTCTTTCCTGTCAGCTCTACCAGCGCAGCGCCGATGTTTTTCTGGGGGTCCCCTTCAATATCGCTTCTTACGCCCTGCTGACCATGATCACCGCACGGCTGTGCGATCTGGATGTCGGCGACTTCGTGCATACCTTCGGTGATGCGCATATCTACCTGAACCACCTCGAGCAGGTGCGGGAGCAACTGGCAAGACACCCCAGGCCGCTGCCGACCATGGTTATTCACGGGAAGCAGAAGTGTGTGGAGGATTTTCACTTTGAAGACTTCGAACTGGTGGGGTATGATCCGCATCCGGCCATACGGGCGCCCATATCGGTGTGAGGAACCAGGATGATCATTTCAGAAACCGGAAAAATCTGCCCGAACCTGTACATGCTGGGCTATGCCAGTGTGCCGGTCTATCTGCTGGATGGCGATGCCCCGGCCATTTTTGACGCCGGTTTCTCTTACCTGGGAAAGCGCTATGCCGCAGGGATACAAGCGGTACTGGGTCCCCGGCCGCCGGCCTACTGTTTTTTGAGCCACTCGCATTTCGATCACTGCGGTGCAGTGGCCCTGCTGAAACGTTTTTTTCCGGAAATGAAGGTCGTGGCTTCTCGCCGCGCCGCCGAAAACCTGCGTCGCCCCAATGCGCTGGCCCTGATCGATGGGCTCAGCCGGGGCTCTCTCGGCATGCTTCGACGCAATGCCATGGAATTCGAGGAAAGTGATCATTTTGAGCCTTTTGCGGTGGACATCGAAGCCGGCGAAGGCGATCGTTTCAGGATATCGCCGCAAACAGAGGTGGAAATCCTGGAAACCCCGGGACACACCCGCGATTGCATCAGCTTCTACATCTCGCAGGGGCAGATTCTGCTCTGCTCCGAGGCCGCCGGAATTGCAGATCCCACCGGCTATATTGTTTCAGACTGCCTGGTGGATTACGATATGTATTGCCTTTCGCTGGAGAAATTGGCCCGCTTGGCGGCAGATGTCATCTGTCTCGGACATCGCTATGCCTATACAGGTGAGGATGCGGCCCCGTACATGCGGCGTTCCGTGGCTTTCTGCCGGGATTTCAGAGATCGGGTCGCAAGGTACTGGCGCACGGAAAAGGGCGACATCGAGCGTGTTCTCAGGCGCCTTAAGGCCTTTGAATATGACGGTAAAGAAGAACCCAAACAGCCAGAAGCCGCCTATATGATCAATCTGAAGGCTCGTGTGCGGGCGGTTTTGAAACATCTTGATCCGGGTGGTTACCGTTGTCCGCCGACCGGGAACCGTGAACTGTCAACCCATAACTGAGATCGAGCCATGCCCCAAGACGTGGATCTGAGTGTTGATATTGGCGGGCTTAAGCTCAGAAACCCTGTGATGACAGCATCGGGAACCTTTGGCTATGGGGGAGAGTATGCTTCCCTAGTAGATCTGAATCGACTGGGCGCCATCGTGGTAAAAGGCCTTTCGCTTCAGCCCAACCGCGGCAATCCCCCGCCGCGGATCGTGGAGACGGCCTGCGGCATGCTCAATGCCATCGGCCTGGAAAATATCGGCATCGAAAGTTTCGTCAAGCAACGGCTGCCCTTTCTGCGCAAACTGAAAACCCCTGTGATTGCCAACCTGTACGGCAAGACCGTGGATGAATACGAAAGGCTGGCCGCCCTCAGCGACAGCACGGACGGCATTGCCGCTGTCGAACTCAACATATCATGCCCCAATGTACGGGCGGGCGGCATGGCTTTCGGCGTAGATGCAGAATCGGCCGGAAGACTAGTGGCTGCCGTGCGGCGGCACACCGCCAAACCCCTGTTGGTGAAACTGTCGCCCAATGTGACGGACATAACCCGGATAGCGGTTGCCGTGGTGTCGGCCGGAGCCGATGGCGTATCCCTGATCAACACTCTCACCGGTATGGCCATAGACATAGAAACACGCCGGCCGAGGCTGGCCAACATCACCGGGGGACTTTCCGGGCCGGCCATCAAGCCCGTGGCGCTGCGCATGGTGTGGGAAGTTGCTCGGGCCGTGGAGGTGCCGGTGGTGGGGATCGGCGGGATCATGACCGCCCCGGATGCCCTCGAGTTTCTCATTGCCGGCGCCAGTGCCGTCCAGGTAGGTACCGCCAACTTCGTAAATCCCGGGGCCACCATGGAGATCATAGAGGGCCTCGCAGCTTTTTTAAGAGGGGAAGGCCTCCCG
>CAYUAQ010000065.1:0-23775 GCA_964442705.1 uncultured Desulfobacteraceae bacterium
GACTTCGCTTCTTGCGGGGAAAAACCGGCGGCCGCCGCACGCCGGAAAAATGAAGCACCGAAGGAGTGAAGCCATCAATCGCCTATCGGACCTGATTTGTCAAGAAGGGATTGACGGGCCCATGCGCATCACCGCAAAAAGTCTCCGACCCGCGTACGTTCGAGGCCTATGGGCAAAAAGAAAACTTGGCAAACCAGGCCGAATATGCGAAACATCGCCATCGGTTCCCATGATTCCGCTGAAAATTCAGATGAAAACACCTCCGCACATCGTGCTCTGCTGCCCGGCCTGCCGTCGATCCTATGACCCGGCCGGCGGGCTGCTCGGCTGCCCCCACCACCGCCGGGGTCAAGAGCATACACTGACCAAGCAGGTCGCCTTCGGCCCTTCCGCCCGGGCAGTGGCCGAGGATATGCGGCGATCCTGGCGGACCGGCCTCAGGGATCCCTTCCGCCTGTTTGCCGCTGGCTCCGCCAGCCGCACCCTGCTGGGCCGACAGGCCTACGGACAGACCCTGGACAGCCTCAACCGGCGACTGAAACGGTGGGAAGGCGGCAGCTTCCGGGTCACCCCCCTGGTCGATGCGTGGCCACTGAAGCGGGCGCTGGAGCGAGACGGCCGGCTGCTGATCAAGAACGAAACCGGCAACGTGAGCGGTTCCCACAAGGGGCGGCACCTCATGGGAAGCCTGTTGTACCTCGAAGCCCTGCACCGGCGGCGGCCTGGGGAATCCCGGCCGGTGCTGACCATCTACAGCTGCGGCAACGCCGCCCTGGGCGCAGCGGTCGTGGCCCGGGCGGGTGGCTTCGACCTGCACGCCTTCGTGCCCGACGATGTCGATCCGGTGGTCGAAAGGCTGCTGCGCGAACGCCAAACCCACGTGCACAAGTACGGACGCGGCGCCGAGGCGGCCGGCGATCCCTGCTACCTGGCCTTCCGCCGGGCCGTGGAGGAAAAGGGCTGGCTGCCGTTTTCCTGCTCGGGCAACGACAACTGGTCCAACATCGAGGGCGGCGAAACCCTGGGCTGGGAGACTTTGATGCAGGTGGAAGAGGCCGGGCTGGACGTCACGGCCATGGTCGTCCAGGTTGGCGGCGGCGCCCTGGGCAGGGCCATCTCGCAGGCTTGGCGGAAGGCCGTGGATATCGGCCTGACGCAGCACCTGCCTAGAATCTACGTGTGCCAGCCCGAGGGCGGTTTCCCCTTCGTGCGCGCCTATCTGCTGCTGCTGGCGCGCATCGCCGAGCGCAACGGTCTGGCCTGGGACCTGCCGCCCTGGGACCGCGGCGGCAACCCGCGGCCGCAGCTCGAGCGTCTGAAGGACTTCAGCCGTTCGCACGGCTCCTGCATCCGGCGGGCGGCCGACTTTGCCCGACGACATTTCACCAAATTCGAGGTGCAAACGGTATTGCGGAAAGCCGCTTTAAAACGCGGCGACTTCATGTGGGCCTGGGATGGGGCACCCCCGCACAGCCTGGCACACGGCATCCTGGACGACGAAACCTACGATTGGTTTGAGCTGGCTGCGGCCGTGCTGAGAAGCGGCGGCCGCGCCGACATCATCGACGAAGAGCAGGTCGCCCGTGCCCATGCCCTGGCCCGGAGACACACGCCCATGACGCCCTGTGCCACCGGAACGTCCGGACTGGCCGGGTTGCTGCAGCTGACGGCCGCCGGCGACATCGATCCTGCCGAAAACGTGATCCTCTTCTTCACGGGACTGGACCGCAGCGCCACATAGAGAAAGGAAGCGCCCATGACCTCAGACAAACCGACCTTGATCACCGGCCCTACTTTCGCCGAGATGCTCGACCCCGGCAAAATCGATTCCGAGGTCCGCCGCCAGGCCCTGGCGGCCCGCCAAACGGACCCCCTGGACCCCATCAACCTGTTCAACATCTCCTGGAAGGACGGCCACGACCGCATTTACCATGAAGTGCTGCCCCGGGAGCTCACCGGGGTGGACGCCCCCATCGTGGTGCTCTACGGCAAGGACTTCCCCACGGGCAGCCACAAGGTGGGCGCCACTTACGCCGTGCTGGTGGAAAAAGCCATTCACGGAGAGGTGGACCCTGCCCGCCACACCATCGTGTGGCCGTCCACCGGCAACTACGGCATCGGCGGCGCCTGGGTGGGCTGCCGCATGCAGTTCGACTCGGTGGTCATCCTGCCCGAGGAGATGAGCCAAGAGCGCTTCGACATCGTGCGGGGCTACGGCGCCCGCCTGGAGCTGACCCCGGGCTGCGAGAGCAACGTCAAGGAGATCTACGACAAGTGCCACCAGTTGGTGGCCACCGATCCCCGGCGCGTGCGGGTCATGAACCAGTTCGAGGCCTTCGGCAACTACCGCTTCCACTATTTTGTCACCGGCAACACCCTCGTCGAGCTGGCCGCCCAACTGAAGGAGCGCGGCATCGGCGACGGCCGCGTGGCGGCCTTCGTTTCGGCCATGGGCTCCGGGGGCACCATAGCGGCCGGCGACCGCCTGAAGCAGCAGTGGCCCGGCAGGCACCTGATCGTCGGACTGGAGCCCATTCAGTGCCCGACCCTGTTCGCCAACGGCTACGGCGCCCACGACATCCAGGGCATCGGCGATAAGCACGTCACTTGGATTCACAATGTCGCCAACATGGACGCCGTCATGTGCATCGACGACATGGAGTCCAAGATGGGTCTGCAGCTGCTCACCGAAGAGGGCGGCTGGCGCGTGCTCAGCGAACGCTACGGCATCGAGGAAGCCACCGTGCAGCGCCTCTCAAAGATCTTCGGCATCTCGGGCGTCTGCAACGTACTGGGCGCCATCAAAACGGCCAAATTCTACGGGCTGGGCAGAAACGACCTGATCGCCACCATCTGCACCGACGCCATGGACCGCTACCACTCGGTCATGGAACAGCTCACCCAGAACCTGGGGCCCATGGACGAGACCGAGGCCTGCGTGCGCATGGCCAGCATCTTTCACAAACAGAAACTGGACTGGATCAGCGAGGGGACCCGTCTGAACCGCGCGCGCTGGCACAACCTGAAATATTACACCTGGGTGGAGCAGCAGGGCAAAAGCATCGAGGAGCTCAACGCCCAGGCCAGCCAGGACTACTGGGAAAAAGAGCAGGCCCGCATCGCCGAAATCGACCAGCGCATCGAGGCCTACCGCCGAAGCCGGCCGGCCGGGTGAGCGCATCGGGTCGCGGGAATGGCCTGCTGTTGAGAAAAGCTCTTTTTTTAAAAAGTGCACAAAAAAGCTTGATCTATTATTTTAAAGAAGGTATTCTGAAAGACCACATGAAATTTGTTGGGTATTGGCCCAGCCAGATTATCGGCGGGCCGGTTTCGTTCTGCAGGAAAGTTCCACCTTTGCCAGCGTGGCAGCCTGAAGTTTGAAACCAAGATCACTGTAAGAAAGGAGGGATTGTCACAATGGCTGAGGGAATCGTTAAATGGTTCAACGACAGTAAGGGGTACGGCTTCATCGAACAGGAAGACGGGCCGGATGTATTCGTACATCACACCGGCATCAACGCCAGTGGTTTCAGGACGCTGAACGAAGGCGACCGGGTTACATTCGACATCGAAGATGGTCAGAAGGGCCCTGCCGCCGTCAATGTCACCGTTGTTTAATTTTCGAACCGAATCATGAGTTTAGAGGGCACTTTTCGGAAAGCTTCCGGGGTGCCCTTGATTTTACTTTTCATCTTTTTTCAACCAACAACCAGAGTGCCACACAGATCTGTCAAACGTCTTCCGGAATTTTTCCACCTCTACCTGATCCGTAAGCCCTGAAAATCTGTCACCGCTTCTCTGAATATCCAGAGAAAGGATATGCATGCAATGAAAATCCAATTCAGTAAATTAGGCTGGCTGTGTACGTTCATGAGCCTTGCAGTGGCGGCATCTTTTGCCGACGTCGCCGCCGCGGCCGCCGTCGCCCCGGAAAAGGCCGCCGTGGTCAATGGAACGGTCATCAGCGTCGGTGAGCTCAACAGCGAAGTGGACCAGGCCAAACGCCGCATGGCCCAGCAGGGCCGCCCTGTCCAGGATGGTGACGACGCCAAGCTCAAAGGCCAGATTCTCGACCGGCTCATCGAGCAGAAGCTGCTTTACGCCCAGAGCAAGAAAGAGGGCATTACGATTGCAGACAAAACCATCGATGAGCACCTGGCCAAGCTCAAGGCCCGTTTCCCCTCCCAGGAGGAGTTTGAAAAGGCCCTCAAGCAGATGAACCTCACCGAGGCCGACCTCAAGGAGAAAACACGGGAGGGCATGGCCATCCAGGAACTCATCACCAAGGACGTGGCCTCCAAGATCACTATTTCGGACGAGGAAGTGGAAAAGTTCTACAAGTCAAATCCGAATTTTTTCAAACAGCCCGAACAGGTCAAGGCCAGCCACATCCTGATCAAGTCGGACGCCAAAGACGACCAGGCCAAAAAGGACACCGCCAAGAAAAAGATCGAAGACATCCAGAAAAAAGTCAAGGACGGGGGGGATTTTGCCGACCTGGCCAAAAAATACTCGGAGGGGCCCAGCGGTAAACAGGGCGGGGACCTGGGATTTTTCGGACGCGGCCAGATGGTGAAACCTTTCGAGGACGCGGCCTTTGCACTGCAGCCCGGCCAGGTCAGCGACATCGTCCAAACCCGCTTCGGTTATCACCTGATCAAGGTGACGGAAAAGAAGGCCGCCGGCACGGTACCCCTCAAGGATGTCCAGGAAAAGATCCGCGGCTACCTCAAGCAGCAGAAGATCAATACCGCCCTGGAAGCTTACATCAAGAAACTCAAGGACGGCGCCAAGATAGAAAAGTTTATTTAAGTGAAGTATCAGCGGTCAGGTATCAGTCGTCAGCTGACCGCTGATACCTGACTGCTGACACCTTCATCAAACCTGGTGCCCCCTGGTGGGCACGATACAGATGAAGCGGAACTTGCCGCTGCCGGCGTTTCGGAACTGGTGGGTGCTGCCGGCGGGCACGAAAGCGTAGGAACCGCTTTCGATGGGCGTGTCGCGGCCGTCGACGTGCAGCACGCCCCGCCCCTCTACGATGTAGTTGATGTGCGGCCAGTCGTGGGTGTGCCGGGGCGTGTAACCGCCCTCGCCCAGTTCGAACAGCCGCATGACGTGATCCTGCCACCCCTCTTCGGGCGACACCAGCACCTTCATGGCTACTTCTTTCAGTTCCGGGCTCTCCAGCACCTGGGCCCGGGCCTCCTTTTCGTTTGCAATGATCATGGACTGAACTCCTTTCTGAAAATCGATATGTTTCCCCACCCCTGCGCTATGGCTCGGTATCTTTTAACATGAATCTTTGCACGGCGTTGTCAAGGCGGAGACCACAGTTTGACAGGCCCCGGCCGTCCCTCCAAGGGTCTCGGTAAAATGCCGGTGGGTCTTTTGAAATTCTCTGTGATCTCTGTGGCCTCTGTGGTAAAAAAGTGAGGCCTGTATTCTTTCGTCTCCTTTGAATTCTCCGGAAAGGAAAAAACAGCGATGATCACCCTGCTCGACTACGGTGCCGGAAATGTGCGCAGCCTGATAAACGCCCTGGAAAAACTGGGCCAGCACGTGACCATCGTGAAAAAGCCCGGTGACATACTGGCCGCCGAGAAACTGGTGTTTCCCGGCGTGGGCGCCTTCGGCAGCATGATGCAGGTGCTCCACCAACGCGGGTTCGTGGCCCCCTTGAGGCAGTACCTGGCCGCCGACCGTCCCTTCCTGGGCATCTGTCTGGGTCTGCAGGCGCTGTTTGCCGGCAGTCAGGAGGCCCCCGGCGTGGCGGGGCTGGGGGTCATCGAGGGGTCGGTGCGGCGCTTCGATGTCGACCTGGCCGTGCCGCACATGGGATGGAACGGGCTGCGCGTTCATCAGCCGTCGCGTATCTTCGACGGCCTGAGCGGCGACGAAAAGTTTTACTTCGTGCATTCTTACCACGTGGTGTGCGAGGAAGAAAAAGCGGTACTGGCCACCACGGATTACGGCTGCCGGTTCGTCAGTGCCGTCCAGAAGGGCAACCTCATCGCCACCCAGTTTCACCCTGAAAAGAGCGGCCCCGCCGGCCTGCGCATCCTGGAAAATTTCCTGCGTACTGACGCCGTACCGACGGTGCCGTCGCTGGCCACGGGACCCACCCGGCTGGCCCGGCGTATCATCGCCTGCCTGGACGTGCGCACCAACGACCAGGGCGACCTGGTGGTCACCAAGGGCGACCAGTACGATGTGCGCGAAGACGGCGAGGTGCGCAACCTGGGCAAACCGGTGGAACTGGCCCGGCGCTATTACGAAGAGGGCGCCGACGAGATCACCTTTCTGAACATCACCGGTTTCCGGGACTTTCCCCTGGAAGACATGCCCATGATCGAAGTTCTCAGGCGCACCTCGGAGAACGTCTTCGTGCCGCTAACCATCGGCGGCGGCATACGGGATTATACCGACCGCGACGGCCGCACCTACACGGCCCTGGAAGTGGCGGCCGAGTATTTCCGCTCCGGCGCCGACAAGATCTCCATCGGCAGCGACGCCGTGATGATCGCCGAGCAGTTTCTCAAAGCCCGACGGACCACCGGCCGCAGCGCCATCGAGGAGATCTCCCGCCGCTACGGCAATCAGGCCGTGGTCATCTCCATCGACCCCCGCCGGGTGTATGTGAGTTCCGCCGACGAAGTGCCTCACCACACCATCGAAACCAGCATTCCGGGACCCCGGGGGGAACGTCGCTGTTGGTACCAGTGCACCGTCAAAGGCGGCCGCGAAGGCCGCAACCTGGACGCCGTCACCCTGGCAAGCGTCTGCGAGCAGTTGGGCGCCGGCGAGATTCTGTTGAACTGCATCGACCGCGACGGCACCAACGTCGGGTTCGACATCGAACTGATCAACGCGGTCAAGCAGGCCGTCTCTATTCCGATCATCGCCTCCAGCGGCGCCGGGTGCGCCGACCACTTCCTGGAAGTGTTTACCCAAACCCAGGCCGAAGCAGCCCTGGCGGCCGGCATATTTCATCGCAGAGAAGTTCCGATTTCATATGTAAAACAATATCTTAACGGTAGAATCGAAATAAGAACCTGAAAGGACCGCCATGTTCACCAGAGCCTTGGTGCGCCCCCCCTGTGAAAACATGATCAACGGACTGGCTTCGGCCGACCTGGGCAAACCGGATTTCGGCCGGGCGCTGGCCCAGCACGCCGCCTATGTCCAGGTGCTGCGCGACTGCGGCCTGACGGTAACGGTGCTGGAAGCCGACGACGATTACCCGGATTCCACCTTCATAGAAGACACGGCTCTGCTGGTGCCTGGCTGCGCCGTCGTCACCCGCCCGGGGGCGCCCAGCCGCCGGGGAGAAACCGCGGCCGTGGAAGAGGCCCTCAAAGCCTTTTTCGAAACCATCGAACACATCAGCGCTCCGGGAACGGTGGACGCCGGCGACATCATGATGGTCGGTTCCCATTTCTACATCGGCCTCTCGCAGCGCACCAACCCCGAGGGCGCCGCCCAGATGACGGACATCCTGGCAAGGTATGGGCTGACCGCGTCGACCGTCCCGCTCAGGGGCTTCCTGCATCTGAAAAGCGGCGTCGCCTGCTTGGATGACAACACCCTGGTGGCGGCCGGCGAGTTGGTGGATCACCCGGCGTTTCAAAAGTACCGCATCCTGTCGGTGGACAACGATGAGCAATACGCCGCCAATTGCCTCTGGATCAACGGCCGTATCCTGGTGGCCGCCGGCTTTCCCAAAACCAGGCGCACCATCGAAGACGCCGGTTGGGAAACCATCGCCGTAGAGGTATCCGAGTTCAGAAAGATCGACGGTGGTTTGAGCTGCCTGTCCCTGCGCTTCTGAACCGGTTGCCGCCATGACACATTTTGTTATTTTCTGCCAATTATCGTCAAAATTGCCTGAAGGGGGCCATCGAGGCTGCAGGGCACCGAACCGTCTGGCCCTGAATACATGCCGCCTAGGTCACCGCTTTTCCCGTCACCTGACACATAACTATATAATTGTAACTATTTAAAATTTTATGGTTTACTCAATATATATTTCTAATTGGAACATATTCGGACAACCGGCAGGGACCCGTGCGGGCCGCTTTCTGAAAAGCCCCGCATCCTGTGGCGGCACAGATGTTGCTTGTTTCTGGGTAGTTGAACAGCGCCAGCATGGCCAGAGACACGGAGCACACTATGGCGGCCGTCCGAAAAACCAGTTCTTCCAAAAAATCCTTCGAATCCCTGTCTTTCGATTTTTCGACCATTCACGCCCTGCGCCGGTCCATGAACCGCTATCGGACGCTGTTCGAAAGCGCCGGTGACGCCATTTTCGTCTTCGACTGGGACGGCCAGGTACTGGACGTCAACCAGGTGGCCTGCGAAAAGCTGGGGTACAGTTACCGGGAATTGACCGCCCTCAAACGAAAAGACATCGAAGGTCCGGGGACCGGCATGACGGTCGCCCAGCGGCGGAAAATCCTGCGCCAAGAGGGACGGGTCATTTACGAGGCCAGCCATGTATGCAAGGACGGCACTTCCCTGCCCGTGGAAGCCAACTGCCGGGTCATCGAATACGACTACGAGCCGGCCATTCTGACCATCGCCCGTGATATCAGTGAACGCATCCGTGCCCAGGAGGAAAAGGCCAAACTGCAGACCCAACTGCGGCAGGCCCAGAAAATGGAGGCTCTGGGCACCCTGGCAGGCGGCATTGCCCACGATTTCAACAACATTTTGACGCCCATCAGCGGCCACGCCGAAATCGCTCTGTTCAAGGTCGGCCGTGACCACGATGCCGTGAAAAACCTCAAGGGCATCATCCAGGCCGTCGACCGCGCCCGCGGCCTGGTCCGGCAGGTGCTGTCCTTCAGCCGCCAGGAAAGCGAAGAGAAGCAGCCCCTGCAGCTGCACACCATTCTGAAAGAGGCCCTGCGCCTGCTCAGGGCGTCACTGCCCACCACCATCGATATCCAGCAGAACATCGGACGTTGCGGCGCCGTCATGGCCAATGCCACCCAGATCCACCAAATCCTGATGAATCTGTGCACCAACGCCGGCCATGCCATGCGTGAAACCGGGGGCGTGCTGGAGGTCAGCCTGTCGGAAGTAGAGATCCGCGCCGGCGACCTGGCCGAGTATCTGAACATGAAGCCGGGTTCCTACGTGCGCCTGACCGTCAGCGACACCGGCCACGGAATGGCCGGTGAGGTGCTCGACCGCATTTTTGAGCCCTATTTCACCACCAAAAAGGAAGGCGAGGGCACGGGCATGGGGCTTTCGGTGGTGCACGGCATCGTCAAAGGACACAACGGCGACATCAAAGTATACAGCGAGCAGGGAAAGGGAACAACCTTCAACATCTATCTGCCCTGCATCGAGGCCAAAGCACACACCGACGATTCTCCGGTGGCCGACCAGATTCCCAAGGGCAGTGGCAGCGTTCTGCTGGTCGATGACGAGGAGAAGATCATCGAAGTCATGGATCAGATGCTGGAATATCTCGGCTATGCCGTGACCTCCTTTACGGACAGCCGGGAGGCGCTGGACAGTTTCCGCAAGAATCCGGACTTCTATGACATCATCATCACCGACATGACCATGCCCGGCATGACCGGTGACGCGCTGGCCCGGCGTGTCCACAGCCTGCGGCCCGGCCTGCCCATTCTGCTGTGCACGGGATACAGCCGCAGCATTTCCCGGGAACAGGCCAAAACGCTGGGTATCCAGGAATTCCTCATGAAGCCGCCGACCATCGGCGAACTGGCGCGCACGGTTCAGCGGTCCCTGAAAAACGGGCGGACGGACGCCGCGCATCGTGATTCGAAACCGGCAAATTTCTCCTCCGATGATGTGGGGTCTGTGACCCTCATGCCCGGCGCAAGCCCGCGCACACCCGACCCTTGACAGCCTCCTGTCTCCTGTGGGAAAGTAAAGCGTCATGACCTTTGCGTTCCTGCACGCCCACATCGTCGCCTTCATATCCGTTTTTGCGTTCCTGCTGCACGTGCTGGGGATCGTTTCCAGCGCCCACGCCCTGATGACGGTGCGCACCTCCCAGGGCGCCATCGCCTGGGCCGTGTCCCTGATCACGTTTCCCTATGCCGCCCTGCCGCTGTACTGGATCTTCGGCCGCAACAAGTTCCAGGGGTATGTCAATGCCCGCCGCAAGGGAAACCAGGTACTCCACAAAATCACCGAGAGCCTGGAAAGCTACGCCGAGAAATACGGCGTTCCGCCGGATGGCCTTTCCGACCGGCATCGCGCCCTTGAAGAATTGGCCCAGCTGCCGTTCACCACCGCCAACCGCGCCGAACTGCTGATCGACGGGCCGCAAACCTTCGGGGCAATCTTTAAAGCGATTCGGGAGGCCAAGCATTACATCCTGGTGCAATTCTTCATTATTCATGATGATGAAATCGGCGGTCAGCTCAAGGCTCTGCTGATCGAAAAGGCGCAACAGGGTGTCGCCGTATACCTGCTCTACGATGAGGTGGGCTGCCACAAACTGCCCCGGAGCTACCGCCAAGAGCTGCGCGCCGCCGGCGTGGACGTGCGGCCCTTCAACACCCGCAGAGGGTGGCGCAACCGCTTCCAGATCAACTTCCGCAACCACCGTAAGATCGTCATTACCGACGGCCTCCTGGCTTTCGTGGGCGGTCTTAACGTGGGAGACGAATACATGGGCCGCAGCCCCCGCTTCGGTCCCTGGCGGGACACCCACGCCCGCTTCGAGGGGCCGTCGGTGACCTGTGTGCAGCTTTCCTTCCTGGAGGACTGGTACTGGTCCAGCCACCGCCTGCCGGAACTGGCATGGCGGCCCCGCGCCGCCCCCTCCGGCGACCAACACGTGCTGGTGCTGCCTACGGGACCGGCCGACGAACACGACACCTGCAGCCTGTTCTTCTGCCATGCCATCCACGCGGCGCAGCGGCGGGTATGGATCGTCAGCCCCTATTTCGTGCCCGACGAGGCGGTCATCAGCGCCTTGCAGCTGGCCGCCCTGCGCGGCGTGGACGTGCGCATCATGCTGCCGCTGCGGCCCGACCACAGAACGGTCTACCTGGCATCGTTCTCCTACCTGCCTCAGTTTACCATGCCGGGCATCTGCTTTTACCGCTACAAGCCCGGGTTTCTCCACCAGAAGGTGCTCCTGGTGGACGACGATCTGGCCTCGGTGGGCACCGCCAATCTGGACAACCGCTCGCTGAAGTTAAACTTCGAGATCAGCATGGTGGTCAGTGACAGGGATTTCGTGGCCGACGTCGAAAAAATGCTGCAAACCGATTTTGCCAACTGCATCCGTGTGACCATGGAGGACTACCACCGCCGCAGCCTCCTGTTTAAACTGGCCGTCAAGGTGGCCCGGCTGCTGTCGCCGATTCTTTGACTTGACAGAGAGCCGGTGCATCGTCTAATAAGAATTTTTTATGCCACACCGTAGTGTTCCGGTGTGGTCCGCCGACTGAATCCGGCAAGCTGGAGAAAAAAACTTGCAATCCGCCGCCCTTTCAAGCGCCCTGTCCCCCTGGCAGCCCGGCATCTTCAGCTTGGTGCTGTATGGTCTGGTCGTGCTGGTGGTCATCGCCGCCATGATCTTCCTGTCTTCTTGGCTGGGGGAGAAGCGCCCCGGCGTGGAAAAACAGCGCGCCTACGAAAGCGGCATCATTCCCACGGGCGCGGCCCGTCTGCACAACCCGGTCCCTTTTTACATGGTGGCCATCTTCTTTCTGCTCTTCGACGTGGAGGGCGCCTTCATCTTCTCCTGGGCCGTGGCCAGCCGTGAGCTGGGCTGGGCCGGCTGGCTGCAGATGACCTTCTTCATCCTCATCCTGCTCTACGGCCTGGTGTATATCTGGAAAAAAGGAGGGCTCGAGTGGGGGCCGACCAGCCGGGGAAAATAGCCGCCTTCACACGGGCCATCGATCCGTTGGTCAACTGGGCACGCTCCCGCAGCCTGTGGCCCATGTTCTTCGGGCTGTCGTGCTGTTTCGTGGAAGAGGCCACCACCTTCACCTCACGCTACGACATCGCCCGCTTCGGCGCCGAGGTGCTGCGGCCATCGCCGCGCCAGGCCGATCTGCTGATCATCGCCGGCACGGTCTTCAAGAAGATCGCTCCGGTGGTGCTGCGCCTCTACGAACAGATGGCCGAGCCGCGCTGGGTGATCTCCATGGGGTCGTGTGCCAACAGCGGCGGCATGTACGATGTCTACAGCGTGGTGCAGGGTGTCAACCAGATCCTGCCGGTGGACGTCTACATCCCGGGATGCCCGCCGCGGCCCGAGGCGGTGCTCAAGGGCCTCACCATGCTGCAGGAAAAAATCGCCACTGAGCGCCCCAGCGGCCGCATCTTTCACATAGGTGGCGGCACTCAGGGCACCGAGCGCCCGGTGCTGGTGGATGGCCGCACCAAGTCGCGGGACCCCCGCGGGCCGGGCATGCAGGGCATCCCCATCCGGGGCAGCGCCGCCGTACCCCCCGATTTCTTCGAAAACCGTGACCGGCTCATGTGGACGCCACCGGCCGTATGCATCGACCCCGGCGCGGTCGAAAAAGGCGTCACCCGTCAGCTGACCGAACACTTCGGCGACACCCTGCGCCCCATCGCCCCCACCTCGGACATGCCCACCTTCGAGGTGCCGCCGGCGTCGGTCAAGACGGTGCTGCACTACCTCAAACACGAGGCCCCCCAGCGCTTCGCGCGCCTGGAAGACCTGACCGCCATCGACGAGACCGCGCGCCGCGACCCCCCGGAGCATGACACCACCCTGGTCTACAGCCTGTTGTGCTTCGACCCGCCCACGCGCGTGCGCATCAAGGTGCCGCTTTCGGCTGGTCAGCCGGCCGAGAGCATTTGCGACCTCTGGCCTTCGGCCGACTGGTACGAACGCGAGGTTTTCGACATGTTCGGGGTCGATTTCACCGGCCATCCCGACCTGCGGCGTATCCTGCTGCCCCACGACTGGGAGGGCCACCCGCTGCGCAAAGACTATCCGGGACGTGCCACCGAGATGCGGCCCTACACCACCCGCGAAGCGGCCGAGTACCAGCCCCTGGACGCCGGCATCCTGCTGGGCGGCAACGATGACGACCACGAACTGATCCTCAACGTGGGCCCTCACCACGTGAGCACCCACGGCCTGATCCGCTTCATCCTGGCGCTCCAGGGCGAAGAGATCACGGACCTAAAGATCGAGATCGGCTACCACCACCGCGGCGCCGAAAAGATCGGCGAACGTCAGCACTGGCACCAGTTCATCCCCTACACCGACCGGGTGGACTACCTGGCCGGCGCGGCCAACAACCTGCCCTACGTGCTGGCCGTGGAAAAACTGGCCGGCATCACGGTGCCCGACCGCGCCCGGTGCATCCGGGTGATGCTCAGCGAACTGTTCCGCATCAGCAACCACCTGGTCTACTTCGGCACCTTCGCCCATGACACCGGGGCCATGGCGCCCACCTTCTACACCTTCCGCGAACGCGAAATGATCATGGACATCGTGGAGATGATCACCGGCGGCCGACTGCATCCCTCGTGGTTCCGCATCGGCGGCGTGGCAGCCGACCTGCCCGACGGGTGGCGCCAGGCGGTGAAGGCTTTCACCGACATTTTCCCCGAAAAGCTCGACGACTACGAAGCCCTGATCACCGAAAACGCCATTTTCAAGGCCCGTACCCAGGGGATCGGCCGCCTTTCTCTCAAAGACGCCGTGGACTGGGGCGCCAGCGGCCCCAACCTGCGGGCTTGCGGCCTGGCGTGGGACCTGCGCAAGGCCTTTCCCTATTCGGGCTATGACAACTTCGATTTCGAGATCCCCACGGCAGACACCGGCGACAGTTACGCCCGCTATCGTGTGCGGGTGGCCGAAATGCGCGAAAGCCTCAAGATCATCGAGCAGGCCGCGGAAAACATGCCACCGGGGCGCTACCGCGCCGACGACTATCGCTACGCCCTGCCCCAGCGCGATGAGATGCTCAACGACATCGAAAGCCTGATCCACCACTTCGTCAACGTCAGCCGCGGCCCGACCATACCGGCCGGCGAGGCCTACGCCTCCTGCGAAATTCCGCGCGGCGAGCAGGGCTACTACGTGGTCAGCGACGGCGGCACCTGCGCCTACCGCCTGCGCATCCGGGCGCCGGGCTTCGCCAACGTGCAGGTGCTGCCGCAGATGGTGCGCGGCTGGTCGCTGTCGGACCTGATTGCCATCATCGGATCGGTGGACTACATTTTACCGGACATCGACAGGTAGGCCATGCTGCCCTGGGATCTCAAAAAAGACCTGCAAGACAAAATCGCGGCCGTGGACCACCCCCGCGAGCTGGTGGTGGACGTGCTCTTCGCCCTGCAGGCGCATTACGGCTACGTGACCGACAAGGCCGTACAGGAGGCCGCCGATCTGCTGGGCATGACGCCCATGGAAGTCGACGAGGTGGCCACCTTCTATACCTTCGTCTATCGACGCCCGGTGGGAAAATACGTCATCCACGTGTGCGACAGCGTAATCTGCTGGCTGGAAGGGGGCCAGAGCCTGCAGGAATACCTGTCGCATAAGCTGGCCATCGCACCGGGTGAGACCACCGAAGACGGCCTGTTCACCTTGCTGCCGGTCTGCTGCATCGGGTACTGCGACCGGGCGCCGGCCATGCTGATCAACAGGAAGGTCTACGGGCCGCTGACCACCGAGGGAATCGACCGGCTGCTGGCCGAACTGAGAGACGGACGCTGACATGGTTGCCCAGGTACTGTTCAAAAACCGCCACCCCGACCGCATCGCCACCCTGGCGGAGTACCGCCGGTCCGGTGGCTACGAGGCCCTGGCCAGGGTCCTCGAGGACGGGTCGCGCCAGGCGGTACAGCAGGTGCTCACCGATGCCGTGCTGCTGGGCCGCGGCGGCGCCGCCTTTCCGGCCGGGGTCAAGCTCTCCACGGTGGCCGCCGACGCGCCCTACCCTCGTTACGTGGTGTGCAACGCCGACGAGATGGAGCCGGGCACTTTCAAGGACCGCGTGCTGATTCACGCCGACCCGCACCAGCTCCTGGAGGGGATCTGCCTGGCGGGTTTCGCCGTGGACGCCCGCGAGGGCATCATCTTCATCCGCCCGGAGTACGAGGGCGCTGCGCGCATCCTGGAGCGCGAAATCGAACTGGCCAAAAAAGAGGACCTGCTGGGGCAGAATATCCTGGGATCCGGTTTCGATTTCGACATCATCGTGCACCGCAGCGGGGGACGTTACATCTGCGGCGAGGTGACGGCCCAGCTCAACGCCATCATGGGAAAACGCCCCAATCCGCAGCAGCCGCCGCCCTACCCCACGGAAAAGGGGCTTTGGGACCGGCCCACGGTGCTGCAGAACGTCGAGACCCTGTGCTGCATGCCCCACATCGTCCGAAACGGCGCCGAGTGGTTCAAGCGCCTGGCCCGCACCGAAAGCGGGGCCGGCACCAAGATCTTCGGCATCAGCGGGCGGGTCAGACGGCCGGGCTGTTTCGAACTGCCCATGGGCATCCGGCTGTCGGAGATCATCGAAGACTTCGCCGGCGGCATGGCCGAGGGTTCGCGTTTCAAGGCCTGCCTGCCGGGCGGAGCGTCCACCGGCTTTCTGCCGGCCGAACACTACAATATCCCCATGGATTTCGAGTCGCTCAAGCAGGCCGGCAACCGCCTGGGCACCGGCGCCATCATGGTCTTCGACCACAAGACCTGCCTGGTGGGCGTCACCCTGAACCTGATGGAATTCTTCGCGCGCGAATCCTGCGGCTGGTGCACCCCCTGCCGCGAGGGGCTGCCCGTGATCCGGGAACTGCTGCGCGAGATCGAAGCGGGCCGCGGCAAGCCCGAGTACGTCGACATGCTGAAAGAGATGGGCCGCCACCTGTGGAACGCCTACTGCGCCTTCGCCCCCGGGGCGGCCGCGCCCCTGGAGAGCCTGCTGGTCCATTTTGAAGACGAGGTGCGGGAACACATAGAGCGAAAGGACTGTCCGTTTGGATGAAATAACGTATCAGGTGAAACAAGGTATCAGCTGTCAGGTATCAGGTAAAAGCAAGGTATCAGGCGCCAGGTATCAAATATCAGCTTGAAGGTAAATACTGTGATTTATATGGCTTGCATAGGAAATCTCAACCTTTTCCAAACAAACGATGCTTTTTTCTTCAATCGCAAATGCGGGTAATTCGTGCAACCCAGGTTCGTGTGTTTCGTGCTTTTCGTGGACGGGAATAAAATCGATTCCCTTCCTTTGACTTTGTGCCTTTGCCCCTTTGTGCCTCTGCGCCTTCAAAGAAAAAATGCCCAAACTAACCATCGATAACCAGCGCGTGGAAGTGCCGCCCGGCACCCGCGTCATCGACGCCGCCGAACAGGCCGGCATCATGATTCCGCGCTTTTGCTACCACCCGGCCCTGGGGTCGGTGGGCGCCTGCCGGGTGTGCGCCGTCAAGGTGCTGGAGGGATCCTGCCAGGGCATCCGCATGAGCTGCATGATCGATGCCGAAGAGGGCATGGTGATCTCCACCACCGACGAGGAGGCCGTGTCCTTCCGTCGCCAGGTAATCGAATGGCTGATGGCCAACCACCCCCACGACTGCCCGGTGTGCGACGAGGGCGGCCAGTGCCTGCTGCAGGACATGACCGTCTCCGGCGGCCACGGCCGACGGCGACTCCCGGTCAAAAAACGCACCCACGTGGACCAGTACCTGGGCCCCCTGGTGGCCCACGAGATGAACCGCTGCATCCAGTGCTACCGCTGCGTGCGATTCTACCGCGAATACGCCGGCTATAGCGACCTGGGCGTCATGGGCAGCGCCGGCCGGGTCTACTTCGGCCGCCGCAGCGCGGGCGTCCTGGAGAGCCCCTTCGCCGGCAACCTCATCGATGTCTGCCCCACCGGTGTTTTCACGGACCGCCCCTCGCGTTTCAAGGGCCGCTACTGGGATTTCGAAAGAACGCCGGGGGTCTGCATTCACTGCTCCCTGGGCTGCTGCGTCACGGTCAGCATCCGCTACCGGGAGGTGGTGCGCGTAGAGGCGGCCCATGATTCCCGGGTCAACGGCTGGTTCATCTGCGACCGGGGGCGCTACGGGTTTCAATACGCCAGTTCTCCGGACCGCCCGTGCAGCGCCCGCATCGACGGCCGCGAAGCCACCGTGAAGGAAGCCCTGGACGAGGCCGCCCGGCGTCTTTCCGACATCGCGCAGCGTCACGGCAGCGGCAGCGTGGCCCTGGTGGCCTCCGGCCGGGTTTCCCTGGAAACCCTGGGGGCCCTGACCCGCTTGGGCAGCCAAAAAGGATGGCGCGGACCGTTCTTCTGGGCCGGCCCCCGCACGACCGTCGCGGTGCAGAGTGCCTCGAAAAACCTTGATGAAAAAACAGTTATCTCGCTGAAAGATATTGAAAAAGCGGACTTCATCCTTGTGGTCGGCTGCGACCCCGCCAACGAGGCCCCCATGCTGGCCCTGGCCCTGCGCCAGGCGAGGCGCAGCGGCGGCGCCGTGGCCCTGCTGGACGCGCGTCCCGCGGCACTGCCGCTGGATGCCCGCCGTCTGGCGCTGAGACCCTTGCAGCTGACCGCCGCGCTGATGCGTTTTGCCGGGCAGGCCGTGGACGGTGACACCGCCGGCCTGGCGGGTAAGCACCGGGATTTTCTGCAGGCCTGCCGCGATACGCGCCTCGACCCGACCGTGGACGAACAGCTCGACGACCTGGCCCGGGCGGCCCGGCAGAGCCGACGGCCGGTTATCGTCTGCGGCACGTCGGCCGTGGCACCGGATACACCGGCTGCGGCCGCGAACGTTGCCCGTCTGCTGGCCGCCGACGGCCGACAGGCCGGCTTCTTCGCCGTGCTGCCCGGCGCCAACGCCCTGGCCCTGGGCTTGGCTGGTCGGGCCGAAGATCACGGCGCGGCCCTGCGCGACGCCATGGAAAAGGGGGACGTCAGGGCGCTGGTGGCCGTGGAAACGGACCTGGCCGAGCTGGGGTTTTCGGCCCATGACCCGCTCTTGGAAAATCTCGAAGCGCTGGTGCTCTGCGACTACCTGGACACTGCCGCAGCCCGGGCGGCCCGGGTTTTCATTCCCACGCAGACGGTTTTCGAGGCCGGCGGAACCTTCGTCAACCCGGAAGCCCGGGTCCAGGCGGCCCGTCCGGCTTTCCGGGGCGGGACGCCGGTGGCTCAGGTCGGCGGGGGTGGCCACCCGCCCCGCACCTTTGCGCCCGACATCCCGGGCGGGGATCCCCTGCCGGCGTGGCAGGCCCTGGCTGCCCTGGCCCGCGAGGCGGCCGGCGTGTCGACCGACACCCTGCGCGACGCGCTGCCTGCGCCCCTTTCCGGGGCGGCCCCGGGGAAACGGCTGGCGATGCCGGCGTCCGGTCCGGGCGCTTTCCAGCCGGCGGGAGACCCGGACGCGGCCGACGACGGTGGATTGGAGGTGGTGGTGTGTGAACGCATCTTCGGCAGCGAGCCGCTGTCCCGGCGCTCCGACTGCCTCCAGGAACTGGAAAGCGCGCCGCGGCTGGGCCTGCACCCCGAGGACGCGGCCGCCTTGAAGCTTTCAGCCGGGCAGCGGGTGACCGTTGACTGCGGACGGGGCGTCATCGCGGGCGAGATAGAGATCGTGGCGGAAATGGCGCGCGGCGTGCTGCTGGTGCCCCGGAATCGGGAAATCAACTGGCTCCCGGCCGCCGACGGAACGCTGCACATCGCGGCCAACGCTATTCGCCCCATAAACCAAAACGGGGAATCGTGATGCTGGCCTGGATCACCGGACTGATCGTGCTGCTGGTCAAACTGGTCGTGGTGCTGGTGGCGCTGCTGCTCGTCGCCGCCTACCTGGTGTGGGCCGAGCGCAAGCTGCTGGCCCGCCTGCAGGTGCGCCTGGGTCCCAACCGCGCCGGCAAGTTCGGCCTGCTGCAGCCCATCGCCGACATGATCAAGCTGCTGACCAAGGAAGACCTGGTGCCCGAGGCCGCCGATCGCGTCATCTTCCTGCTGGCGCCGGCCGTGGTGTCGGTAACGGCCCTGATGATGTTCGCCGTGGTGCCTTTCGGCGCGGACATCACCCTGTTCGGCCGGCGCGTGCCGCTGATCATTTCGGACATCAACGTGGCGCTGCTGCTGGTCTTTGCCTTCTCCTCGCTGGGGGTCTACGGGGTGGCCCTGGGCGGCTGGGCCTCCAACTCCAAGTTCGCCCTCATCGGCGGCATCCGCGGCGCAGCCCAAATGATCAGCTACGAACTGCCCCTGGGCCTGTCCCTGGTGCCCGTGGTCATGCTGGCGCGCTCCTTTTCGCTGGTGGACATCGTCAACGCCCAGAGCAGCTATCCGTTCATCCTGGTGCAACCGCTGGCCTTCGCGATCTTCGTGGTCAGCGCCATGGCCGAGAGCAAACGCATCCCCTTCGACCTGCCCGAGGCCGAAAACGAGCTGGGGGCCGGCTTTCACACCGAATACAGCGGCATGCGCTTCGGGCTCTTCTTCCTGGGCGAGTACGTGCACATGCAGGTGCTGGGGGCGCTGGTGGCGGTCTTTTTCCTGGGTGGCTGGCGCGGCCCCTGGCTGCCGGGACCGGTGTGGCTGTTTGCCAAGATCATCGCCGTGGCCCTGGTCATGATCTGGATCCGGGGAACACTGCCGCGCCTGCGCTACGACCAGCTGATGGCCATCTGCTGGAAAGTATTGGTGCCGGCGGCGTTGGTGAATATTGTTGTTACGGGGTTTGTTTTGTTGATTTAGCGCTGCATATTAGGAAGGCACAAAGGGGCAGAGGCAGGGAAAAGCAAGGCACAAAGGGGCAAAGGCACAAAGGCACAAAGGCACAAAGTGAAGGAAGGGGATCTATTTTATTGATTATCCACGATAATCGCGGAAAGTACAAAATGAGGGACCCTATTGGAGGACATACGCTGTCGGGTCGGAAGCCGGCGATATCAGAAAGCTGACACTTGATGTCTTTAACCTGACGTCTGACGGCTGAAACCTTTTTACCCTGAAACCTGACAGCGGATACATTTTTTATCCATGCCAAGCGACGACGAAAATAGAACGAGATCCGGGGGCACCGGGGCACTGATCGCGGAATCCATCAGGGCGCTGGGCAGCGGTTTTACCACCACGGCCAAGCACCTGCTGCGGCGGCCGGTCACCGAACAGTACCCGGAGGAAAAACGCATCCTGCCGGAGCGCTCCCGGGCGCGCATCGTGCTGACCCGCGACCCGGACGGACGGGAGCGCTGCGTGGCCTGCTACCTGTGCTCGGCGGTCTGCCCGGTGAGCTGCATCTCCATGCACTCCACCGAGGGAGAAGGCGGACGGCGCGTGGCGGCCTGGTTCCGCATCAATTTTTCACGCTGCATCTACTGCGGACTGTGCGAGGAGGCCTGCCCGACGTCGGCCATCCAGCTGACGCCCGACTTCGAGAACTGCCGGCAGGACATCCTGGAGATGGTCTTCGAAAAGGACGACCTGCTGGTGGACCACGGCGGCAAGGACGACCGCTACTGCTTCTACCGCCACGCCGGTATCGCCACCGACACGGCCGGTAAAGGGGAGCACGTCAACGAACAGCCGCCGGTGGACGTAAAGAGCAATCTGCCATGAGCGTTTACGCCATACTGTTTTACGCCATCGCCGCCTTCATCCTGGCATCCACGGCCATCGCCGTCACGCGCAGGCACCTGGTGCACGCGGCCGTTTTCCTGGCGCTCTCGTTTTTCGGCAGCGCCATGCTCTTCTACCTGCTGGGGGCGCCGCTGCTGGCGGTGCTTGAGGTCATCGTTTACGTGGGTGCCATCATGGTGCTGTTTTTATTCGTTATCATGATGGTTGAAGTCAAGGGAAAAGACAGCGGCGCGCTGACCCGCGGACAGCAGGTCGCGGCCGCGCTGCTGGGTATCGTCTACGTGGCCGCCGCCGTGATGCTGGTGCACGCCGCTGCCGCAGGCGGCAACGCGGCGCTGCCGGCGGCTGTGGCCGAACCGGCCGTTTTTGGCGAATACCTCTTCCGGCAGCACTGGCTGTCCATCGAAATCGCCTCGCTGCTGCTGCTGATCGCCCTAGTAGGCGTGCTGCACCTGGGCCGCGACATCCGCCGTCGGCAGACCGGCAAGGAGAATGCGTCATGATCGTCCCCTACAGCCACATCCTGCTGCTGTCGGCCCTGCTCTTCGTGCTGGGCATGCTGTGCGCCGTCACGCGCCGCAACCTGATCATGGTGCTGCTGGGCCTGGAGATCATGTTAAACGCCGGCGCCGTGGCCTTCGTGGGGGCGGCGCTGCGCTGGCAGCAGATCGAGGGCCAGACCATGGTGATCTTCATCCTGGCGGTGGCCGCCGCCGAGGTCTCCATCGGGCTGGCGCTGATCGTGTTCGCTTACCGCCGCACCGGCTCGCTGGACCCGCAATCCCTCAAGGACCTGTTTTCAACGGAGCGCCCATGACCGCCGCCACCCCCGATACCGTCACGACCGCCGCAGTCCTGCTGGCCACCGGCCTGCCCTTCGCGGCCTTCGTCCTGATCATGGTGGCGCTGCGGGGCCGGCCGCGCCTGTGCGCACGCCTGTCGATTGCCGCCATCACGGTTTCGCTGGCCGCTGCGCTCCTGCTGCTGGTGCGGCACTGGCACATGAGCACGCCCCTCGGGGCTACGGCCCAGTGGCTGATGTCCGGCCGCATCACGGTGTCCATCGGCTTCCTGCTGGACCCCACCAGCCTGCTGATGCTCACCGTCGTGACGGCCATCAGCTTCCTGGTGCAGGTCTACTCTCTGGGTTACATGGCTGGCGACCCCGGTTTCGCCCGCTACTACGGATTCATGTCCCTGTTCGCCTGGGCCATGACCAGCCTGGTGATCTCGCCCACCATGTTGCAGCTCTACGTCTTCTGGGAACTGGTGGGGGTGGCCTCCTACCTGCTCATCGGCTTCTGGTACGAGAAGTTTTCGGCCAGCGAGGCCGGCAAGAAGGCCTTCGTGATGACCCGCACGGGCGACGTGGCCTTCTTCCTGGGACTGCTGCTGGTGCTGATCCACTTCGGCAACTTGGACATCCTGAAGATGAACGCCGGCGACGTGCCCCTGCACATGCCGCCGGCCCTGATCACGCTGTCGGCGCTGCTGATCTTCGGCGGCATCGTGGGCAAGAGCGCCCAATTCCCGCTGCTGACCTGGCTGCCGGACGCCATGGAGGGCCCCACGCCGGTCAGCGCGCTGCTGCACTCGGCCACCATGGTGGCCGCCGGGGTGTACCTGTTCGCGCGCCTGTTCCCGTTCTTTCGCCTGTCGCCCACGGCCATGACCGTGTTTCTGTCCATCGGCACCGTCAGCATGCTGCTGGCCTCCACCATGGCCATGGTGAGCCGCGACATCAAGCAGGTGTGGGCCTACTCCACCATCAGCCAGCTGGGCTTCATGATCATGGGCCTGGCCGCCGGCGGGTATGTGTCCGGCGTGTTCCACCTGACCACTCACGCGGGTTTCAAGGCCCTGCTGTTCCTGTGCGCCGGCGTGTTCATCCACGCTTTCGAGACCAACGACATGTTCGCCATCGGGCGCGCCGGCGGACGTGGACTGAAAATCCCCATGACCTGCATGACCATCGGCGCCGCAGCCCTGGCGGGCCTGCCGCCCCTGTCGGGCTTCTTCTCCAAGGAGGCCGTCATGGGCCGGCTGGGCGGTCTCTCCAACCCGCTCTGGCTGGGGGCCGGCCTGCTGGGGGCCTTCCTGACGGCCTATTACACCTTCCGCCTGATCTTCGCCGTGGCCGTGCCGGCCCCGGAGGAGACCGGCGACGAAGCGCCTGTGGGCACGTCACACGGCGGCCACGGCGGCGACCCGCACCACGACCGTCACTACCGCCTCATGGCCGCGCCGCTGGTGGTGCTGGCCGGCGTCACCCTGGTGCTGGGGTGGGCCCACGGGGCGCTGGGCCGTTTTCTGACCGCCGTCGACCCGGGCCTGGCCGCACCCCCGGCGGCCCACCTGGCCTGGCTGCCCTACGTGGCCATCGGCCTGGCGCTGGCCGGCGTGCTGCTGGCCTGGGTGGAGTTCGGCCGCACGGCTTCCGCGCGCATCGGGTTCGTGGAGCGCGTCGAACCGGTGGCACGGCTCTTCGCCCGCCGCTGGTACATCGACGATTTCTACCGCTGGTTCCTGGACCGCGTGGTCTACGCCCGGTTTTCCGCCTTCTGCGACCAGGGCGACCGCCGCGTCATCGACGGCAGCCTGGACGCCGTGGCGCGCGGCACGGTAGGCGGCAGCCGCCGCCTGTCCGCGCTGCACCTTTCCATGGTGCAGTACAAGATGATGGTCATCTTCGCCGTCATGGGGCTGCTGACATTGTATTTTTTCTTTGGGTAAGAAGGTATCAGGTGTCAGCTGTCAGGTTTCAGCTGAAGGTTTTGGAGGCATCTTAATTGGAGGCATCTTAAATTGAGCCTCACATGTCGGGAAGAAGGCACCTGCGGGGTTTTTCACTTTGTGCCTCTGTGCCTTTGACCCTTTGTGCCTTGGTATTGAGGTATCAGCCGTCAGTTGTCAGGTTTCAGCCTAAGATTTTAGCGTTATTTTTTGATTGGGGCTTAAAAGACCGATGCGCCGGAATAAATATTTTGGCGGCATCTCAAGAAATTGTGGCGCTCCCGACGCAGTGGAGCGCAAGATCCGTTTCGGCGGAGCGGCATTGTCCATCCGGGGAAAAAGGCATCCATCTGGCCGGCGTTGAGAATTTCAAACTGTTTGAGGAGCCTGCAACGAGTTTTTGAAATTCAGACGGACAGATGGATGGCGCCCCGGATGGACACGG
>CAYUAQ010000066.1:0-23322 GCA_964442705.1 uncultured Desulfobacteraceae bacterium
CCGCCGGTTCTCCAACTGCGCCCAGCCGAAGCCCGCCTTTCCATCACGTACGGATGGACCCGGATAACGAAGGGCACTATCAACACACATGCCGACGGCTACTTAGCATTGTCCCGTGCCGGCCGGTTTTCCCACTTTACAACCCTGCTCGCGCCTGATAGCTACCCTTCCATGAAAAAGGCCAACCCCCCCGTCTTCGACGGCCACAACGACGTGCTGCAGTGCATCTACCAGCCCGAAGACGGAAAGGTACGTCCCTTTTTCCAACACACCGATCAGGGTCACATGGACCTGCCGCGCATGCGCGAAAGCGGGTTCGGCGGCGGTTTCTTCGCGGTTTTCGTCTCCTCGCAGTCGTTCCGCGAGCGGTCCTTTCCCGGCGTCGAGATCGACAGCGGGGCGGCGGCTTACGACCTGCCGCCGGAGTCGCCGGTGGATCTCGACCATGCCCGGGAGATCACCATCAAGGGTATGGCGACCCTTTTCCGTCTGGAAAAACAGTCCCGCGGGCAACTGGCGGTGGTCTGCAGCGTGGATGAACTGACCGACGCCCTGGACCGCGGCGTGGTGGCGGCGGTGCTGCACTTCGAAGGCGCCGAGGCCATCGATCCCGGCCTGGACGCCCTGGAGGTGTTTTACCGCGCCGGCCTGCGCTCTCTAGGTATCGCCTGGAGTCGCGCCAACGACTTCGCCCACGGCGTGCCTTTCAAGTTTCCCCACTCGCCGGACACTGGTCCGGGGCTGAGCGACGCCGGCCGGGCGCTGGTCAGGGCCTGCAACGACCTCGGCGTGCTGGTGGACCTGGCGCACATCAACGAAAAGGGATTCTGGGACGCGGCCGGCGTCACCGCAGCGCCCCTGGTGGTCACCCACGCCGGGGTGCACGCCCTGTGCCCGTCCACGCGCAACCTGACCGACCGGCAGCTGGACGCGGTGGGCGCATCGGGCGGGGTGGTGGGTGTCAACTTCCACGTGGGATTCCTGCGCCGCGACGGGCGCCAGGACCCGGACACGCCCCTTGCCGAAATCGTGCGCCACATCGACTACATCGCCGGGCGCATCGGCATCGATCACGTGGCCCTGGGCTCGGACTTCGACGGCGCCGTCATGCCGCGCGAACTGGGCGACGTGACCGGCCTGCCCCGGCTGATCGGGGCCCTGCGAGACCGCGGCTACGACGGCGAGAGCCTGGAGAAGGTGTGCTTCCGCAACTGGGTGCGGGTGCTGGGTAGCACTTGGAAATGAAGGCTTGTTTTCCTTCCCTTTGTGCCTCTGCCCCCGTGTCCCTTTTTCAGGATGCCCCTTCCACGGCCTCACGCGCCAGGGACGTGATCCTCTCCCAGTCCCCATTGGCCACGGCATCGGAAGGCGCCAGCCAGGAACCGCCCACGCAGGCCACGTTGGCAAGGGCCAGGTAGTCCCGGTAGTTGGCGTAGGACACACCGCCGGTGGGGCAGAAGGTGATGCGGGGGAAGGGGCCGCCGATGGATTTGAGCATACGCACGCCGCCGGCGGCCTCGGCCGGGAAGAACTTGAAGACACGGTAGCCCATCTCCATGCCCAGCATCAGCTCCGAGGCCGTGGCGATGCCGGGAATCAGCGCAATGGAGCCTTTGCGGGCGGCGTCGAGCAGGGCGGGTGTCAGGCCCGGGCTGATGGCGAACACGGCGCCGGCCCTGGTCACGGCATCCAGGTCCTCGGGCGAGGTGACCGTGCCGGCGCCCACCAGGGCGTCGGGCACCTTGCGGCGGATGCGGCCGATGGCCGCCACGGCCGCATCCGAGCGCAGGGTGATTTCCAGCACCCGCACGCCGCCGTCCAGCAGGGCCCTGGCCAGAGGCACGGCTCGTTCGACCTCGCGGATCACCATCACCGGGATCACCGGCCCGGCGCGCAGGATGTCCAGGGGGTCCGTCTTCCAGTCTGGATTGTCTTTAGGGGACATTTTCGGCCTCGCTCCTGTTTGGTTTCGGAACCATACGACGCGCAGCGCGGCAGGCGTTTCGGTTTCGCGCCTACGTCCATCCGGGGCGCCGTCCGACTGATCGCCTTGAATTTCAAGAACTCGTCGCAGGCTCCTCAGACAGATTGAAATTCTTAACGCCGCTCAGCCGAACGTCTTTTCCCCCGAGTGGCTGATGTCGCTTCACCGAAACACCGGTCGCGCTTTTGGGTGTTTCCGCCAAAGAAATCATTTTTCCACCGTCTTAACCTGGCAGCAGTCCCCGCCGTAGGTGAAGATGGAAGTGCCGCCTTGCTCGGCGCCCAGCAGGTTGCGGCGCAAGGGGGCGAAGATCTGCCGGCCCAGGCCGTATTGGTGACTGGCGAGGTCGGGGGTCACCGCTTGGCGCCGCGCCAGTTCTTTGTCGTCCACTTTGAGCGCCAGCGTGCCGGCGGCCGCGTCCATGCGAATCATATCGCCATCCCGGACCTTGGCCAGCGTGCCGCCGCAGTAGGCCTCCGGGGTGCAGTGGATGGCGAAGGGCACCTTGCCCGAGGCGCCGGACAGGCGCCCGTCGGTCACCAGGCCCACGGTGTGGCCGCGGTCCATGATGATGGAGAGATAGGTGATCAGCTTGTGCAGCTCCGGCATGCCGTTGGCCTGGGGTCCCTGGAAACGCACCACGGCCACCAGGTCGCGGTCCAGGCGACCGGCGTTGAAGGCCTCTTCCAGCTCGTGCTGGCTGTCGAAAACCACGGCCGGTGCCTCCACCAGGGTGCGCTCGCCGTCGGCCAGGGCCGAGATCTTCATGATGGCGCGGCCCAGGTTGCCGGACAGGATCTTGATGCCGCCCATGGGGTCGAAGGGCGCCGCCACGGTGGCCATGACCTCGGGGTCGGCCGACTGCTGCGGCCCCTCCCGCCAGACGGCCTCTGCGCCCTCCAGCACGGGCTGCCGCAGGTAGCGCGAAAGGCCGGGGCCGGCCACGGTCTGCACGTCCTCGTGGACCAGGCCACCCTTGACCAGTTCGCGGATCAGCAGGGCCATGCCGCCGGCCTGCTGGAAGGAGTTGATGTCGCCGGGCCCGTTGGGATAGATGCGCACGATGAGGGGCACCACGTCCGACAGGTCGGCGAAGTCGTTCCAGTCGATGCGGATGCCGGCGGCCCGGGCGATGGCCACCAGGTGGATGGTCTCGTTGGTGGAGCCGCCGGTGGCCAGCAGGCCCACCATGGCGTTGACCACGGTTTTCTCGCTGACCACGCGGCCGATGGGGGTGTAGTCGCCGCCCAGGTGGGTCATGGCCGTCACGCGGGCGGCCGCCGCCCGCGTCAGAGCCTCTCGCAGCGGCGTGCCGGCGTTGACGAAGGAGGCGCCGGGCAGGTGCAGCCCCAGCATCTCGGCCATCAACTGGTTGGAGTTGGCCGTGCCGTAGAAGGTGCAGGTGCCGGGGCTGTGGTAGGCGCGGGTCTCGTAGTCCAGCATCTCCCGGCGGTCGATCTTGCCCTGGGCGAAAAGTTCCCGCGCGTGGGCCTTCTCCTTGTTGGGCAGGCCCGAGGTCATGGGGCCGGCCGGCACCAGGATCATGGGCAGGTGGCCGAACTGCAGCGCGCCCATGAGCAGGCCGGGCACGATTTTGTCGCAGATGCCCAGCAGCAGCGCGCCGTCGAAGACGTTGTGCGAAAGGGCGATGGCCAGGGACATGGCGATGACGTCGCGGCTGATGAGGCTCAGGTCCATGCCCGGCTCGCCCTGGGTGACGCCGTCGCACATGGCCGGCACGCCGCCGGCGAACTGGGCCGCGCCCCCGGCGGCGGCCACGGCCTCCCGGATGACGGCGGGATAGGTCTCGTAGGGCCGGTGGGCCGACAGGATGTCGTTGTAAGCCGAAACCATGGCGATGTTGGGGCGGCTGTCGTCCAGCAGGGCCGTGCGGCAGCCTGCGTCGCATCCGGCCAGATCGTGGGCCAGGTTGCTGGAGGGCAGCCGGTTGCGAAAGGGGCCCTGGGCGCGGTCCCGCTCGATGCGTTGCAGGTAGGCTTCACGGTGTTTTCGGCTGCGCGCGACGATGCGCCGCGTGACGTTTTCGACGGTTTTGTGCATGGGCTGTCTCCTTCAGGGCGCCCAGAAAACCTCCAGGGGGGTGATCTGCTGGCGCAGGATGAAACGGATGGGCATGTCTTCGGCGGGTCCCTCCTGCAGGGCTTTGTGTAGGACCCGCCGTTTGTCTTCTCCGGTGATGTGCAGGAAGATGCGGCCGGCGTCCAGGATGGCCGGCAGGGTCAGGGTCATGCGGTCGTGGGGGGCGTTGGGCGGCGTGACGGCCATGCAGGTGCGCTCGGTGCCGAGGTTCGCGGCCGCCGGCAGCTGGGCCGCCCCGGGAAACAGGGAGGCCGTGTGGCCGTCCTCGCCCATGCCCAGGACCAGTGCGGCAAAGGGCCGCGGGACCTGCGCCAGGCGCTGCTCGCACTCGGCCTCACCTTCCGCTGCCGTGGCCGCCGGGGGCTTGAGGCCGATGAAGGCGGCGACCGCCGCCCGATGCTGCAGCAGGCGGGTGCGTACCAGGTGCTCGTTGGAATCCGGGTCGGACGGTTCCACCCAGCGCTCGTCCACCAGGGTGACGACCACCTTTTCCCAGGGCAGGGCCCGCTGCGACAGCCGGTCGAACAGGACCGCCGGCGTGGATCCGCCCGAGACCGCCAGGCCCGCCCGCCCGGTGCGCTGCACGGTGTCGGTGAGCAGGTCGGCGATACGTCCGGCCAGGGCCGCAGCTAGGCGGTGGCGGTCCCCAAATCTTTTGATGTCGGGGTTTCCCATGGCGGCACCGTCCCCTATTCTTCCCACTCGCGTCCGTCCCGCGCCAGCAGGGCCACCGAAGCCACCGGGCCCCAACTGCCGGCCGGGTATTTTTTGGGCGCTTCGTTGCTCTGGGCCCAGGCGTTCTGAATGGAGTCGATCCAGGTCCAGGACAGTTCCACCTCGTCGCGGTGTATGAAGAGGGCCTGGTCTCCCTGCATGATCTCCAGGATCAGGCGTTCGTAGGCGTCGGCAATGCGCTCGCCGTTGAAGGCTTCGCAGAAGCTCAGGTCCAGCATGGTGCGCTGCAGCCGCACGCCCTCGCCGATGCCCGGGATCTTGTTGAGCATCTCGATTTCCACGCCCTCGTCGGGCTGCAGGCGGATGATCAGCTTGTTGGGCGGCAGGTTGCGGTAGGAGTCCGCGAAGATGTTGTGGGGCAGCCGCTTGAAGATGATGACCACCTCCGAGCGTTTGGTGGCCATGGCCTTGCCGGTGCGCAGGTAAAAGGGCACGTCGGCCCAGCGCCAGTTGTCGATGTCCACCCGGATGGCCACGAAGGTCTCGGTGGTGGAATGGGGGTTGCCGCCCTCTTCCTCCAGGTAACCTCGCACGGGGCGGCCCTCGATGAACCCGGCGCCGTACTGGCCGCGCACCACCTTGTCGTCCATGTTTTCCACCGTGATGGGCCGCAGGGCCTTGAGGACCTTGAGTTTTTCGTTGCGCAGGCTGTCGGCCTGCAGGTTGACCGGCGGCTCCATGGCCACCAGGGTCAGGATCTGCATGAGGTGGTTCTGCACCATGTCGCGCAGCTGGCCGGCTTTGTCGAAATAGCCCCAGCGGCCCTCGATGCCCACCTCCTCGGCCACGGTGATCTGCACGTGGTCGATGGTGTTGTGGTCCCAGTTGGTGGTGAAGATGGAGTTGGCGAAGCGCAGCGCGATGAGGTTCATCACGGTTTCCTTGCCCAGGTAGTGGTCGATGCGGTACACTTGTTCCTCGGCGAACACGCGCGCCACGACGTCGTTGATTTCCTGCGACGAGGCCAGGTCCCGCCCGATGGGCTTTTCCAGCACCACGCGGGTCTCCGGGGTGATGAGGCCGGCCTGCTCCAGGCCCCGGCAGATGTCGTCGAACAGGAAGGCGGCCACCGAAAAGTAGTTGACCAGCACCCGCCGATCCTGGTCCACGATTTCGGCCAGCCGGCTGTACTGGTCCGGCGCCTGCAGATCGATGAGTACGTAGTGCAGACGGTCTATCAGGCGTTTAGCCGCTTCGGCGTCGAGAGGTTCGCCCACAAAGGTTTCCAGGGCCTCGCCCATGCGGGTCTGGAAATCCTCACGGCCGAGTTCATGCCGGGCGACGCCAATGATGCGGGTGTCGGAGTGCAGCCGCCCGGCCCGCTCCAGCTGGTAGAGAGAGGGGATCAGTTTGCGCCGGGAGAGGTCCCCGAGCACGCCGTAGATGGTGAAGTCACACGGCTTGTTGGCGTCGGTTGTCGGCATGTCGTACCTCGTGTTGTGGGGGTCGTTGGAGCCTGGGGTCGTTTCGGATACTTCAATTATAAATCTATACGTCAAGGCAGGCGAAATTACAACCGTTTGCCGTGTTTGGCGGAGCCGATGCAATGGGCCCCGTGACTATTCGCTTGCAAGCGGCATCCGATTGCATTAAAAAAGGGGGATTGCAGGGGCGGGGGCGCCGTCCGCCCTTCGCTGCGGTTGCATACATCCCCCTCGCTGCGCAGGGCTGGAAAACGTTTGGAAACTTAGACCGGAGACAGGAAGCCCATGAAAATACTGAAAACCGTAAAATACATCCTGCTGGTACTCATCCTGCTGGCATTGGGCGGGGTGCTGTGTTACACCCTGCCACACACCAAGGTGGTGCAGATCACCGGCACCGACGTCAAGCGCATGGTCACGGGCGGACCGGAGAAGCCGGGCACCGAGTCCAAGGCCAGGCAGAAGGAAAAACCGGCCGGCATTCGCGACGTGCGCTTCATCAACACCATCACGCGCGACGGCAAGGTCCTGGTTTTCCGCAACGAGGACACCGGCTGGGGGTGGCCGCCCTATTTCAAGTTCGACAGCGCCGATCTGGCCGCCGAGGCCCAGGAGTACGCCACCGCCAGTCCCAAGCCCTGGGTGCTGGTGAAGTACTATGGCTGGCGCATCAAGATCTTTGCGATGTTCCCCAACGCCGTCAGCCTGAAGAAAGTGCAGTCACAGGATTACAATCATTTTCCGCTCTTCAACATCGTGTTCCTGTGCGTGTTTTTCGGCTTGCTGATCTTCCTGTACATCAAGCTGCGGCGCCTGGGGCGGCGCATCAAGGAGCGTTTCGGCAGGAAAAAGGAGCCCGCCGCCGACCCGCCGCCGGCTCCGGAGGAGGATGTATGGTAGAGTCGGGGATGCCTGCACCATGATCCGCATCGGTCCCGCCGGTTCCGCCGGCAAGGGAAACCTGGCCGGTATTCGCAGGGTGGCCCGCATGGGCCTGGACTGCATGGAGGTCGAGTTCACCTACGGCGTGCGCATGAAGGTCGACGATGCCGTCAAGGCGGGTGAGCTGGCCGACGAACTGGGGGTCGTACTCTCTGTGCACGCCCCCTATTACATCAACCTGGCCTCCTACGAGGACGACAAACTGGCTGCCAGCCGGCAGCGCATCCTGGATTCCTGTGAACGCGCCCACGCCATGGGGGCCGCCAAGGTGGTGTTTCACCCCGGCTTTTACCAGAAGCGCAGCCCGCAAGAGACCTACGACATGATCCGCCAGGAGATCGCGTCCCTCCAGGAGGAGATCGCCGCCCGGTGCTGGAACGTGCAGTTGTGCCCGGAAACCACCGGCAAACCCTCCCAGTTCGGATCCATGGAGGAGATCTTCGCCCTCATGAAAGACACCGGCTGCGGCATCACCATCGATTTTGCCCACCTGTACGCCCGTCATCAGGGTGAAATCGACTGGAGTGGGCTGCTCGAGGGCCTGCCGCGGGCCTTTCACGCCCATTTTTCGGGCATCGAGTACGGTCCCAAAGGTGAAAAACGGCACATTCCCACCGAGGAGGCCTTCTTCGAACCCCTGGCCCGGCAGCTGGTGCGCCGGAATTTCGAGATCACCATCATCAACGAATCGCCCCAGCCGTACGAAGACGCCGCCATGATGAAACGTGTCGTGGAGCGGCTGCAGGCCGCCGGAGGCAGGCAATGAAGCGCGAATACCGCAGTGGGGCGTTAAAAATCAGCAACCTTTCATTTTAGGGTTGAATTTTTCGGCGGAGGGGTATAGGCAATATCTTTATGAATATCGTTCATTTTTTAAAACAGACGCAGTAAAAATACCGTGATCAATGGGCGCGGCAACAGGCTCAATTGTCACCGCGGCCGTTTCATGCGTTAGAGGGGGATTTTTTCCGGTTAACCCAATGAATAGAGGAGGAGGCGTAATGGAAGTAAAAAAGATTTTTCTGCCCGAGTCTGAACTGCCGCGCCAGTGGTACAACATTGCCGCCGACATGCCTACGCCGATGGAGCCGCCGCTGCACCCCGGAACCGGACAGCCCGTGGGACCGGAAGATCTGCTCCCCATTTTCCCCATGCCGCTCATCGAGCAGGAGGTCAGCCAGGAGCGCTTTATCGACATTCCCGAGGAGGTGCTGGAAAAATATCTCATCTGGCGGCCGACCCCGCTCTACCGGGCCTACGCCCTGGAAAAATACCTGGACACGCCGGCCAGGATCTACTTCAAAAACGAGGGCGTCAGCCCGGCCGGCAGCCACAAGCCCAACACGGCCATCGCCCAGGCTTACTACAACAAGATCTCGGGGACCAAGAAGATCACCACCGAGACCGGCGCCGGCCAGTGGGGCAGCGCGCTGGCCTTCTGTTGCTCCCTTTTCGGCCTGGAGTGCAAGGTCTACATGGTCAAGGTCAGCTACCAGCAGAAGCCCTACCGCCGCATCATGATGGAAACCTGGGGCGGCACCTGCATCGCCAGCCCTAGCTCGGAAACCGCCGCCGGGCGCAAGATCCTGGAGGAAAACCCGGACTCCCCGGGAAGCCTGGGCATTGCCATCAGCGAGGCCGTGGAGGCCGCCGTGCAGGACGAGACCACCAAGTATTCTCTGGGCAGCGTGCTCAACCACGTCATGCTGCACCAGACCGTCAACGGCCTGGAGTGCCAGAAGCAGATGGCCATCGCCGGCGACTACCCCGACGTGATCATCGGCTGCGCCGGCGGGGGCAGCAATTTCGCCGGCATGATCCTGCCGTTCGTGCGCGACAAGATCAACGGCAAGGAAATCGACATCATCGGTGTCGAGCCCACCTCGTGTCCCACCATGACGCGCGGGCCCTTCGCCTACGACTTCGGCGACACCGTGCAGATGACGCCCCTGTTGCCCATGCACACCCTGGGACACACCTTCGTGCCCGAGGGCATCCACGCCGGCGGCCTGCGCTACCACGGCATGGCGCCCATCATCAGCCAGCTGCTGCTGGACAACCTGATCCGCGCTGTGGCCATCCCGCAACTGGAGACCTTCCAGGCCGGCATCACCTTCGCCCGCACCGAGGGGTTTATCAGCGCGCCGGAAACCGACCACGCCGTGGCCATCGCCATCCGCGAAGCGCTCAAGGCCAAGGAAGAGGGCAAGGAGAAGGTCATCCTGTTCAACTGGAGCGGCCACGGCCTGGTGGATATGGCCGCCTACGAGGCCTACCTGAGCGGCAAGCTGGCTGACCACGAACTGGCCGAAGAGGAGATCCAGCGGGCCCTGGCGGACATCGCGCCGCTGCCCAAGCCCAAACAGTTCACCGGCTGATGTGAACACCGAACCATTGCAGCCGCCGGCATCCCTCCGGTGCCGGCGGCTCCAGCAGGAAAAGCCATGCAAGAGCTGCCCACCACCCCACCGGACGACGACGTCCAAATCCGCTGCCCGCGCCTCGGGCACCAGATCACCTTCGCTTACTGCCGTACCGAAAACAACGGCCTGCCGTGCTTCAAGAGCCTGGACTGCTGGTACCGCCGGTTCCAGGTGGAGGCCTACTTCAAGGAACGATTGACCGAAGAACAGTGGGCCTGCGCTTTTTCCGGCCCCACCAAGCCCAAGGTGCTCTCGCTGCTGGAACTGATCGAACAGGCCAAAAAAGCCAAATAACCACGCCTGCAGCCGGAACCCTGCCGGCTTCTTACGACCCCTTGTTGTCTTGGTCCATTATTATTGCCTTGTTGCCACGCCTGCGTCCGGACCACTATTTGCGACGCTGTTCTTTCTGGAAAAGCGGCTATTGGCCGAAAAACTGGCTCAACGCGATTTTTTTTGTTATGAAAATCCAAGAAGGGGGTCAAACCTTGAATTGTTTATAATGGTTGACACCGGCACTTTCAGTATTAAGGATGAGGTGTCAAACCTTGAATTGTTAAACCTGCTCTTGTCGTGCCTGGCGGTAGTCAAAGCTCCGACTATCATGATGAGTCAAAACCGTCAGGAGCAAAAAGACCGGATCCGTTCCCAGCATGATTATCAGGTCAATCTAAAAGCTGAATTGGAAATCAGGCTCATTCATGAAAAGATAGATCACCTGCTTGAGAAGCAATGGCAGAGATTGATGGAGATTCAAGAAGCGCAGATGGAGGAAATCGGTGATATCAAGCTGAGTATGTTGCGTCGCTCTACCTGACCGCTGCTCCGCCGGCGCTGCATATCGACAGGCGCGCACCACACTCAGGTTTACGAATCCTCCCCATGGCAATCACAAGCAACACCTGCCGGTTGATGATTTGCGCGATAACCGTTCTCTCGCCGTGTCTATGGTTGCAGAATTTGACACCCACCCCGGATTCTTGCGATGAAAACTGATTTTGACATTGCCCGTGCCAGGGCCGACACGCGCCACTGTGAAAATATCGTGCATTTCAACAATGCCGGGGCCGCGCTGATGCCGCGGCCGGTGGCCGATGCCCTGCACGCATATCTTTACAAGGAGGAACGCGTCGGTGGGTATGAGACCGCCGATGAAGAGCGCGAATCACTGGACCGTTTTTACCACGCCACGGCCAAGCTGCTCAATTGTGCGGCGGACGAAATTGCCTTTGTCGAAAATGCCACCCGGGCCTGGGACATGGCATTTTACAGCTTTCGATTTTCTGCCGGTGACCGCATCCTGACCACCCTCGCCGAGTACGGCAGCAATGTCATCGCCTACAACCACCAGGCCCGGCGCTGCGGTGTGGAGATCGTTTTCGTACCCAATGACGAGTTCGGCCAGATCGACACGCGCCGCCTTGAAAACCTCATAGACGAGCGTGTCAAGCTCATCTCCATCAGCCACATTCCCACCGGTGGGGGACTGGTGAACCCGGCCGCAGCCGTCGGAAAGATCGCCAAGGCGGCCAACGTCCCCTTCTTGCTGGATGCCTGCCAGGCGGTGGGCCAGCTGCCGCTGGATGTCGAAGCCATCGGCTGTGACATTCTGTGCGGCACGGGCCGGAAGTACCTGCGTGGACCGCGCGGAACCGGGTTCCTGTATGTGTGCAAAGGCCTGGCGGACCGATTGGACCCTCCCTTCCTGGACCTGCATGCCGCCACACTGGTTTCGCCGACGGCCTATCGGGTTCGTCCGGACGCCGGGCGATTCGAAAACTGGGAGCAGTATTTCGCCGGCAAGGGCGCGCTGGGGGTGGCGGTTGACTACGCCCTCTCCTATGGAATGAATGCCATCCAATCGCGCATCTATCATCTGGCCGGGAAATTGAGAGAGAAGCTGGCGAAAATCGAGGGCGTGGAGATCACCGATGAGGGGCGTGAACGATGCGGCATCGTCACCTTCACGGCCGGGTCGTTGTCGCCCCCCGAAATCCAGCGGCGGCTCAAGCCATACAGGATCAACGTCTCCACGGCCGGGGGCTCTGGCAATCTGGTGTCATTTCGTCAGCGCGGGCTCGAAGAGGTCGTGCGCGCGTCGGTTCACTACTACAACACGGAAGCGGAAATCGATTATTTCATGGAAACCCTGCAGGTGATCCTGAAATGATCCTGAAATAGAGAAGCAGTAAAGAGCAGTAAAGGGGTCAAACCTTGTAAAGACAGGCACAAATTGTACCGGGAGAAAGTTCAGAGATATTCAAGGGAGCCCAAGCGGCTGTGGGAAGATTTTCGGCATGGCTTGTTTTTAGGGTCCAGGGAATTTGTCACGCGCCTTCGCAAACGATACCTGCCGGAGAAGCTTGACAAAGAGATCGCCGGTCAGCGGCAATCGGCAGGAAGCCTGGATCCAGGAGAAATTGCGGTAAAGGCGGCCGACTTGCTTGACTGCGATCTCCAGGAATTCCAGCAATTATCGAGAGTATCTGGTCCGAAAAAAGAAAAACGGGATCTCATTGTTTATTTGATGTGGCAGACAGGTTTGCTAACCAACGAAAAGATCGGTGCCATTTTTGGCTTGACTTACTCATCGGTAAGCCATTGCGTGAGGGCGGTTAAAGCCAGAATGGCACAAGACTCTGCTTTTAGAGATTACTGTGAAGGCTTTATTTCACAATTCAAGGTTTGACACCTATTTCGGTGACACCTATTTTGGACATGCAAAAATCAAGACATGATGAGGAGATTAATAGAAACCTAGTGTCCTGGAGGAAGAAGCCTTTATTGGAGGATATATATATAACCTTTTATAAACTAATAGCAAAACATCTCTCACATGGACTCGATTCATATACTGTTGAGCTCGGTTCCGGCATTGGCAGTATTACAAAAATTATCCCCAATTGCATAAGGACAGATATATTTCCTAATGCATGGATTGATCGCGTGGAGGATGCTTATCATCTATCATTTTCTGACAACACCGTCGATAATCTTATCCTTTTTGATGTTTTTCACCACTTGAGATACCCGGGGACCGCCTTGAAAGAGTTTCATCGCGTATTGGCGCCTGAGGGGCGGGTCCTGATTTTTGATCCATGTATGAGTATGTTAGGAATAATTGTCTTCGGCCTCTTTCATCATGAGGAATTGGGGTTGCGGAATAGTATCCGAATGTTTGCGCCAAGGCAATGGTCATCCGGTGAAGAGCGCTACTATGCCGCCCAAGGAAACGCTTCAAGGATTTTCTTGGGAAGAAAATATCAATCATTTCTGGAAAACTGGAGCGTGATTGCCAAACAGAGAATGGCAGGAATATCATATGTCGCCAGCGGGGGATATTCCATGCCTCAACTGTATCCGGATAAAGCTTTTCCTGTAATGAAAGCCGTTGATAAGATATGCGATCTGTTTCCTTTAATATTCGCAACCCGGCTTCTGGTGGTTCTGGAAAAGAAAGTATCCGCCGAACAGGGCACTGCAGCTGATGGCTTTCCGCGGTAGGTTTTGCCATGCCCTGAAAGCGTCTGGCAGAACTGCTTCAGGGGAAAGGAATATAGTGGGTAGTGAAAATGGATGATTTTCAAAAATTTGAGGAAAAATGCAAAAAGATACGGAAAGCGAACAAGCGCCTGTTGAATGAATTCGAGCAATGGCTGGAGGCATCCGGCCTGTCGGAAAAAACCATAAAAAACCATCTTTTTAATATCGATTTCTATATAAACGAATTCCTGCTTTCCGAAGATGCGTTAGAAGCAAAAGACGGCGCCGATTACGTGGATATGTTTCTGGGGTACTGGTTCATCAGAAAAGCGATGTGGGCCAGCCGGACAAGTATAAAGGGCAACGCGGCAAGCCTGAAAAAGTTCTACACCTTCATGTCCGAGAAGAGTTTGATAGAAAAAGAAGAGCTGGTCGATTTAAAGGAAGGTATAAAAGAGGGAATGCCGGAATGGCTGGAAACCATTGCGCGATATGATGACCCCTCCGTTGAAGATGTTTGGTAGAGCGAGGCCAAATGCATCCTACACCAAAGTCATGTTTGTCGCCTATATCCACGTGATGCCGGTGCGAAGAAAGAACGAAAAAGCTGTAAATCCAAAAGGAGACTGCGGATGAAAGCGGAAAGATCGGCGATACTCATTATGGCCTCCCTGGTGATTTCCGCGGTGGCAATTACTATCTATGCCCCCGAAAATCCCGTAGCGCCATCTCACGGTATTGCCTATCCTGAAGGCTGGCAGAAATGGGCAATCATTGCTGTGTCACACCGGACTGACAACAATACGTTGCGGGTGTTGTAGGAAATGATATTGCCGTTGAAGCAGCCCGTAGCGCCGAAACCAATCCCTGGCCTGACGGTGCTGTTATAGGAAAGGTTGTATGGAAAGATGCACAGCTAAAAAATTGGCAGGGAGCTACTGTCCCCGGCAAGTTTGTTCATCCGGAGTTCATGTTTAAAAATTCTGTAACTATTCAGCGTAATGTTTGAGTTGTACTACCATCTACATCAAAAATTCTAAAAGAGATTCCGAAAGCTATGGATGGGGCTGGGCGCGTTGGGTTGGGCTTGAAAAAAAGCCTTTTGAAAAGGGCATGCAGGTTTGCATCTCCTGCCACACCCCCGTTAAAAATAGAGACTGGGTTTTTACGGAGCCCGCATTATTGCCAGAGTAATCTGATGGGCTCGTCTATTTCGGCACCGTGGAATACATTCGGTGCGATCACATGAAGAATCCCTGGCTGAAAATACCGGCCTCCGATTACGAAGCCCACATGTCCCTTCCCGAGGTCGCCCAGGCCCAGGCGCTAAGCAAGCTGATGGCACTTGCGCTGGCAGAATACACCCCCGCGTCTTTGGCGGTGGTCGGGTGCGCAACCGGCAGCGGTTTCGAGCACATAGACACAACAAAAACCCGACGTGTTGTGGGCGTCGATATTAACCCCGCCTACCTGAATATTCTCAGGAGTCGCTTTGCCGGCAGGATTCCCAACCTGGAGTTGATCGAGGCCGACATCACTGCCCCGGACTTCCTGGTCGCCCCTGTCTCGATGGTGTTCGCCGGACTCGTGTTTGAGTACGTGGATGTGGTGGCGGCGTTTTCCAACAGGTCGAAGAGGCTGATGAGGAAAAAGATCCTCCTCAGGGGCTGCGTGCCGGCTTGTTTCCCGGAAAGGCTGGAATGCCTTCCTGCGAAGGGCGAGTCGGATGTCAAGGATTATGTGGATACTGCCAGCTGTGCGTTGTTTCGGTATCGCTTTGCACGGGTGTTCGCAATGCGTTCAGCAATGTTCATAGGTATTTACCACGATCGGTGATAAAATCGCGGTAAATCCGGTAGTGGGCCGTGTCTTCGTAAGCCACGGCGGAGACCGGGGTGCTGTCGAAGCTCAGGATGCCGGCGCCGGGGCAGGCCAGCAGAATGGGGGAGTGGGTGGCCACGATGAACTGCACCGGCGCGCTGCGGCTCATCTCGTGCAGCAGCTTGAGCAACTCGATCTGGCTGCGGGGCGAAAGCGCGGTCTCGGGTTCGTCCAGCAGGTGCAGCCCGCGGATGCCGTAGCGGGATTTGAAAAAGGACATGAGAGACTGGCCGTGGGACTGGGAGACCAGGGACTTGCCGCCGAAGTACTCCAGCAGGCCAGGGTCAGCCGCCGCCCACTGGTCCACGTAGAGTGCGAAGTGGCGGTAGACCTCGGCGTCGAAGAAGGAGCCCGGCACGGGCCCGTCGGCCCAGCGGATGTCGATGAAACGGTGCAGGCGGTCCTCGTAAGGGTTGCGGTCAAAGCGCGTACCCTCCTCGTCCTTCCAGATCTGGATGCCACACTTGCGGGCCAGGGCCTTGAGCAGGGTCGACTTGCCGGTCCCGTTTTCGCCCACAAAGAAGGTGACCGCCGTGGTGAACGCGATGCGCTGGGTGTGGTGAAACAACGGCAGGTTGAAGGGATAGACCGACAGGTCGGGCCCCTTTTCGGGAAAAAGCCGCACCTCCAGCAGATGCAGGGTGCCGCTGCCGCTCAATGCACGCCTCCGGCCTGGCCGCGCTGCCGGGCGCGTACCTGGATGAGTTCGGCCACGATGCTGATGGCGATCTCTTCGGGCGTTTCAGCGCCGATGTCCAGCCCGATGGGGGAGTGCACCTGTTCCAGCTGTTTGGCGGAGACCCCCTCCTCCATGAGCGAACGGTAGATGACATCCCGCTTGCGTCGGCTGCCGATCATGCCGATGTAGGCGCCCGGTTTTTTCAAAGCCTGGGCCAGCACGTCGCGATCGTGGGTGTGCCCGCGGGTGAGGATCACCACGTAGGTGGAGCGGTTCACGCCGATGTTGGCGAACACGTCCGCAAAAGGCGCCACCACGACCTCGTCGGCCGCCGGGAAGCGTTCCCGGCTGGCGAAATCGGGCCGGTCGTCGATGACCACCACCCGGAAATCGACCATGGCGGCCAGGGGCGCCACCTGGGTGGAGACATGGCCGGCGCCGAAGAGATAGAGGACGTCGTCGGGGCGCACGGGCTCCCCGAAAACCGCAGGTCCGTCACCCACGGTCTTCACCAGGGCCACGGACGGCTTTTTCAGCAGACGCTGCAGGTTTTTTTCGGACAGGTCCGCGATGGTGCCGGTGCGGTTGCCGTCATCTTCGATCAGCATTCGTCCACCCCTGGCGTCCTGGGACATCCCGTCGGCGATCTGCGTGACCAGTATGCCGGAGCGACCCTCGGACAGCAGGGTGTTCAAGCGGCCGAAGATCTCCAGCGTGGCCGGGTTGTCCGGTGAGAGAGGTTCCAGGTAGACGTCTGCCAGGCCACCGCACAGCATTTCGCTTTGTGCCAGCTCGGTTCCGGTGAGTTTGAAGTGCAGCGTCTCGGAGCGGCCCCGGCCGGTCACCTCCCGCGCTTTTTCCAGCACCTGGTACTCCAGCAGGCCGCCGCCGATGGTGCCTTTGAGGGTGCCGTCCTCCATGATGAGGCACTTGGTGCCGGTACCCCGCGGGGCCGACCCCACCTGGCGGATAATGCGCGCCAGCACCATGTGGCGGCCCCGGCGCAGGTTCTTGTCTATTTCGGTGAAGATGTTTTCCATGCTCTTTCCCGCTGTTGTCTGATTGACGACGCCTATCCCAATACGGGCGCTGCCCGCAACCCAATAGCTTTTTGTTTTTTGCCACGGACCCACACAGACCCACGCAGACAGAAATTACGCCAATGAGCGCATGCCTCCCCCTTCTGCCTCTGTGCCTTTGCCCCTTTGTGCCTTTCATGCAAAGCCGACACGGGCTAATATTTTCTTGTTTTTTATGAAAGTTTTCCCGGAGTAAGGTATTAATCGCCTGCGTTTAGATCATGATATTCCAATACCGCCGGCATGTCCAGTCCGTTGCCGATGACGAGACGCGAAAGGCCGGCGCAGCGCTGGTCCTGTTTGAGTTGTCGGACCATCTGGCGGCCGGCTTCCACAAGTCCGGGATCGCCGCACAGATTGAGAAAAACCGTCTTACGAGCCCCCTCGGGCGCGTCTTTGAAGATTCCTCGGCTGGACAGCAGCACTGCTGCCACGGCGGATACGTCCACGGGTTCGCCGGCCGCGAGCCCAGTCACACGGGAAAAGTAATCCCGGCGAAAAACCCACTGATCCGTCAAAGGCCTGCCCAGAACCTGCACACCCACCACGCCCACCACGCAGGTGGTGCCCGCACAGATGACCGGTTCGTGGGGTGCCGGTGCCTTGAGGGGCCGGCCGGCGGCGCCGTCGGCTTCCACCAGGATGCAGTCGCAGCAGCCTGTGGCCCACAGATCGTCCACCAGCTGGGGGGACAGCCCGGTCAACTTCCCGGGGTGCTCGGACGGTCGCGGATGGGCCAGGGTCAAGTGACGGTATTTTCCCGCAGCGGCAGCCGCCCTTTCCCGGAGGGACCGCGGGTCGGGATCCACCAGCACGTGGCGCGACTGCGCCTCGGTGGGGTACAAGATTTTTGTGGTGGTGGTGGTGATCACCCGGCGGCCGGCACCGGCCAGTTCGGCCGCCAGGCGGAACATCAGGCTGGTCTTGCCGCCGGCCCCCACCAGGCTGACCACACCGCCGTTTTCCAGTTGCAGGGCTTCGATGAGGGTCGTCATGGCAAGCCTTTGCCCAAGGGGGCATTTGTCCGTTATGCATGGGATAGAGGTTCTGCCGTCATCGTGAAGCCGAAACGCTTGGTGGCCAGATTTGCAAATACGGTGACGCATCGATTTATTGATGAATCGGCCCCCTTCATGCGCGGTTCAGTCAAATCTCGCGTCCGAGCAGTTCCCGAGCCACGGCATAGGGCGAGGGCGGGGGGCCGGGACGGTCAAGGAGCGATGCCAGCGTCTCCCGGCGTTCGGCCGTCCAGAAGGCCTGCTTGAGCCGGTGGTCCACCAGCAGGCGCACCCGTTCCGCGGTTCTGCGGCGGCGCTCCCGGTAGGCACCCGCGGTTTTCAGTTCGTCCAGGTGTGCCCGGATGTCGGCGTAGATTTCGGTGATGCCTTCGCCCTTGACGGAGTCGACCAGCCGCACCTTCACCGGGTGGCGTCCCTCGGACACACGCATGGCCAGCATGGCCTGAATGTCGTTTTTCATGCGGTCGGCGCCCGGCAGGTCGCACTTGTTGACCACGATGATGTGGGCGGCTTCCATGGTGCCCGACTTCATGGCCTGGATGAAGTCGCCGGCGTCGGGCACTGTCAGCAGGACGATGGTGTCGGCTGCGGCCAGGATGTCCAGCTCGGTCTGGCCCACGCCCGCGGTTTCGAAAATGATGACGTCCTTGCCGCCGGCGGCCAGGATGTCTGCCACGGCGCTGGCCTGGCGCGCCAGGCCGCCGCCGCTGCCCCGGGTGGCCATGCTGCGGATGAACACACCCGGGTCCTGGCTGATGTCCTTCATGCGCAGGCGATCGCCCAGGAAGGCGCCGCCGGTGAAGGGGCTGCTGGGGTCCACGGCCACGATGCCCACGGTCAGGCCGTTTTCGCGAAAATGCTTGACCAGCCGGGCGGTGAAGGTGCTCTTGCCGGCGCCCGGCGGGCCGGTGATGCCGATGCGGTGGGCCTTGGCGGTGCGGGGCCAGATTTTTTCGAGCAATTTCCAGGCGGACGGGTCTTCGTCCTCCACCAGGGTGATGGCCCGGGAGATCGCCGCCACGCGGCCGTCGAAGATGTCCCGGGACAGGGCGTCGATTTCGTCCTTCGATGGGGCCTCGTCACCCGTCGCCGGGACATTTTTTTTGCCGCTGTCCCCCGGCGGGTGGTTGTAAACCCGCAGGATGGCCTCCAGCACCGAGCCGGCTACGGCGCGGGCCTTGTCGGAGATGGTGGGTGCAAAGCCCACGTCTCCCCGGGGATCGACGTCGCCGATTTTAAGACCCCGGGTGACCGGCGTGCCCGTGCGGATGAGCCCCCGCAGCACGCCGTCCAAGGGGGCGGGAACCGCCTGGCCGTCCACCGCGCCGATGATGTCCCCGGCCTTTACAAGGTCCCCGATGGCGTGCTGCGCGTCGAATCGCCCGTCGGCCGGGGCGCGCAGCACGCGCTCTTTGGTGTAGCCCGCGATGTTTCCGGGAATGCCGGTGTTGGGGGCCGCAGGACCCTTGGTGATGACGCGCCCCAGGTGGTGGCCGCGGTTGGTCTCGATGACCAGGTGGGCGTCCTCGCCGGCGGAAAAACCGGGGCCCAGGGCGATGACCAGGGGCGCCTCGTGCGGCGTGGTGCCCAGGTTTTTCTTGGCAATGATGGCATCCACGGTGACGTCCGGTTTGATTGCGGAGAGGCTCGACCATCGCGGGTCCACGATGACGGCGATCTCGCCCCGCGACCAGGCCGCCTGGATGTCCGGCACCGACTCCACCTTCACGGCGGTGACGTCTTCCACCGTCTGGCGGCCGTCGTGCACGGCCTCGCAGAAGGACACCAGCCGCCGCACGGCCACGGGCCGCTCGACCTCCAGCATGAAGATCCTGCGGATGTTGGCCATGTAAAGACGCCAGGCCACGGCACTGGCCATTTCGCCGGCCCCCTTGATGGCGACGACGATGTCGTAGATTGGTTTTGAGCGTAGGGAAACCATTGTATGTTTCCTTTTTTATCTAATCAACCCCGGCAGATAGGTGGCCAGGCCGGGAAACAGCATCAGCAGGATGACGCACAGGATGTAAGCCGGCAGGAAGTACGCCACTCCCTTGAAGACCTCCTCCAGCGGGATGTCCTTGGCCATGCCGCCCACCACGTAGGTGGTGGCGCCTACCGGCGGGGTGACGGCCCCCAGGGTAGTGACCACGGTAATGGTGACCCCGAACCAGATGGGGTCGTAGCCCAGTTGGCGCGCCACCGGAAAGAAGATGGGGATCGTGATCAACAACAGGGCCAGGGCGTCCATGACCGCGCCGCCGACGATGTAGATGCCGAAGATGATAGCCATGATGACCGTTCCCGAAACCGGCAGGCCGACCACCCAGGCGGCGATGTCGAAGGGGATGCGCGTGACGGCCAGGAAACGGCCGAAGATCATGGCGCCGGCCACGATCATGATCACCATGCAGGAGATGCGCAGGGTGTCGATGACCGAGTTCAGGAAACCCCTCCACGACAGGTTGCCCTGCACGGCGCTGATGAGTACGGCGAAAAAGGACCCCGCCGCGCCGGCCTCGGCCGGGGTGAAAAAGCCGAAGTACAACCCCAGCATGACCAATAAAAAGAGGATGATCATCTCGGCCGCACCGGTGATGGACTTGAGCTTCTCCATGAATCCGGTTCTGGGGCCCACCGGACCCCACTCGGGGTGCACCAGGCAGACTACGTAGATGCTCAGGGTCAGCAGCACGGCCAGCAGGATGCCGGCGCCCACGCCGCCATAAAAGAGCTTGGCGATGGACTGTTCGGTAGACAGGCCGATGATGATCAGCACCACGCTGGGGGGGATCACCACCCCCAGGGTGGAGCCGCAGGCGATGGCGCCCGTGCTCAGCCGCGGATTGTAGCGGAATTTGTTCATCTGGGGCAGGGCCACGGTGGTCATGGTGGCGGCCGTGGCGGCGTTGGAGCCGCAGATGGCGGCGAAAGCCGCGCAGGCCATCACGGTGGCCATGGCGATGCCGCCGCGGATCTGGCCCACCCACTTGTAGGCCGCGTTGTAGAGCTTTTCGTTGACCCCCGAGTAGAAGGCGATCTGGCCCATGAAGATGAACAGCGGGATGACGGTCAGGCCGTACTTGGAGAAGGTCTCCCAGAAGACGGCGGCCACCATGTTGAGCCCGGCATTGACCGACACCACGTAGCTGAAGCCGCAGAAGCCCACCAGCGCCATGGCGAAGCCCACCGGCATGCCCAGCAGGAAGAGGATCAGCAGCAGGGCCGCGATGCCCGTGATGCCCACCGCCACGAGACTCAAGGCTGCTTTTCTCCTTTGTGTCCCCACAGGGCCTGGATGAAATCCGTCAGCAGCGACAGGCACAGCACGATGCAGCCCAGGGCCACGGCGTAGGTGAAAGGGTAGTAGATGACGCGCAGGGTCTCGGTGACCTCGCCGGTGGCCATCAGGGTGTGGGCCTTCACGATCAGCTGCCAGGCGGCGGCCCCGAAAAAGAGCGTGCAGACGAGGCTGTTTATGGCCGAAAGAATCCGGCGGGTGCGCGCCGAGAAGGTGTTGATCAGCACGTCCACGGCGATGTGGCCCTTCTTCTGCTGGGTGTAGCCCAGGGAAAAAGCCGCCACCACGGCGCCGAAAAAGCCCATCAGCTCGAAGGTGCCCCGCACCGGCACCCACACGACGCGGAAGAGGATGTTGGCGCAGGTGATCAGGATCATGCCCACCAGGAACACGCCCCCGATCCACAGCAGCAGCCGGTTCAGGAAATCGTTGATGCGGTTGAGTGTCTGCATCATAAAAGGGTTCGACCTTCCGTTTCCGATGCCCCGGTGGATTCGCCCCAGGCCCATTGGCCCGTTTCCGTGAGCCTTTTCGGCCAGTTACTTGGTTTCGTGCTTCTTGATGAAGGCCTTGATGTCCTTGACGATGGCCTCGGCCGGGTAGCCGTCAGCCTTGGCCTTCTGGATCCACTTCTCGGTGATGGGCGCCAGGCGCGCATCCCACTGGGCCTTCTCCTCTTTGGACAACTGGATGAACTCCACCTTCTGGGCCTTTTTGGACCACGCAACGGCCTCCTTGACGTGGTTGTCCATGTATTCGCCGGTCCAGACGGCCTGGTCGAAGGACAGGTCATCGAACACCTTCTTGACGTCGTCGGGCAGCTTGTTCCAGGAGTCCATGTTCATGACCACGGCAAAGGGGTAGATGACCGTGTCGGTCAGGGTGACATACTTGCAGATCTCGGCGAACTTGAAGTCCTTCATGACCTCCAGCGAGGAGAACAGCCCCTTGACCACGCCCTTCTGCAGGGCTTCGGGGGTGGCCGACATGGGCATGCCCACCTGGTTGGCGCCCCAGGCCTTGAGGATCTGGGCGGCACCTCCGGATGCGCGCAGGTCCACGCCCTTGATGTCGGCCAGGGTGCGGATGGGAATCTTTGACATGATGTTGGCCGGCGCCGTGGTGAACATGGTCAGTACCTTGACCTTGGCGAAGCTCTTGGGCTTGTACTTGTTGTACAGGTCCCAGAGCACCATGCTGCCCACCGTGGCGTTGGGGATCCCCAGGGGCAGGCTGGTGGCGTTGGTGATCACGAAGCGCCCGGGCTGATAGGCCATGCACAGGTTGCCGATGTCGGCCTGGCCCGAGATGACGCCGTCCATCATGTTCTTGGCGCCCAGCAGGGTGCCGCCCGGATAGGTGTTCACCTTGACCTTGCCCTTGGTGCGCTTTTCAACCTCCTTTTTCCAGCGCTCCATCTGGACGCAGGGAAAGGTGGGGGCCGGCGGGAAATTGGCGTAGCTCAGCGTGATGGCACCGGCGCCGGCCGGGGCGGGCAGGGTCACGCCGATCAGCGTTACGGCCAGGAAAACGGCGGCCAGTGTCAGGACGATCTGCTTTTTCATGACGCTCCTCCCTTTTGCATGCGGTTAACGAGATAGGGGTTACGAACACTCGTGCTCTTTCTCGGTCAGCGGGTCGATGCCGCACGAAGTGACGCCTTTCTTGCGTTTGAGGGCTGCCAGCACCCGCTCGGGCGTGATGGGCAGCTCCCGGATGCGGACCCCCACGGCGTCGTAGATGGCGTTGGCGATGGCCGGTGCCGTGGGCACGCAGCCAGGTTCCCCGATACCCTTGGCGCCGTAAGGCCCGTCGTGGTCCAGGGTTTCGATGACCGGCGCCTCGATGGGCACGGTGTCCTTGGCCGTGAGGATCTTGTAGTCCCGGAAGTTGGGGTTCATGATCTCGCCCTTATCCAGGATGAGCTGTTCGGTCAGGGCGTAGCCGATGCCCATCATGACACCGCCGTACACCTGCCCCTCCAGCAGCATGGGGTTGATGGCGCGGCCCACGTCGTGGGCGGCCACGTATTTGAGTATCTCCACCTTGCCGGTCTCTTCGTCCACCCGCACCCGCACGCCGTGGGTGCCGAAGGTGTAGGTCATGGAGAGATTGCCCTTGAACTCGCGGTCCAGGTTCTCGTTGTGCGGGTCGTAGAAGTAGTCGGCCATGAGCATGGTGCCGCCCGGGCTGAAGTGCGCCCTGCGCAGCAGCTTGTCGATGGGGATCCCCTTTTCCGGGTTTTCCCGGGGGATCACCATGCCGTCGCGCA
>CAYUAQ010000067.1:0-23130 GCA_964442705.1 uncultured Desulfobacteraceae bacterium
GCATCGGTACCCCCAAAATGGTGGAGGTGGCCCAGAATCCCAACATCGAACTCTTTTCCTACAGCCAGGTCACGGATGTCAGCGGGTACATCGGCAATTACCGTGTCAGCATCCTGCGCAAACCGCGCTACATCCGGGAAGACCGCTGTACGGGCTGCGGCGAGTGCGCCAAGGTGTGCCCGGTGTCCGTGCCCAGTGAGTGGGATGAAGGGCTGGGGGTGCGCCAGGCCGTCTTTCGGGCCTTCCCGCAGGCGGTTCCCATCACCTACTGCATCGAGAAACACGATCGTGCCCCCTGCGTGAACGCCTGCCCGGCCGGCATCAATGTACAGGGCTACGTTCAGCTGATAGGACAGGGCAAGTACCGGGAGGCCGTGGCGCTGATCATGGAGCGTCTGCCCCTGCCGGGGGTCCTCGGCCGGGTCTGCCCCCACCCCTGCGAAGCGGCCTGCCGGCGGGCCGAAATAGATGCGCCCATCGCCATCCGGGAACTCAAGCGCTTTGCCGCCGATCATGCCGCCAGGCTCGACATTCCGGCCATCGACGGCCGCCCCGAGAAGGTGGCCGTCATCGGCTCCGGTCCGGCCGGCCTGACGGTGGCCTACTACCTGCGCCTGAGAGGCTACGGGGTGACCATTTTCGAAGCTCTGGAAGTACTGGGCGGCATGCTGCGGGTGGGCATCCCCGACTATCGCCTGCCGCCGGCAGCGCTCGACCGGGAAATTGATTACATTCTGTCTCTGGGCATCGATGTGCGCACCGGCACTCGCTTCGGGGTCGACGTGACGCTGCAGGACCTGGAAGAAGAAGGGTTCGGGGCCGTGTTCCTCTCCGTCGGCGCGCATGCCTCCCTCAACCTGGGCATCGCCGGAGAACGGGAAACACCGGGGGTCCTGGACGCGGTGCGTTTTTTAAGGGAAGTCAATCTCGGCAGGCGCACCAGCCCCGGCCGGCGGGTGGCAGTTATCGGCGGTGGCAACGTGGCCATCGACGCCGCCCGGGTGGCCCGGCGCCTGGGTGCCGAGCAGGTGACCGTGGTCTATCGGCGGTCGCAAAAAGAGATGCCGGCCTACCGCGAGGAGATCGAAGGCGCGGTCCAGGAGAACATCCGGTTTCTCTACCTCACAGCACCGGTGGCCATCCGCCCGGATGGAGACGGCGCCATCGCCCTGACATGCATCCGCACCGAGCTGGGACCGCCGGACGCCTCGGGCCGGCGGCGCCCGGTGCCTGTGAAAGGCTCCGAGTTCGTGCTGCACTGCGACGCGCTGATTCCCGCCATCGGCCAGCGGGTTGATGCCCCCTGGGCCGCGCAGGCGCCGGAACTTCAGTGGACTCGCCGCGGTCTGCTGAGGGTCGATCCGCAGACCATGCAGACCTCCCTGCCGCATGTATTTGCCGCCGGGGACATGGTGACGGGGCCGGCCACCGTCATCGAAGCCGTGGGCGCCGGCCATCGGGCGGTGGAAGCCATCGATCGATTTTTAAGGGGAGAGTCCCTCGAGGAAACCACCCCGCAACTGGCGGACCAGCCCCCCCCGGGAGACGCCTGGGCGCCGCTGCCGGCTGCCGCGCAGCCGGCAGCCCGTGCCCGGCCGGTGCAAATCGCCGCCGATCACCAGGTGGCCACTTTCGACGAGATCGACCTCGGACTCGACGAGGACGGGGCCCACGGTGAAGCGGCCCGCTGCCTCAACTGCGGGACCTGCTGCGAGTGCATGCAATGCGTCAGCGCCTGCGAGGCCGATGCCATCGATCACCGCATGGCCCCCCGGGAAGTGGAGGTCGATGTAGGCAGCATCATCATCGCCACCGGCTACGATCTGCTGGACCCCGAGCCCCTGAAACAGTATGGTTACGGCGTCTACCGCAACGTTTACACCAGCCTGGAATTCGAGCGCCTCAGCAACGCCACCGGCCCCACCGGTGGAAAGATTCTCATAAAGGACGAAAGAGGAGCGTTTACGCGCTCGCCGCGCAGCGTGGCCCTGCTGCACTGCATCGGCAGCCGGGACGTCAACTACCACGAGTACTGCTCTCGGGTGTGCTGCATGTACGCATTGAAGTATTCCCACCTGATCAAGGAGAAAGTGGGGCACGACACGGCCGTCTACGATTTTTACATCGACATGCGCTGTTTCGGCGAGGGGTACGAAGAGTTCTACCGGCGCTGCCAGGAAGAGGGGACCGTCTTCATCCGCGGAAAGGTGGCCGAGATCACCGATCGCGCCCAGGCGCCCGAGGAAGAGGGCCGGCTGATCGCCCTGGCCGAAGACACCCTTTCCGGCCTTTCCCTGCGGGTGCCGGTGGACATGGTGGTCCTGTGCGTGGCCATGCAGGCGCGCCGTGATGCCGCCGAGGTGGGCCGCATCTTCGGGGTCAACCTGGGCGCCGATGGTTTTTTCCTGGAGGAGCATCCCAAGCTGGGCCCGCTGAACACGGCCACCGACGGTGTCTTTCTGGCCGGTGCCTGCCAGTCCCCCAAGGACATCCCGGATACGGTCTCCCAGGCATCGGGCGCGGCCGCCAAGGCCCTCTCGCTGGCCACTCGGGGCGAGGTGCAGGTGCCGTCGACCATTGCCTGGATCGACCCCGACATCTGTGCCGGCTGCCGCACCTGCATCGGCCTGTGCGCCTATTCGGCCATCGATTTCGACGAGGCCCGGCAGGTGTCGGTGGTCAACGAGGCGGTCTGCAAGGGCTGCGGCAGCTGCGCGGGCTTCTGCCCCAGCGGCGCCGCCCAGGTGCGCCATTTCACCAAGAAGCAGATTTTCGCCGAGTTTGACGGTATCATGGAAGCATTGCAGCGTGTGGGGATATAGTGCAAACGAAAGGAATGAGCATGGAATCCAGTGAGGCATTCGAGCCGACCATCATCGCCTTTGTATGCAACTGGTGTACTTACACGGCGGCCGATCTCGCCGGCACTTCACGGCTGTCCTACCCCAGGAACGTGCGCCTGATCCGCGTCATGTGCACCGGCATGGTGGATCCCCAGTACATCATCAAGGCTTTCCTGGAAGGGGCCGACGGTGTTCTGGTCAGCGGCTGTCACCCCGGGGACTGCCATTACCTCAACGGCAATTACAAGGCCCGCCGGCGCATCAAGCTGCTCAAGGAGATCCTGCCCCAGTTCGGGATCGACGACCGCCGCCTGCGGCTGACCTGGATCGGTGCCAGCGACGGCATTCAGTTCGCTGAAACCATGCGGCGGCTGGCGGCCCAGCTCAAGTCCCTGGGGCCCGCCGAAGCCAGAACGGCCATGGTGATTTAATTTTCTGGAGGAAACCATGACGATCACGGCAGAGATTGGAAGCGACAGTCAGGACATACTGACATGCGTGCGTGTTTTCTTCGAGGCGGTACTCTCACAGGAAGATATCGGTGCGGTGCTGGTTCCCGGGCATCTGCCGCATCAGCAAACGGTCATGCCCATGCTGGTGACTGAACCGGAGCAGTTGGCGGGCATCGACCCGCTGGCGCCCTCGTTCCCGCTAAACGGCGCCCGCGTGTTGTCGCGGCTGCTGCGCAAGCCCGTGGGGAGCCGGGTGGCGGCGCTGCTGCGCCCCTGTGAGATGCGGGCCTTCCTGGAGCTGGTAAAACTGAACCAGGCCAGCACCGACGAAGTGATCCTCATCGGCATGGACTGTCTGGGAGCCTTCGGCAATCGCGATTACGCCGATTTTGCGGGCGACGACCCCTTGGACAGCACGCTGCAGTTCAGCCGGCAGCGTCTGGGCGGGAAGGAGGGCCATGTCCAGACAGCCAAGCTGGCCCCGGCCTGTCGGGTGTGTGAGTTTCCCATACCCGAGGCTGCCGACGTGCTCATTGGGCTATACGGCACGGACGGCGGGGGGCGCCTGCCGGTGCAGTCCCAGTCGCCCAAAGGCGAGGAGTTGCTTTCCGCCCTGAATCTGCCGGCCGGACAGATCCCCCCGGCGCGCGACGCGGCCATCGAGCAGTTGAGAAAAGAGCGCCTCGCGGCGCGGGATCGCATGTTCGCGCAGACCGCCGAGTCCGTGAACAGCCTGGAGAAGATGAGTACTTACTTTTCGCGCTGCATAAACTGTTACAACTGCCGCGTGGCCTGCCCGGTGTGCTACTGCAAGGAGTGCGTTTTCGTCACCGATGTTTTTTACCACGAACCTGGCCAGTATCTACGCTGGGCCCGGCGCAAGGGCACCCTGAAAATGCCCACGGACACCGTGTTTTATCACCTCACCAGGCTGGCGCACATGAGCACGGCCTGCGTGGGATGCGGGCAGTGCTCCAACGCCTGCCCCAACGACATTCCGGTAATGGAAGTATTTCGCACCGTGGCGCACCGCACCCAGCAGGCCTTCGGCTATCAGGCCGGACGCAGCCTGGAAGACAAGCCGCCGCTTTCCGAGTTTCGGGAAGATGAGTTCGAGGAGGTCGTGGGGATAGAGGGCTGAAAAAGTTTGAAGTTTGAAGTTTGAAGTGGGAAAAGCCGAGTGAAATCCTTTAAACTTTAGATGGACACGGAGCTTTCGGCATGAGGAAGAAAATCGGGAGGGCACTGGTGGTGGGCGCCGGTATCAGCGGGATCCGTGCGGCCCTGGACCTGGCGGAGACCGGCTACGGTGTTACGCTCATCGACCGGCACGAAGCCATGGGCGGTATATTGAGCCAGCTGGACTACCAGTTTCCCAGCGACGGCTGCGGCATGTGCAAAATGCTGCCAATGGTGGACCGCGACGCCGTTTCCCAGTACTGCCTGCGCAAGGGGCTGTTCCACGAAAACATCGATATTCTGCTGTCCACCGAGCTGGTTTCGGTGGAGGGGGAAGCAGGGAAGTTCCGGGTGCGCCTGCGGCAAAAGGAAGGCCTGGTGGACGCCGACCGCTGCGTGGGATGCGGAGAGTGCGCGGCCGTGTGCCCGGAGGAAGTACCCGATGCCTTCAATGCCGGGCTGGGCATGCGACGGGCCATCTTCCTGCCGGTGCCTCACGCCTTTCCCAACCCTTACGTCATCGATATCTCATCCTGCACCCAGTGCGGGGCTTGTGAGCAGGTGTGCCCCACCGGCGCCATCCGTCTCGGGAAAGACAACCGCCAGCAGTTCCGAATCCTGGTGGTGGATGACGAGCGCATCATTCGCGATTCGCTGGAGGCCTGGCTGGCGGATGAAGAGGGGTTTGCCGTGCAGAGTGCCGGATCCGGCCGGCAGGCCCTGGAGCGGTTGTCGGAAAAGCCGTTTCAGCTGATGTTGCTGGATGTCAAGATGCCCGGCATGGACGGAGTGGAGGTGCTGCGCCAGGCCCGGGAGATGCAGCCGGATCTGGCGGTGATCATGATGACCGCCTATGCCACTGTCGAGACGGCCGTGGAGGCCATGAAGGTCGGTGCGCTGGACTATCTGATCAAGCCCTTCGAGCCCGATGTGCTGATTCCCAAGGTGGTGGGGGTGTTCGAAGAGCAGACAGCGACCGGCGACCTGCAGCTGGAGGTGGGGGCCGTGGTTTTCAGCGGCGGTACGGCCTATTTCGATCCGGCAGCGGGCAAGGACCCCTTCGGCTACGGCCGCTACCCCGGCGTCGTGACCAGCCTGGAGTTCGAGCGCATCCTCTCCGGCAGCGGGCCTTTCGGAGGGCAGCTGGTGCGCCCCGGTGACGGCCGCCCCCTGCGGCGCATCGCCTGGATCCAATGCGTGGGTTCCCGCGACCTGCAGAGCGAAGCGGATTTCTGCTCCAGCATCTGCTGTATGCACGCCGTTAAGGAGGCCCGTCTGGCGGCTGAAAAATCCGCTGCCCCGGTTGAAAGTGTCATCTTCTACATGGACATGCGCACCTTCGGCAAAGCCTTTCAGCGTTACCGCGATGAGGCTGAGAGACGGTATGGGGTGCGTTTCATGCGCGCGCGGGTGCATTCGGTGGTCGAAAAGCCGGGCGGGCACGATCTCGTTCTGCGGTATGCGGACAGCGGCGGCCGGCTTTGCGAAGAGACATTTGACATGGTAGTACTTTCGGTGGGCCAGCGCCCCGCAGCTGGCGTCCAGGAGCTGGCCGAGATGACCGGAGCTTCCTTGAACCCGTGGGGCTTTTTCGAGGCGCAACCCTTCGACACGGCGCGCAGCCAGCCTGCAGGCATCGCCCTGGCAGGCGCTTTCACGGGCCTGAAAGACATCGGCGAGGCCGTGATCCAGGCCTCGGCAGCGGCGCAGTGCGCCTCACGGGACATTCACGCCGCGGGCGGCGGCCTGGCGGTCGAACCCTCAGACGACCCGCACTATGCAGACGTGTCCCACCAGCTGCCGCGCATCCTCGTGGGGTTGTGCACCTGTGGTGATGCCCTGGCCGAAGCCATTGAGACCGAAAGACTGCAGGCCTCGCTGCAAAGCGACCCCGCGGTGGCGGCGGTGGCCTTTTTCGACCGTATGTGTACGGCCGACGGATGGGAGGCGCTGGTGAGGCGGATCCGCGGTCAAGAGGTCAACCGGGTTCTGCTGGGGACCTGTTTGCCCTATGCCTATGCCCGGCGGTTGAAGCAGCTTGGCCGCACCCTGGAACTGGATCCGTCCCTTATGGAGGTAGTGGATATCCGTGCGGTGCTGTCTGAGCGCGGAAAAGCCCAGGAATCCGTTGGGGATCCGCTGCGGGAGGTGTGCCGGCTCCTGGAAATGGGCGTGGCCCGGCTCACACTGGCCGTGCCATCCCATTCGCCGCGGGTGCCGGTGGTCCAGCGCGCCCTGGTGGTGGGCGGCGGCATCGCCGGCATGACCGCGGCCCTGGCGCTGGCCGACCACGGGTTTGGGGTGTCCCTGGTGGAAAACGCCGAGCGGCTGGGGGGCAACCTGCACTGGATGACGCAGACCCTGGAGGGGCACTCCACGGCGCCCCTGCTGGAAGAGACCATGCAGGCGGTGGAAAAGCACGCCCGCATCGACGTTTACACCGGCAGCCGAGTGGCGGCTTCCTTCGGCGGTATCGGGCGTTTTCACACCACCCTGGAAGGACCCGAGGGCCGGGCCGTGGACATTTCCCACGGCGTGGTGATCCTGGCCACCGGCGGCGGCGAGGCCCGGCCCGAATCCTACCACTACGGGAAAAGCGATGCTGTCCTGACCCAGAAAGAGGTGCAGCAGAAGCTCAATGAGGGGTTTCTGGACATCAGCAGCCTCTCTTCGGTGGTCATGATCCAGTGTGTGGACAGCCGCCAGGAACCGCGCAACTACTGCAGCCGGGTGTGCTGCGCCACGGCCCTGAAACACGCGCTGGTTCTCCTGAAAGAGAAGCCCGACCTCGCCGTCTATATCCTGTACCGCGACATGATGACCTACGGGTTCACCGAAAGCTATTACACCCGTGCACGCAGGGCCGGCGTGATTTTCATTCCCTATACACCAGAGGAAAAACCGCGGGTGGAGCTGCCCGCCGATGCGGCCGGGAAGGTTACGGTACGGGTGCACGACCCCATTTGCGACCGGGACCTGTGCATCGCGGCCGACCTGGTGGAACTGGCCGCCGGGGTGGTACCGCATCTTCCGGCGGACTTGGCGCAGGCCTTCGGCGCCTCGCTGGATGTAGACGGCTTTTTCCGGGAGGCCGAATCCAAGTGGCGGCCGGTGGAGTCCCTGCGGGCCGGGGTGTTTGCCTGCGGTCTGTGCCACTCGCCGCGCAACGTGGCCGAATCCGTGGCCACGGCCCGGGCCGCGGCCCAGCGGGCCCTGGCCATCCTGGTGCAGGAACGGCTGCCGGCCGGGCGCCTGGTGTCCCTGGTACGCCACAGCCTGTGCAGCCTGTGCCGACGCTGCATACAGGCCTGTCCCTATGGCGCCCGCCGGCTGGATGAGGAAAATGAACGCATTGAGGTGGATGCGCTCATGTGCCAGGGCTGCGGCGCCTGCGCAGCCGAGTGCCCCAACGGGGCCGCCGTGGTGCAGGGCTGCGACGAGCGGCGCATGCTGGGGGTTATTGATGCGGCTTTGGGATGAACAAAGGCACAAAGGGTCAAAGGCACACAGGCACAAGGGGAGTATTCACGAAACGCAAGAAATAGACATAACGAGGAGTACGACCATGAACACTGCGGCGGCGACAGCATCCCCCACGAAGCTGGAAACGGAACGGCTGGAAAGGGTGCGCCGCACCGTGAGCGCCTGCATCCAGTGCGGCACCTGCACGGCCTCGTGCCCCAATGCCTTTGCCATGGATTTTTCCCCCCGTCGCCTATGGCGTCTGATCGTCTTGGGGCAGGAAGAAGCCGTGTTTGCCAGCCGAACCTTCGCCCTGTGCTCATCCTGCTATTACTGCACCCTGCGGTGCCCCCGCGGGCTGGCTCTGACCGAAGCCATGGCCACCCTCAAGCAGGCGGCCGCAGCCCGACAAATTCCACTGTACCGCAAAAGTGCCGCCTTTTACAACAGTTTCCTCGAAAGCGTGCGACGTCACGGGCGCATCCGGGAAACCGAATTCATGATGGGCTATTTCCTGGCGCTTAAAAATCCCGTGCTGCCGCTGTCCTATACCCCGCTGGGCATCCGGCTCATGCGCCGGGGAAAAGTGTCGCTATGGGGTTCTGCCGCCCACCAGACCCCCCTTGAAAGCCTGTTTGACCGGGTGGCGCAGTTGGAGGCAACATCATGAAATACCACTACTATCCGGGATGTTCGCTGGAGGCCTCGGCCATGGAGTACGACCTGTCCACCCGGGCGGTCCTGCAGGCCCTGGGGGTGGACCTGATCGAGATTGCCGGCTGGACCTGCTGCGGGGCCAGTGCGGCCGAGGCGGTCAGTGAACTGTTGTCGCTGTCACTGTCGGCGCGCAACCTGGCCCTGGCGGCAAAAGCCGACGATGGCCTGGATATTTTGGTTCCCTGCAGTGCCTGTTATCTCAACTTGAAGCGCGTGGAACAGAAAACCCGCGAAGACGCCCGGCTGAAAGCGCGCCTCAACACCGTGCTGGAGGTTGAGAGCCTGGAACTGGCTGCCATCCCCCCGACGAGGCACCTGCTGGATGTCCTCAGCCGTGACATCGGGGCGGCACCCATCCGGGAGAACCGGAAAAGACGGCTTGACGGACTGCGGGTCGCCCCCTACTATGGCTGTCAGTGCCTGAGACCCTATGCAGTGTTCGACGACCCCGAGGCCCCGCGCTCCATGGAAGGCCTCATCGCCGCCACCGGCGCCGAGGTCCACCGGTTTGCCATGGCGGCCCGCTGCTGCGGGGCGTCTCACATGAACACCAAGATGGAAGTGGGACTGCAGCTGGTGGCCGCCATTCTGAAAGATGCCCGCGGCGCCGATGCCGTGGTGACGGTCTGCCCCATGTGCCAGATGAACCTGGAGGCCTACCAGCGAAGGGCCTCACGCCTGGCAGGAGAGGATCTGGCCATCCCTGTGCTCTACCTTCCCCAATTGCTGGGGCTGGCCCTGGGCCTGGCACCTGAACAGGTGCGGCTGGATCTCAATCTGGCCATGACCGGGGCCTTTGCGACCCGTGTGGCGGGCTGAGTTCAAATCGGATCTCAATGAATGCTTTTCTGAAAAAAATCACCAGCGGACTGCTGCCCAAACTCATTTTAACCGTGGGGCTGACCCTGCTGGTGACCATCTCGGCCTGGGCCTACTTCAACATAAAGAACCAGAAGCAGCGGGCCATGCGGGAAATCGTGCGGGGCACCGACCGGCTGAGCAACACCATCCTGCTGGGCACCCACTACGCCATGATGCTCAACTCCCGCGACGACATCAACCAGATCATTCAGAACATCGCCCGCCAGAGGGAAATCGAAAACATTCGCATCTACAACAAGCTGGGCGAAATCAAGTTTTCCAACCGGCCGGCGGAACTGGAGCGGCGCACCAACATCAAGGCCGAGGCCTGTGACATCTGCCACCGCACCGACCCCCCATCGACAGAGCTGGATCTTTCGCAGCGCATCCGCATCTTCAGCTCCCCCGAGGGCTACCGCCTGCTGGGCATCATCAGCCCCATCCGCAACGATCCGGGCTGCGCCACGGGCGACTGCCACGTGCACCCGGTGGGCAAAAAGATCCTGGGGGCCCTGGACGTGGTGGTCTCGCTCAAGGACACCGACCGCGAGATCCAGCAGGCCGAAAAGGGCATCATCTCCCTGGCCGTGCTCATTTTCCTGATCATGTCGGCCTTCATTTTCCTGTTCTTCCTCAAGTTCGTCAACCGGCCCATCCGCCGGCTGATCGAAGGTACCGAACGCATCGCCAGGGGCGATTACCAGAGCCGCGTGGAGATCGACCAGGACGACGAGATGGGACAGCTGGCCTCGGCCATCAACCACATGGGCCAGCAGATCTGGGAAAGTTACAACAAACTCGACCGGCAGCGCAACGAATACCAGCAGCTCTTCGAACAGGTGCCCTGTCTGATCACGGTACAGGACCGCAATTTCAGGCTGCTGCGTTACAACCGCCAGTTCGCGGAACGCTTCGATCCCCAGCCCGGTGATTTCTGCTACCGGGCTTACAAGGGGCGCACCGAGAAGTGCGTCGACTGCCCGGTGGAAAAGACCTTCGAAGACGGGCTTTCCCACTCCGGCGAAGAGAGCGGCATCGACAAGGACGGCACCCTGACCCACTGGATCTTCACCACTTCGCCTTTGAAAAACGAACAGGGCGAAATCGTGGCGGCCATGGAGATGAGCCTGGACATCACCTCCCGTAAGCGCCTGGAAGAAGAACTGGAGCGATCGGAAAAAAAATATCACGACATTTTCAACAACATTCCCAACCCGGTATTCGTGCTGGATACCGATACCCTGGAGATCCTGGACTGCAACGAGAGCGTCGAGGCGGTATACGGCTATGCGCCCCAACAGCTGCAGGGGCACCGTTTTCTGGACCTGTTCCGGAAGGATGAGCGCGACTACTACGCTTTCAAAATGATGACCGCATCGGTCATCAACCAGGTGAAACACGTTCACCGCGACGGCCGTACCCTGTTTGTCACCATTCGCATATCGCTGTCCGAATACTCCGGGAAAAAGGTGCTGCTGGTGACCACCGGCGACATCACCAAACGGCTGGAGGCCGAGCAGCAGCTCATCCAGGCCAGCAAGATGGCCACCCTGGGGGAAATGGCCACCGGCGTGGCCCATGAACTGAACCAGCCCCTGTCGGTCATCAAGACCGCCAGCAGCTTCTGTCTGAAGAAGATCCGGCGCCAGGAGCCCATCGATGCAAAGGTTCTGTCCGGCATGCTGGAAAAAGTGGACAGCAATGTGGACCGCGCCGCCAAGATCATCAGCCACATGCGGCAGTTCGCCCGCAAGTCCGAGCTGAAGTTGGAGCGCATCCAGGTGGTGGATGTCATGCGCAGCGCTCACGACATCTTCAGCCAGCAGCTCAAGGTGCGCGGCATCGAAGTGGTGTGGCAGATCGAAGAAAACCTGCCCAAGATCAACGCCGATCCCGGGAGGCTGGAACAGGTGTTCATCAACCTGCTGGTCAATGCCCGCGACGCTATCGAGGAAAAACAGGCGGCAACGCCCGGCGGCGACAGTGCCAAACGCATTACACTCAGGGTCTGCCGGGAAGAGGGGGCGGTGGTCTGCCGGATCTGCGACACCGGGACGGGAATCGCCCCGGAGATCGCGGACAAGATTTTCGAACCCTTTTTCACCACCAAGGAGGTGGGCAAGGGCACCGGCCTGGGCCTTTCCATCAGTTACGGTATCGTGCAGGAGTGCGGCGGGCAGATCAAGGTCGAGTCTGCGCCCGGCGAGGGGACCTGCTTCGTTTTGACCTTTCCCGTTCAGGAGAAAAATGACCACCCCGACGAGAGATAACGGCGCCCTTCTGCTGGTGGATGACGAAGAGGACATCCGCGACGTTCTCGGCATCGCCCTGCTCGACATGGGATACGATGTTCTGACGGCCGAAAACGGCCGGACGGCCCTGGAGATCTTCGAGGAAAGGCGGCCGCCCATCGTGCTGACGGACATCAAGATGCCCGTCATGGACGGCATCGAGCTGCTGCGCCGCATCAAGCAGGTCAACCCGGAAACCGAAGTGATCATGATCACCGGCCACGGGGACATGGACCTGGCGGTGAAAAGCCTCAAGTACGAGGCCTCTGATTTCATCACCAAGCCCATCAACGTGGATGCCCTGGAGATCGCCCTCCAGCGGGTGCACGAGCGCATCCTGATGCGCGCACGGCTGCGGGAGTATACCGAGCACCTGGAAGCGCTGGTGCGCGAAAAAACCCAGCTGCAGGACCACCTGGCCTCCCTGGGGTTGATGATCGGCTCCATATCCCACAGCATGAAGGGGTTGCTCACCGGCCTGGACGGCGGCATGTATCTGCTGGACACCGGTCTTGAAAAAAACGACCGGCAGCGCATCGAAGAGGGCCGGCAGACGGTCAAGCTGATGGTAGAGCGCATCCGCAAGATGGTGCTGGACATCCTGTTTTATGCCAAGGACCGCGAGCTGGACCGCCGGCTTGCAGACGTGGGGGATTTCTGCCGGGAGGTGGCCGCCACCGTGCAGCCGCATTTCGAGGCCCAGGGAATCGATTTCCAGACCCGCTTCGACCCGTCGGCCGGCACTTTCCAGGCGGACGCCGACCTGCTGCGCTCGGCCCTGGTCAACATCCTGGAAAACGCCGCCGACGCCTGCCTCAAGGAAACCTCCCGCCAGTCCAAAACCGTCGTCTTCGGCTGCACTGCCGAACCGCAGCAGGTGCGCTTCACCGTTGAGGACAACGGCGTGGGCATGGACCTGGAGACCCGCGAGAAGATCTTCACCCTCTTTTTCTCCTCCAAGGGCGCCCGGGGCACAGGCCTGGGGCTGTTTATCGCCAACCACATCGTGCGCCAGCACGGTGGCCACATCGAGGTCTCCTCCACCCCGGGCAAGGGGTCCCTGTTCACGGTCACCATTCCCCGGCAGGCCGGGAGTGCCGAGTCGGAGAGCGGAAGTTGAGCGCAGCCGAACCAGGCCCGATCCTCCTCGCGCGACGCGCCGGGATCCACGTCCCAGCGCCTTGGGTGTCTTGACCGCCGGCAAACGCCGCGGAGACGATCGCTTTTATCCCACATACAATCGCAAAAAGAGGTTGGTCACCAGCAGCGCAAACAGGGCCGGCAGCACCACGGCACGGGTTCTATCGGCCCGGATCCGGGATCAGGCGGCCGAGTCCGTGATACCCCCGGCTGAGGCCCAGGTAGAGTCCCGTCAGCAGCAGCCCTTAGATGAGGGGGATCAGCACGGCCAGTTCAAAACCGTAGAGAATCAGAAAAAGCGCTCTTTTTTCGGCTTGCGATACAGCGTGCTGCGACTGATGCCCAGGCGGCGGGCGGCCCGTTTTTTGTTCCAGCTGACCTCTTCCAGAGGCACACCCTCCGGAAAGGTGTGGGCCAGGATGCGGCCGTCTTGAATCACAAAGAGATACGCCGGGGAGGGGTCTTCGTGGATCTGGTGATTGAGGATGTCCTGAAGCGAAATCAGGTCGTTAACCTGTATGTTTTCGTTGACCTCCAGGGCCAGCGCGCGGCACAGGTAGGTGCCCCGGCTGACGGCGACCTCGTGCAGACTGCGGCGGAAACGCTTGGTCTCGAACAGCGAGATGACCAGGCCGCTGCCGATCGCCAGCGCCGACACGGTCAACAGCAGCTTGCCTCTGAGACTCTTGAATTTCATGGGACCTGACTCCGGGCGGTCACGGTCGACTGCATGGCCAGAATCGGCGTGTACCAGTCCTCGCTGGCGGCCACGAAGGCGAGCTGTATGAGCGCAGCGAGTTCTCGCCTTTCAGCGCAGCCGGCCGGAGCATCCCCGCCGGGGCTCACGGAGCGCCGACGAACCCTGTCCACCCCGGCGGGTTATGCTACTTGCGATTGCCCTGTCTTTTCAGCAGGCGGGCCTTGTGGTACCGTAAAAGCCGCCGCCGGGAAACCCAAGCAGGAGAGTGACGACCATGCCCCTTGCCTTCGAATCACTGAGCCACGGAACCATTGCTTTCGGGTTCTTCAACATCGAATCCGACATGCTGCTGTGCGACCGCTATTTCTTCTTCGCCGACGATTTCTGCCGACAGTTGACGGAAATGGCCGTTGTCGCCGGGTGGCGAGATTACCACGCAGAGTGGCCGCTCCATGTCATCGAACGCTCCGAAGAGGCAGGTGATCTCATGGGCGCCATCCACGGAGTTCGCTTCACCGGGTTTATCGGCGCCCTCTACCGTCGTTTCCCTTTTCCCCGCCGTCCCGAAGATTTCAAACAAAATCCCGAAGGGTTCAAAACGCGCGGTGTGGTGACCGATCTCATTGGCGGCTACGGCCACCGACGGCGGGTGACCGTGTTCGTGCCGGCGGCCGGGGAAACCGTGGACCTGGGGGACTGCCGCTTCAGCCGGGAGCAGTTCCAGGCCTTGATCGACTATGTCTGGCGCGGCGGCTACCCCCGCTGGAGGGATGACATCCGGCCGCCGTATGTCGTGGCGATGAAGGAAAAGCTCGTCCGGAACCGCCGGGGGATCTTCGAGGGCATCGAATTTTCCCGCCCCTAGTGCTTACGCCAAAAAGGCTTTTACGGCCTCTAGTATGGAACGGCGCTGATCGGGGCGGTACCAGTGCACCGCAGGGTCGGCCCGGAACCAGGTCAGCTGGCGCTTGGCGTAGCGCCGGGTGTCGCGCTTCAGCGTCCGCACGGCTTCTTCCCACGCCAGGCGGCCGTCGAGGTAGGCGGCCATGTGGCGGTAGCCGATGGACTGCATGGATTTGAGTTCCGGGGCATACCCTTTTTTCAGCAGGGAGCGCACCTCGTCCAACAGTCCCCCCGCGATCATCTGATCCACCCGGCGGTCGATGCGCCGGTAGAGCTCCGGCCGGTCGATGTCGAGGCCGATCTGCAGGGCCGTGTAACGCCGCTGTCGGAAACCGTGCCGACGCTGAAGGTCGCTCAGGGGACGTCCCGTGGCGATGAACACTTCCAGCGCCCGTACGATGCGCAGCGCGTCGTTGGGGTGGATACGTTCCGCTGCCTCGGGGTCGCAGCGGGTCAGTTCACGGTGCAGGGCCGGGGCGCCTTTACGTTCCAGCCGCTGACGCAGGTTTTGCCGCACGGCGGGGTCACCGCAGCCCTCCGGGAAGATGCCGTGCAGCAGCGCGCGGATGTAAAGGCCGGTGCCGCCCACCACCACGGGGAGCCTGCCGGCCGTCAGGAGGCCACGGATGGCACGGTCGGCCAGGCGCTGGTAGCGGGCTGCATCGAAATCCGCGTCCGGATCGACCACATCGATGAGGTCATGCCTGACCCGGGCCTGTTCCTGCGTGGTCGGCTTGGCGGTGCCGATGTCCATGTGGCGGTATATCTGCATGGAGTCGGCCCCCACGATGCCGCCGCCCGTGGCTTCGCACACATCAATGGCCGTCTCGGTTTTGCCCACCCCGGTGGGACCGCAGATCACCACGATCTTTGCCCTTGCCGGTTCCGGGTCCATCCGGTTCACATCAGCACCTTCCAACTGTCTTGCATCACATCGGGTTTTGATTTAGAAGAGCAGAAGAATAGGCCCAAGACACGGCTTTTTCAACAGGAGATTTTTCATGAGCACCACGATGGTTGCCGGGGATGAACGCTGCCAGCACCGGAGGGCCATCCACGGATACAGACCATGGCGATACCAGACACAGCACCATTTCGACGCGGGTTCAAGCGCCTGACCTGTCCGGTGATCATCACGCGCCACGGCGGGCTGGATGGGGTGGCCCTGCAGAAGGAGGAGTACCACAAGCTCCTCAACGATCTGGGAATCTACATCCACGTGGTCACCGGAAGGGAAGAGACCTGTTTCGGGCCCATCTCCCCCCACGGCCAGCTGCGCACGGTGATTCCGCGCCTGGACCTGTCGCACCCCGACTCCCGCCGACTGTATGCCGGCGCCTTCCGCCATGGCCCCGAAACCCAGGAGGCCGAGGCGCTGTCGGAGGCTGACTGGCTGGCGTTGTTCCGCCACCACAAAGGGCGTATCCGGGAGGCGGTCGACAGGGTGCTGCAAAAAATTCCCGACAACACGCCGGTGTTCGTTTACAACCTGCTCTCCCTGAGACACCTGCACCCGGCTGCGGCCGTGGCGTTGAGAGAACTGGTGGAAAAATACCCCGGGCGGGCCTTCGTGAGCCATTCGGCGGATCCCGACAGCGAACGCCCCGGGCAGGTTTCCCGGCTCAGGGAGTTCGTCCGCTCCCTCATCTCGGCCAGGTCCCCGCGGGAGCCTTATTCCGGGGGGCCCTACCACTATCCCAACCTTTTTCACATCGTGCTCAATCCCACCCAGCGGGAAACTTTCGTCGAAACCTTCGCCGTCCCGCCCGACCATGTCTTTGAAATACCGGATTTCTTGGAATTCAAGGCCCCGGAGGCGGATTTTGCCGCGGCGCCGGCGCCGGATTTTCTGGACTACCTGTCCCGCCATGCCGTCAAGCCCTTTGAAGACGACTGCGTCTATTTCACAATGCCGGTGAAAAAAGACACGGTCATTTTTCTCTCTCCGGTACGTCCGGTGGCGCGGAAACTGCTGAAGGAAGCCATGGTGGCGGCCCATCATTACGGCCTGTCGCGCGGCCGGGAAATCTGCTTCGTGGTGACGCACCCCGACATCGACGACCGGCGCTACTTTCTGGAGACGGTGCGTTTCGCCGACCGGCTGGGACTGCACTACCTGCATCTGGGCAGGGCGTTCGGCAGGGACATGCTCGCCACCGTCTATGCCAGCATGGCGGCCCTGGACTGCGTGGGGGTGGTGGCCAGCAGCGCCGGCGGCTGGGAGAACGCCCTCAACGAAATGGCCGCTGCCGGCATTCCCTTTTTCATGAACCGCCGCCTGAATTCATACCGGCCGCTGACCGAGAGCATCGGCATCCGTTGTTACGGAATGGCATTCGACCTTCTGGAAAGAGTGATTTCCGGATGGACAGACCGCGAACTGGCCCAACGGCCGCTGTCCCACGTCCCCCAGATTGCCGCCCTGTTTGCGTGGATCGATGCCGCGCTTTCCACCGCCACCCGCCAGACCCTCGTTGCGCACAATTACAGGCGCGCCTACCAATACCTGTCCAGTCATGCCACGGCCCTGAAGCTTTGGAATCTGGTCTGGGAGACATACGCCCGGATGAGCCTGCACTGAGGATTCGCTTGGCAGCGGATTCCCATTTCAGGGGTGATTGTTTTTAAAACGGCTCACCATGGCATCGCAGCGGCACGGCCGTGTGGAATTATCAGACGGGACTGTAGGAATTTCCAGCACATTCATAACTACGTGAAAATAAAATAAATTATTTCCGCTAAACCATATTTTACCATGGCCTGCTTTCTTGCAGTGGTGGAAAACCCAACACTCGGAGGGATCGGCAACCTCGAATGCACCGGCCTGGATGGCCGCTGCTGAAAAAATAAATAACATTAAATCAATCAGTTGCAATAAAAAGTGACCTGAGCGCCGCCGGCTGGCACATCAATTGCTCTGTATGGGAGATAAAAAGCCAAGAAAAGTGATTCAAAATCAATATCAGCCCGAAAAGGAGCAGAAAGATGGCGGAAAAAAATGAAAGAGGTGTCAGAGGGCGGACGGGTTACGGATCTTCCTACCGCAAGGGGCATTTCCGGGACATGCACAAGGGTGATGAAATCGGTGCGGTTCTGGGGGGCCAGGTCTGGCTGGTAAAGCCCGACAAGAAGGCCAAACTGTCGCACCCCTGCCTGTGGATGCAGGCCGGCGTGGTCAAGTTCAAAAGCTGCAATAATTTCTATGACTGCATCACGTGCAAATATGACAAGGGCATGCAGGCCCAGGTGGCCAGGGGCAAACAGATCAGCTGGCAGGAGGCCATGAAGCGCAAGCCCGACCTGGAACGGGTGTGCCGCCACAGTCTCACCAACCGCATTGCCAAGCGCAAGTGCGCTTATGATTACGAGTGCGCCAAATGCGATTTTGATCAGTTCTTCGAGGATTTCTGGAATACCAAAACCAGAACCCTGCCCGGTGAAGTGGCCAACATCAAGGGGTTCGACTTCCCCATGGATCATTACTTCCACAACGGCCACACGTGGGCGCGTGTGGAGAGCGGCGGCAGAATCCGTGTCGGGCTGGACGACTTCTCCCTCAAGCTGTTGGGCGGGGCCGATGCCTTCGATCTGCCCCTGATGGGAAAAGAGCTCGATATGGGCCGTGTCGGATGGGGTCTGAAGCGCAGGGACAACCTGGCCGACGTGCTGTCCCCCATCGACGGCGTGATTGTCGAGGTCAACAGCAAGGTGCGGGAAGATGCGCGGCTGGCCAACCGGGAACCATACGGTGACGGGTGGCTCTTCATGATTCATACGCCGGATGTGAAGGGTGCCATGAACAGACTCCTGACCAGCACCCCCGGCCTGGAATGGATCAATCAGGAGGTGGCGACCCTTGAAAACATGATCGAAGAGGTGGCCGGCCCCCTGGCTGCCGACGGTGGTGTGCTCCAGGAGGACATATTCGGAAATCTGCCGGACCTGGGGTGGAAAAACCTGACCAAAACCTTCCTGAAGACCTGATGGATTTTTCGCAGAAAAGGGGAAAATGCCATGAGGACCACCGGCCAACAGGTTAATCGAAGACCGTCCCGCAACGCCCCCGCCTGCCTGTGGATGCAGGTGGGCGTGGTGCGGCGCAAGGCCTGTACACTGGATTACCGCTGCAGCACATGCCGCTTTGATCGCGCCCTGCGGCGGGCGGCTCAGGAGGTCAAACAGGCTGTCGCCGCCGGTAAACCGGTCCGTGAAAAACGCCGCAAGATCGTGTACTGGAAGGACAAGCTCAACGAACTGGCTCCCTGGCGTCGACCCTGCCTCCACCACCTCAGGGGCCGCATCGATTTCAGGGCCTGCACCCATGAGTATCGGTGTGAAAGCTGCGAATTCGACCAGTATTTTCATGACCAGTACACGGTGCACGCCGCCATTTCCCCGGTGGATGTGCTCGACGTGGCCGGTTTCAAGCTCCCCCAGGGGTTTTATCTGCACCCCGGCCACACCTGGCTAAAAATCGAAGAGGGCGGGGAGGTTCGTGTGGGCCTGGACGATTTTGCCCTGCGTCTGCTGGGCCCCTTCGACCGTATCGAAGCACCGCTGCTGGGGAAAGAAATCCATCAGAACCGCGGCGACTTTCTGGCCGTACGCCAAGCCCATCAGGCAGCCGCGCTTTCGCCGGTAAGCGGCGTGGTAACAGCCGTGAACGTTGAGCTGAGGGAAAAGGGCTGCATGGCCAACCGGGCGCCCTACACGGAAGGGTGGCTGGTGCGGGTGCATGCCAGCGATCTGCGTCGGGATTTGAAGGGGCTGATGATCGGCGGTGAGACGGCTGAATTTCTGCAGGCCGAGGTCGATCGGCTGTATGAGGTCATCGAGGAAGAAGCCGGACCACTGGCTGCCGATGGGGGCATGCTGAGAGAAGACATCTTCGGCCATCTGCCGCCGCTGAGCTGGGAAAAACTGGTCAAACGCTTCCTGCGAAGTTAAAACACCCAACCCCCCGCTACCCCCCACAGGCGTTCAGGTCAGAGAGCGGTTGGCTTGAGCGCGTCGTTCAGCAACACCCTGCAGTAACGGCAGAGGTTGTCCTGCTTCCGGTCCACGTCCCGGATGTTTCGGCAGTAGTGCATGATGCAGCCGGGATCCTTGCAGTGGCGCAGGTTGAAGGTGTGGGCCAGTTCGTGGACGGCCTCTTTGGCTACACGCGCGAGAAAGACATGGCGAGGGGTCGCCGTGGAAAGCCCCTCGGCCAGGCGGTGGATGGAAATCACGCATGCCTGCCCCCCCAACTGGGCCTCCCCGTAAACATAAGTCAGGATGGGGATGAAAAGATCCACCCGGGTTACCGCCAGCACGCGCATGGCTTTCGGCGGTTTCAGCGCGGCCAGTTTTCCCAGTATGGCAGTGGAATGGTACTGCCGGCGGCCGTCGTCGCGGGCAAAATCCACATTGCCCAAAAGCGTTTCCACCGATGTCGTCAAGTGGAAAATACGCCGCACTTCCTGACAGACGGTTTCGATCAGATCCGCATCCATGTCGCCAATGGGGGACACGACGATCCTATGGTCAGCAGCCGTACCCACCTATTTCCGGATCTGGTACCGTTTGATTTTACTGTACAGTGTGGAGCGATCTATGCCCAGTGTCTTGGCGCTCTTCGCAATGTTCCAGCCGCATTCGTCGAGAATTTGCGCGATGTGCGCTTTTTCGATTTCCTGCAGTGTTTTTTTCTCGGGGGCCATGCACTCCGGACGAAAAATGGGCAGGTCTTCGGGAAGGATCGAGCGCCCCTTGCCCACAACAACGGCCCTTTCGATGGCGTTTTCCAGCTCGCGCACATTGCCCGGCCACTCGTAGAGCATCATTTCGTCGATGGCCTCCCGGCTGATGCGGTCGATGGGCTTGTTGGTTTCCTGGGCGAAATGTTTCAGGAAGTGCTCCGCCAGAAGCGGAATGTCCTCTTTGCGCTCCCGCAGAGGGGGCATGGAAAACGAAACCACATGCAGGCGGTAGAAAAGGTCCTCACGGAAAAGCCCCTCGCTGATGGCCTTTTCCAGGTTTCGGTTGGTGGCGGCAATGACCCGGAACTCGGCTTCGATGGGACGCGTCCCCCCCACCCGGTAAAACACCCGGTCTTCCAGCACCCGCAGCAGATCGATCTGCATGCGCATGCCGATTTCACCGATTTCATCCAGAAAAAGCGTGCCGCCGTGGGCCAGTTCCAGACGGCCCTTCTTGGTCTCCTTGGCATCCGTGAAGGCCCCTTTTTCATAGCCGAAAAGCTCGCTCTCCATCAGGTGTTCCGGAATGGCCCCGCAGTTGACCACCACAAAAGGCCCCTCGCTGCAGCTGCTGTGGGTATGAATGGCCTTTGCCGCCAGGCCCTTGCCGGTGCCGGTCTCGCCGGTGATCAGAACGGTGGAGTTCATGGGCGCCACATCTTCTATGAGATCGAACACTTTCCGCATGGCGGCCGACTGGCCGATGAGGCTTTCAAACCGGCTCTGCTCCTGGACCTGCTGCCGCAGGAACTGGTTCTCCTGGGCCTGCAGACGGTGTTTTACGATCTTTTCGATCAGGATGCCCAGCTCATCAGGGTCGAAAGGCTTCAAAAGGTAGTCGAAAGCGCCGTTTTTCATGGCTTTGATGGCGGTGGCAATGGAACCGTAGGCCGTAATCATGACGACTTCGACATCCGGGTCGCTTTCCTTGATGAGGGGCAGGGCCTCCAGCCCGCTCATGCCGTCCATCTTGATGTCCATGAAGACAACGTCAAAGCGTTCATTTTTAAGCATTTCCAGCGCTGTTTCCCCGCTTTCGGCCACTCGCGCGTCATAGCCGTCGCGTTCCAGCCAGCCGGCCAGGGATTCGCGCATAATCATCTCGTCGTCGACGATCAGGATCTTAATCTGCGTCACGGGCGCCTCCATGCAAGCTTTTACCTGATGCTGACGGTGGGCTCAACGGCAGTTCGATACGCACCTGCGTGCCCTCTCCTGCGGTGCTGGTGACCTTGATGTGTCCGCCGTGTTCCTGGACAATGCCGTAGGCGACGGACAGTCCCAGGCCGACCCCCTTGCCCTTTTTTTTGGTGGTGAAAAAGGGTTCAAACAGTCTGGGAAGGTTGTTTTCCGGAATTCCCACCCCGTTGTCGTTGAATTCAACCCTGATACTGCCGTTGTCGGGCTGGTACGCCGCAATGCGCAACTCGCCCCGTCCCCTGGCCTGGATGGCTTCTGCGGCATTTGAAATCATGTTCACGAAGACTTGCTGCAGCAAGTCTTCTGACCCCGTCACCGGTGGAAGATCGGGCGCAATCTGTTTTTTAACCCGCACGTTGCTGATTTTAAGCAGGTTCTGGTTTAAGAATACCGTTTTTTCGATGAGGCGGCCCAGGTCGAACTTTTTCAGCTCCATGTTCGACTGTCGGGAGAATCCCAGCAGATTGGAGATGATGCGGCTCACGCGGCGGGTTTCGGTTTCCATCATGCCCAGGTAGTGGCGGAATCTCTCGAGCGCCTTGAGGTCGACGTCATCGTCTGCCACCATGCGCTGCATCAGCAGGATCAGGTTCAGAATCCCGGCAACGGGGTTGTTGATTTCATGAACCACCGAGGCGGACAGTTTTCCCAGAGAAGCCATTTTGTCCTGGTGGATCAGCTGGCTCTGGGTCTCTTTCAGCTGCCGTGTCCTTTCTTCCACCATTTCTTCCAGCCGACGGGTGGTTTCTTCCTCCTGACGGATACGCTCCGTGATGTCGCGGCTGATTTCCACGAACTTGCCGATCTTGCCCTCGGCCTCCCAGATCGGGTAGATGGTGACCTCGTTGTAGCGCACGTCTCCCTGCCGATCCACGCGTGTCAGTACCCGTTCGCTCTGCCGCTTGTTGCGGATCACCTCTTTCAGCGGGCAGACGATGTCACCCTCGCACCTGCGGTTCATCTTCTGGAAAACTTCGTGGCATTTTTTGCCGATGACTTCGCCTCGGGTGTAGCCCATCTGCTTCAAAAAGGCGGCGTTGACCTCCACGATCTCCATTTCGGGGGTTATGACGATGATGAAGTCGGCGATACCGTCCAGAATCATCTTGAATTCGCGGTTTCGCTTCTTGAGTTTTTCTTCCTGCACGCTGATGGCCTTGCGCAGCAGCTGAAAAGCCAGATAGCTGATCACGCGAATATGGTGCGGCTTGGTGGCCAGCAGATCATCGAGCACGGCGGAGTCAGGTGTCAACAATATAATCAGGTTAATCCGGTACTGCGGCAGATAGAGGTCGTGATAATCCTGCACGGTTACCAGGCCCAGTTCGGCCGCCCGTATCATGCCGGCAGCCTCCGGGTTCGGATCGGCAACCGCCGTGATGTGGGCCTGCATTTCCGCCCCTTCGAATTCAAGGGTTGTTTTCTGCAGAATTTCCACACAGAAATCCCCCGCACCCACGAGGGCGATGCGGGCGGTTTGAGAGGTATCCGCCTGACGGGAATTTGCCATGGATAAGGTTCGCCTTTTTCCAGTCCAAGAGATGACAGCCACCGCCAATCGGTGGCCCCGGGTGTTCCGGGCTTTCTTTTTGCCTGACAGTGTAGCATGCGGACCGGTGGGATTCAAGATCCGATGTCCCC
>CAYUAQ010000068.1:0-22989 GCA_964442705.1 uncultured Desulfobacteraceae bacterium
GCATCAGTCGCCGTACACCACCACCCGCCAGCGGGTGAACAGGCCCAGCAGCAGCTGGTAGTATTCCTGGTCGGCGTGCCGCAGCACCGTGATGTGGCCGTTTTTAGCGGCCGTGGCGTAGCTGGCATCGCCCCAGGCAAACAGCCACAGCACGCTGTAGGCCTCGGCGGTGCCCACCTTGGCGCCCAGTTCGGTGCGGTTGAGGTCCGTGTCGAAGGGCGCCTTGACGTTCACGTAGGCGCAGGAGCTCACCACCCCCACCAGGGCCAGCAGCACCAGTGCCCGCACGACGGTCTTCATCATGTCGTCTCCCCTTCCCGCGCATCCCGGTCGTCGTCGCCCAGGAAGGCCATGCCCCAGGTACCCGGGCCCATGTGGGCGCCCGACGTCAGCGACAGCGGTTGCAGGATGATCTCCGCTTGCGGGCAGAAGCGCTGTATCTGCGCTTTCAGGCCTTCGACCCGTTCGCGGTTGTCCGTGTACTCCAGCATGATAGGGCTGCCGGACGGCGACTTCAGCTCGTCTTTGAGTTTCTGCAGGGCGAATTCCAGCTGATCCCTGGGCCCGCGGGCCAGGCCGGCTTTTTCCGCCCCCCGTTCGGTCACCGTGATCACCGGCTTGAGGTGCAGCAGGTCGCCGAAAAAGCCCGAGGTCTTGGAGAGCCGGCCGCCGGCCGCCAGGTACCGCAGCCGGTCCAGGAAAACATACTCTCGGCTGCGCGCCACGGCCTCGCGGGCGAAGCGCTCCACCGCGGCCATGTCGTGCCCGCAGGCGGCGAAGTCCGCGGTGGCCAGCGCGATGACCGCCAGCCGTCCCGAGGCCGCACCGGTGTCGACGACGCGCAGGCGGTCCTCAGGGTCGTTTTCTTCCTTCCAGGCCATGACCGCCGCGTAGTTGCCGGTGTAGACCGAGCCCACGCAGAGGTACAGCACTTGCCGGTAGCGGCTCAGCACGCTCTGGTAGCACTGGCCGCGTTCGAACAGCGAGGCCTGGGAGGTGGCGACCCTGGCCCCCCGGCGCATGAGGCCGTAGAGCTCCTGCGCCGGCACCAGGGTTTCGGGCAGGCAGCGGCCGTCGAAGCTGATGTAGCTGCTGAGCAGGGTCATGCGCCACCGGCGGGCGTCGGCGGGCGTCACCGAGCCGGCGCCGTCGGTCATGATGTGGACGTCGCCGCCGTCGGCTCGTTGCTCGTGCGGCGGGGCCGGGTCGGCGGTGACTTCATCGTGCCAGTGCACCACGCTGCCCAGGGACTGCAGGCTGCCGCGGGCGGCCTGCGGGTCGCCGGTGTGCAGGTGCACTTTGAGTCGCTCACCGTTGCGGATGGCGATGACGCTGTCGCCCACCCCCGCCAGGCTGCGGGCCGCCTCGCGGGCCGACCCGCTGAAATCCACGACGGACTCCACGCAGTGGATGCCGCCGCCGGCGTCGGTTGCCGGCGTGCGCCGCAGTTTGCCCCGGAAGATGCGGGTGACGGGGCGGTAGGTGTACCCGGCGTCGCTCAGGTGCCCGAAAAAGCCTTCGAAGAAGATGAACATGCCCAGGGCGCCGGCGTCCACCACGTTAGCGGCCTTCAATTCGGGCAGGTCGTCGCGGGTGGCGTGTACGGCGGCCTCCAGGTGATCGATGAGGCGGTCGGTGTGCCCTGTGAGGTGCGCGGCGGGGATGTCTGCCAGGGTCTCCGCCAGGGCGTCGAAGAGCGACAGCATGGTGCCCGGGCGCGGGTCCGACAGCACCTGCCAGGCGTTGCGGCTGCCGGCCCGGGCGGCGGCTGCCAACTGTTTGAGCCCGGCAGCCCTGAGAAACCCGGAAAAAAAGGCGCCGGCGATGTTACCGGAGTTCCCCCGGGCGTTCAGGATCAACTGGTCACGGATGTCCGCGCCTTTTTCCGCCAGCTGCCGCAGCGGCGCCAGGCTCGCCTTGAGGTTCAGGCCGGTGTCGGCATCGGCCACCGGAAAAACATTGATGTCGTCCAGCAGATCGGTCCAGGCGCACAGCCGCTCGTAACCGGCGATGCAGGCCGCTGAAAAATCACGGGGCATGGTCGAACCCCAGTGCGCTGCAGATGTCGGCGGGAATTTCAAACTGCATCTCCATGTCGGGCAGCTGGACGGCCAGCTGTTCGCTTGTGGCGCGCGTGCAGACGATGCCGTCGCGGTCACGCCGGATATCGAAGCTCATGGCGATCTTGTAGCGCGCCTCGGTGACCACCGCCCGGCAGGTGAATGCGTCGTTGTGCCGCAGCGCCACGATATTTTTCATGGAAAACCGGGTGATGGGAAAAATGATCCGTTGGTCCAGGGAGTAGCGGTACAGGTCGATGCCGGCTTCTTCGAAAAGGGCGAAGCGGGCGATGTCGAAATACTTCAGATAGTTGCCGTGCCACACGACGTGCAGGGGGTCCAGATCGTGAAAGGGGACCCTGAGACGGACGGCAACGCTTTTTCCCCCTTTTAGTGTTTCAGATGCCATGTCGGTAGCGTGAAAATCGGGTTCGAAATTGCGCCGGTACCGGTTCACCGCCGAGCGGCTTCGGCCGCCGGCCGCCCCGTGACGCATTTCAGAACCAACCTCATAGCAGGAAGGGCCGGTGAAAACAATAGCCACCATATGGCCCTCATCCGAACCGGAATTTTTTTGGCTTATGGCTTGACAGCAGGTAAAAAATAGCGCCATTTGAATAGGCGCCGGTCTGGGCCGGCACCTCCCTGCCCGAAAAGGCATGCGGAAGCGAGAGCGCCGGACTTTTTTCGAAATCATCAAAACCTCATAGACCGGGTACCCGGAGAAGGAAAACGGAGATGACACACCGCGAGGCAATCTTTCAGACGGTTCCCAGAATCGTCTTTGGCGTCGGCAGCATCGAAGGCCTGGGAAGGGAACTGAAGCGCATTGGGGCCAACCGCGTAGCGATAATAACGGACGCCGGTATCGTGGGGGCCGGCATCGACCGCCAGGTGCTTGAAGCGGTGGAAAGAGAGGGTTTGCAGGCGGCCGTCTTTGACGGGGTGGAGCCGGATCCGCGCATCGACATTGCCAACAAGGCCGCGGACTTCGTGCGTGAACATGGGGCCGATGCCGTCGTCGGCCTAGGGGGCGGCAGTTCCATGGACATCGCCAAGGCCGCGGCGGTGGTCTGCACGAATCCCGATTCCATTGAAAACTACAAGGGCGTCAACCTGGTGCCCAACCCGGGCCTGCCCACGGTCTTGATCCCCACCACCGCCGGGACCGGTTCCGAGGTGACGTCCATCGCGGTGCTCAGCGACACGGCCAACAAGGTCAAGGTGGGCGTGGTCTCGGATCACATGTTCGCCCGCTGCGCGCTGCTGGACCCGGCCCTGACGGTCAAACTGCCCCCGCGGGTGACGGCCTCCACCGGACTGGACGCCCTCATTCACGCCATCGAGTCCTACGTGGGTCGCCAGGCCTCCTTCATGACCGAGCCCCTGGCGCTGGCGGCCATCGAGCTGGTGGCCGAAAACCTCAGAAAGGCTTACGCCTGCGGCGAGGACCTGGACGCCCGCGCGGGCATGCTGCGGGCCAGCCTGCTGGCCGGCATGGCCTTTGCCAACACCCAGACCGGTGCAGCCCACGCCTGCGCCCTGGCCCTGGGCGGCGCCTTTCACGTGCCCCACGGCATCGCCACCTCGCTGATGCTGCCGGCGGTGATGAAGTTCAACAGCATCGCCGTCCCCGAGAAATTCGGCCGCATCGCCACTATCTTCGGCGAGAACGTGGAGGGCCTCTCTCCCACGGCGGCGGCCCGGCGCGCCGTTACGGCCGTGATCCGCTTGATCGAGGACGTGGACTTTGAACTGGGCCTGGAAAACTACGGCGTGAGCGAGGCGGACATTCCCCATCTGGCCGACGCCTCCATCCTCCCGGCCGCCAGGCTCTGGAACAACAACCCGCGCAGCGCGACGCAGGAGCAGGTGGAGCGGATTTTTTGCGATTCCCTGGCGGGCGGAATAGCGGCCATCAAAAGAGAATAGACGCGCCTCTCTTCGCGGGGCGTCGCCGGCTCAAGGGCTCCGGGCGCGAACGGCCGTTGCATTTTTGCATCTATTGCTTGTTTTGCCACAGGTGTGGCGGGGTTTTGTTGCATTTTTACATCAAGCCGCTGCGCACCTGCCCCCGCCCCCGTTGACCGCATGATGACACCGCCCGGCCAGCCCGTTTTTCTTATTAAAAATATGAAGAAATAACAGATAGTTGTGTTTGCAAAAGATACACCTCGGTCCAAAGTCGTGTCTTGATGTCAGACAGGCATGTTTTTTGCTGATATTCTGGATATCAACCACAACAGACGGACTTTTCGGATAGAACGAACCGGCAAGACAGAAGGAGAATGTGATGGATTGCTGCCTTTCACCGCACGAACAGATGATTCACGACAAGATCGGGGGCCGGCAGAGCCGCTACCGCGACAGCCATGCCCGCGTTTTCACCATTCTGGACAGCATCGAGGGACTCAAGCCCCAGATCGACGTGGAGCGCGCCCTTTATTTCACCGAATCCATGTCCCGCACCGAGGGGCAGCCCCTGGTGCTGCGCTGGGCCAAGGCCATGCGGCACATGGCCGAAAACATAACGGTGTACATCGATGACCACCAGCTGCTGGCCGGCCGGGCCGGCGCCCAGGGACGTTACGGCATCCTCTACCCCGAGTTGGACGGCGACTTTCTGGACATCGCCGTCAAGGAGCTGCCCAATCGCACGGAGTCGCCTTTTTTCATCAGCCCTGAGAACGCCAAAATAGTCGTGGAGCAGATTGCACCATACTGGAAGGGCAAGACTTACCACGAGGCCTTGAACCGTGCGCTGCCGGAGGATACCCACAAGCTGACCTACGACGATCCCGACGGGCTCAACTCCCGCTTCATCGTCAACGAAACCTCTTCCTTCCGCAGCGCCCTGCAGTGGGTTCATGACTACGAGAAGGTTCTCAAGCGCGGCTTCGGCGGCCTGCGCAAAGAGGCCCTGGAGCGCCTGGAGGCGCTGGATCCCTTCTCACCGCTGGACAATACCGAGAAGAAGCCCTTCCTGGAAGCCATGGTGATCAACTGCGATGCCATCATCTGCTGGGCCAACCGGCACGCCGACCTGGCCGAAGAAATGGCCGCCCGGGAAAGCGACCCGCAGCGCCGCGAAGAATTGCGGCTGATGGCCGCCAACTGCCGGCGGGTGCCCGAGCACCCGGCCCGCACTTTCCACGAAGCCGTCCAGAGCCAGTGGTTCACCCAGATGTTCTCGCGCCTGGAGCAGAAAACCGGCACCATCATCTCCAACGGCCGCATGGATCAGTACTTCTACCCCTACTACAAGCGCGACGTCGAGGCCGGCATCCTCGACGATGACAGGGCCATCGAACTCATCGAGCTCATGTACGTGGGCATGGCCCAGTTCATCGACCTGTACATCTCGCCCACCGGGGGGGCCTTCAACGAGGGATATGCCCACTGGGAGGCGGTCACCATCGGTGGCCAGACCCCAGACGGGTTCGACGCCACCAACGAGTTGACCTATCTGTTCCTGCGCTCCAAGCGGGAATTTCCGCACCACTACCCGGACCTGGCGGCCCGCATCCACGCCCGCGCCCCGGAGCGCTACCTGTGGGAAGTGGCCGAGACCATCAAGGAGGGATCCGGGTTTCCCAAGCTGATCAACGACGAGGAGGTCATTCCCCTGCATCTGGCCAAGGGTGCCACCTTCGAGGAGATTTTCGATTACGCCGTTTCCGGCTGTTCGGAAATCCGCATGCCCAACCGGGATACCTACACCTCGGGGTGCGCCTACATCAACTTCGCAGCCGCGCTGGAAGCGACCCTTTACGACGGCAAGATGCTCAAGTACGGGGACGAGCAACTCTCCATCAGGACCGGCGACCCCGTCGCCTTCGAAAGCTGGGAGCAGTTCTTCAACGCCTTCACGACCCAGCAGATCAACTTCATCAAGCACGCTTTCATTCAGCAGTACCACATCATCCGGCTGCGGCACCAGCATTTCGCGGCGCCCATGGCCTCGGTGCTGCACGACCTGTGTGTGAAGTACTGCCTGGACCTGCACACGCCGGACATCCCGGAGGGCATCGACCTGGGGTACTTCGAGTGCATCGGCTTCGGCACCGTGGTAGATTCGCTGTCGGCCGTCAAGAAGCTGGTGTTCGAAGAAAAGAAGCTGTCCATGGCTGAACTGATCGAAGCTCTGCGCAGCAACTTCAAGGGCCATGGAGATATCCGCGCCATGCTGCAGAACGTGCCCTGTTACGGCAACAACGACCCTTACGCGGATTCCATCGCGCGCGCCATCGACAAGGCCTCGCTGGACTTTACCAAAAAGTACGCCCAAGAACTGGGCGTGCACCTGGATCTGCGCTACGTGCCGTTTACTTCCCACGTGCCCTTCGGCAAGGTGGTTTCGGCCACGCCCAACGGCCGCTATGCTTACACGCCCCTGTCGGACGGGTCTTCCGCCTCCCAGGGCGCCGACCGCAACGGGCCCACGGCGGTACTGCTGTCCAACTACACCACCAAGAACTACAACTACCGTCAGCGCGCCGCCCGCCTGTTGAACATCAAGTTCACGCCCAAGTGCGTTGAGGGCGATGCCGGCACCCGTAAGCTGGTGGATTTCATCCGCACCTTCTGCGACCTGCGACTGTGGCATATCCAGTTCAATGTGATCAACACCGAAACCCTGAAGGCCGCCCAGAAGGATCCGGACAAGTACCGGGGGTTGATCGTGCGCATCGCCGGCTACAGCGCCTACTTCTGTGATCTGTCCAAGGACCTCCAGGACGACCTGATCGCCAGGTATGCCCACGAAACCCTGTAGCGCCGGTTTTATGATGTTGCCGAACAGCGAAAAGGGGGTCATTTTCAACATCCAGAAGTACTCCGTGCATGACGGGCCCGGCATCCGCACGGTAGTGTTTTTCAGCGGCTGCCCCCTGCGGTGCAAATGGTGCAGCAACCCGGAATCCCAGCAGGCCCGGCCACAGCTGTTCTACAACAGCAATAAGTGCATCACGCTGGACGAGTGCCGCCGATGCCTAGAAGTCTGTCCAGCCGGGGCCATTGCGGCAGCCGATGACCACAGAGCCGAAATCGACTGGAATCTTTGCACCGGCTGCCTGCTGTGCGCAGAGGCCTGTCCCGCAAAAGCGCTGGAGGCCTGCGGGGAGGAAAAGACGGTCGCCGAAGTGCTGAGGAGCGTCGAGCAGGACGGTGTTTTCTACTCCCGTTCCGGGGGTGGGCTGACTTTGAGCGGCGGCGAACCCATGCAGCAGCCGGCTTTTGCCCTGGCCATTTTACGGGAAGCCCGGAGCCGGCGCATCAACACCGCCATGGAGACCAGCGGCTTCTGCGCCGCAGAGGACCTCGTGGCCGCCTGTGAGCACCTGGACTTCCTGCTGTTCGACATCAAGGTGATGGACCCCGAGGTCCACCGGTCGGCCACCGGTGTTTCCAACGAGCGCATACTCCAGAACCTGGAAACGGTGCGCGGGACGTTCCCCGAGCTGCCCATCCTCGTGCGCACGCCCGTCATTCCCGGCGTCAACGACAGCCCCGCGGCCATCCGGGCGATCCTGGATTTCATTGTCGGCTTTGAAAACCTCCGCTACGAGATGCTCCCCTACCACCGCATGGGAACCCCCAAGTACGCATACATCGGCAAGACCTACCCCCTGGGAGACGTGGAACTGGACAGCGCCGTGATGGCAGCGCTGACGTCGTTGCTGGAAAACGAGTACGGCCACCTCTGTTTTTCCGGCAGCTGACATTTTACGAATCCCCGGCGCGCAGTTTCCGGAACAGGGTGGAACGGTCGATTCCCAGGCGCCGCGCCGCCGCGGTGTGGGAACCGTGCTTCTCGATGGCCAGCGCGAGGACCTGGCGCTCGATGTCGCGCATGATGGCTTTCAGGCCGCGGTTGCCCTCCGCCAGTTCGCGGGCCAGCGGCGTCACATCCAGGCCGCCGGGTTCGGCCGGGGGCCGTGCGGTATCGGTTTCGGCCGCTTCCCGGCAGGTGACCGAGCGGCTGCCCACCATGTTGCCGGGCAGGTCGGAGAGGCCGATACCGCCCTGCTTGCGGGTGATGACCAGGCTCTGCACCAGGTTTTCCAGTTCGCGGATGTTGCCCGGCCAGGCGTATGCCTGCAGCGCATCCAGCGCCGCGTCTTCAAAGAAGCGTTCCCGTTTGTAGCGGATCGTGTAGCGTTTCAGGAAGTGCTGCGCCAGGGGAACGATCTCCTCCCGGCGATCCCGCAGCGGCGGAATGGTGATCACCGCCACGCGCAGGCGGTAGAAAAGATCGCGGCGGAAACGGCCCCGGCGCACCTCTTCTTCCAGATCGCGGTTGGTGGCCGCGATGATGCGCACGTCCACCTTGCGCGTACGGGTGGACCCCACCCGTACGATTTCCCGGTCCTGGAGCACGCGCAGCAGTTTGGCCTGCATGGACAGCGGCAGTTCGCCGATTTCATCGAGGAACAGGGTTCCCCTGTCGGCCATTTCAAAAAAGCCCGGTTTACCGTTCTTGCGGGCACCGGTAAAGGCGCCCGGGGCATGGCCGAAAAGCTCGGATTCCAGCAGGGATTCGGGAATCGTGGGGCAGTCCACCTTGATGAAGGGCATTTGCGCGCGGGAACCGAGGCGATGAATGCGGCGCGCGAAGACGTCCTTGCCCGTGCCGGTTTCCCCCAGCAGCAGAATGGTGACGTCGGTTTCGGCTACATTCCCGATCTGTTGCAGGATCTTTTCCATGGCGGGCCCCCGTCCGGCCAGGGGCTGGTCGAAGTCTCTTTCTTCGGTGATGTACTGGATGTTGATGCGGTATTTTTCCACCAGTTCCCGCTGGGAGCGGAGCTCTTCCCGGAGCTGCGCCATCAGCGTGACGTCACGCACGAAGGTTACCACCAGGGCCACCTCGCCGCGGTCGTCGAAGATGGGATAGCCCGTCAAGACGAGTTTCTTTCCCTGCTTGCTGATCTGCAAAGATGTCGCCGGTTTACCGGTTTTGACGATGGTGGGGTTCAAGATGGTGTTGAAGAAACCCTCGTCCACGAGATGTTTGACGTTGCGGCCCAGCAGATACGCTTTTTTCAGGCCGCTGAGGCGCTCGTACTTGGCATTGACCTTGAGGGTGCGCCCCCGGCGGTCGGAGATGTATATTCCGTCGCTGATCAAGTCCAGTATCTTGTCCAGGTAGGCCGGGATGACCGCACCGGCATCTTTGGCGTGGTCGCTCATGTGCGCCTCTCGTTTTGAAGCGGGCAAAGGGCCGCCGTGGTTGACAGGATTACTATTATCGGCCGCCCGGCGAAAAGTCAACGCGCAGCCGATACCTGTTCCCCCGTGCAACCGCACTGCGGGTGCGGCCCGCGTTGGCACCTTCATGGGAAGCTGCTTGTGATTGCCCCGGCCTGCGGGCGGGAAGCGGTGTTCATTGCCGATGAAATGTGCTATGGATGCCTGTCAGGCAATGCCATTAGCGGGAAAAACCGTCACAGCAGAAAGGTGTATCGTCATGAAGACCGTACTCGCCATCCTGGCGTCTCCCCGCAAACTGGGCAACAGCGAAGTCATGGCCAAGGAAATCAGCCGCGCCATCACCGCGCCCCATGAACTGAAGCTGTTGCGGCTGTCGGATTTCAACATCCAGCGCTGTACCGGTTGTTACCGCTGCCTGTTCAAGGAGCAGCGCTGCATCCTGAAAGACGACCTGTATGTCGTTCTGGACGCCATTGCCCAGTCCGATGCCCTCATTTTGGTAGCGCCGACCTACATGCTGGGCGCCAATGCCGTGCTGAAGGTCTTTCTCGACCGGGGACTCTCCTTTTACGGATACGCCGAACGGCTGTGGGAAAAACCGGCCGTGGGCGTGGCCATCGCCGGTATAAAGGGCATGGAGGGCTACACGCCCCTGATGATCGAGAGTTTCCTCAAAATGATGCTGGGCGACATCAAGCAGGTCCGCACGGTGTACGGGGCTTTGCCCGGCGAGGTGCTCACCGCGCCGGAAAACCGGCAGGCCGCCGCCGAGCTGGCGGCGGCCCTTATGTCGCCGGCGCCGGAAAAAGCCGTCTTCGCTTGTCCGCTGTGCGGCGGGCAGACCTTCCGTTTTCTGGGCGGGGACCGCGTCAAGTGCATGCTGTGCAGCAACGACGGTCGCCTGCGCATGGAAGACGGCCAGCCGGTGGTGGACGTCCGCCGCGGCGCGCACGCACTGTTTCTGAGCAAGGAGGAGGCCCTGGATCATGCCGACTGGCTGCGCCGCATGAAGGGTCGTTTTCTGGAAAAAAAAGAGGTGCTCAAGAAAATAGCCCTGGACTACCGGCAGGACGGGCAGTGGGTTATCCCGCAAGCCGAATCCGAAGTCAAAGACCCAGCACCTGATTGATCAGCACCACCTTGACGCGCCCCCTGGGGAAAGATTTCTCGGTGATGGTCCAGGTGTTGCAGATGCGCTGGGGGCTTTTGCACTCTTCGCAAATCGCGGTTTTGGCACAGGGCGTTTTCATATCCAGGCGCATGGTGTTGGCCGGGGCGGCGAATTCCTTGACGCGCCACATGGCATCGTCCAGATTGGCCACCAGCTTGTTGACTCCCACCAGCACCACCACATACCGGGGACCGAATGTCAGCGCCGCCACGCGGTTTCCGATCATGTCCAGGTTGACCAGTTTGCCGTCTTCGGTCATGGCGTTGCAGCCGGTCAGATAAAGGTCCACCAGCAGGGCCCGGCGCCGGCGTTCCAGTTTGCGGGCATCGCTCAGATCCTTTTCATAGGGGTTGATGACTTCCACGGCATCCATCTGCAGGAAATCGTCCATGAGACCCGTGGCGCCCAGGGTCATGGAGCCGCCCCAGGAAACGCTTCGGGCAGCGGTGGCGGGAAGGATGCGCGCCAGCACGATACGGCGCGCATCGGCCGCATCGGCGGCCATATAGACATCGAAGTTGTTGGCCTCCAGGGCCTCTTTGAGGCCTTCGAGGCGTATGCGGCGGTAGTTTTCAACGGGATTTTCCATGGTTGTTCACCTTTATGTGCGTTTTAGACAAAAACACGGTTGTTTCTTTAGCACGGATGCGGCGCCGCTCACAAGAGGTTCTGCCGCTGGCTGTATCTCAAAAACACAGGTAAGGGTAGCCAAAGAAGCGCCAATCGTGTTTCGGTGGAGCGACATCGTTCATCCGGGGAGAAAAGCCAACCGGTTGGCCGGCGTTAAGAATTTCAAACTGTCTGAGGAGCCTGGGACGAGTTTTTGAAATTCAGACGGCCAACTGGATGGCGCCCCGGATGAACACCGGAGTGAAGGCGAAATACGCTTGGCGCGGGGTCTCATGAAACCACGTATCGTCGATCTGAAAAGAGCGCTGCTGGCGGTGGCCGGCGGCCTGCTGCTGACGGCCGCTTTTCCCCGCCTGGACATGGCCTGGGTGGCCTGGATTGCGCTGGTGCCGCTGATGTTCGCGGCCCACGGGCTGTCCGCCCGGGAGGGCTTCCGCATGGGCATCCTGGCCGGGCTGGCCCACTACATGACCCTCATGTACTGGCTGGTGATCACCATGAACACTTACGGCGGCCTGCCCAAGACCCTGTGCGGGCCCATTCTTTTTCTCTTCTGCGCCTACCTGGCCATATATCCGGCCCTTTTCAGCGCGGCTTTTGCCGTGGTTTCGTCCCGACCGGCGGCCTGCCTGGTGGTAGCGCCGGCCGCCTGGACCGCCCAGGAATACCTGCGCGCTTTCATGCTGTCCGGGTTTCCCTGGGAGCTGCTGGGCTATTCCCAGTACCGTCAGCTGAAGCTCATCCAGATCGCGGATATCACCGGCACCTACGGCATATCCTTTGTCATCGTGCTGGCCAACGTAGTGGTCTTCACGCTCCTGGCAGCCTTGTCCGCCCGGAAGCGGCCGCGCCTGGCCGCCGTCGCCCTGCTGGTGCCGGTGATGGGCTTGGTGCTGGGATACGGCCAGTGGCGCCTGGCCGGCATCGACCGGTCGGCCGCTGCCGCGCCGGCCAAAACCATCAGCCTGCTGCAGGGCAACATCGACCAGAGCATCAAGTGGGACCCCGCCAACCAGGAAGCCACCCTGAAAAAATATTTCCGCCTGGCCCGGGAGGTCGTGGCCGGAAAGCCGGACCTGGTCGTCTGGCCGGAGACAGCCGCGCCCTTTTATTTCGGCAACGACCCTCGCCTGACGCGCATGCTGCAGGCCGGCGCAGCTGCCTTGGGGGTCTACCAGCTCATCGGCAGTCCGCTGGTGCAGGGGCGTGCCGACAACTACCGTTTTTACAACAGCGCCTTTCTGCTGCGCCCCGACGGCACGGTGGCCGGCCGGTACGACAAGGCGCACCTGGTGCCCTTCGGCGAATACGTGCCGTTTAAAGAGGTTCTGCCTTTTCTGGGAAAAATCGTTGAGCAGGTTGGGGATTTCAAGCCCGGGCGGCGGGGCGCCACGATCCAGTGGGGAAACGTGCGCCTGGGCGTACTGATCTGCTACGAGCTGATCTTCGCCGATCTTTCCCGGGCCGCCGTCGGCAATGGCGCCGGCCTGCTGGTGAACATCACCAACGATGCCTGGTACGGCCGCTCCAGTGCCCCCTACCAGCACTTTTCCATGGCGGTGCTGCGGGCCGTGGAAACCCGGCGCACCCTGGTGCGGGCGGCCAACACGGGCATCAGCGGCGTCATCGGCCCTGCCGGCCGCATCCTTGCCCAGACACCGCTTTTCGAGGAAGCCGTCGTCACCCGCCGCGTGCCCATCTTGTCCCGGAAGAGCCTCTACGTTCGCATGGGCGACCTCTTTGCAGTGGCCTGCCTGGCGGTTTCGGCGGTTTATTTTCTGGGGGTGGCCTTGGTTGATTTCAAACACCACCGGCCAAAACCCAGCGGCCCGGCCCGGAGGTAAGGCCTGGCGGCCTGGGGAGACGGCATTGGCCCGGCGAGGCGTTGGGGGGAGGTTCCGGCGTGCGGCATTATGTTCCAATTGCTTTTTTAGGGAGAGTTATTGTAAACTCTGTACAGGTGTTTTACTTGGTCCGCAGGTGATGCTGCCGGCGGTCCGATGCTTACTTTTAAGAGGTACAGGAGAAAGAGAGCCATGTCCCTAGAATTGAAACAGACCGTCAAGGAGCTCAAGATAAAACTGGAACAGATGAAGGAGTATCTTTGACCTGGCCGGCAAAGAAAAGCGTCTGGCGGAGATCGAGCAACTGACGGCCAAGGCGGATTTCTGGGAAGACCAGGAAAAGGCCACGGCCGTTTTGAAGGAACGCCGCCTGATCGCCGGCAAGGTGGAGACCTTCCGGCAGCTGGCGGCCGACCTGGAGGACAGCGAGGTACTGCTGGAACTGGCGCTTGACGAAGACGAAGAAGAGGCGCTGCAGGAAGCCGCCGGCCAGATCGCCGACGTCGAAAAGCGCATCGAGCAGTTCTCCTTCGATCTCATGCTCGATGACCCGGAAGACCCCAGCAATGCCATCGTCTCCATCAACGCCGGCGCCGGGGGCACCGAGGCCCAGGACTGGGCCGAGATGCTCTTCCGCATGTACATTCGCTGGGCCGAACACAAGGGGTTTTCAGCCAAAGTATTGGACATGCAGCCCGGCGACGAGGCCGGCATCAAGAGCGTGACCTTCACCGTCAGCGGCGACTATGCCTACGGCTACCTGAAAACCGAACGGGGGGTGCACCGTCTGGTGCGCATCTCTCCCTTCAACGCCAGCGGCAAGCGCCACACCTCCTTCGCCTCGGTGTTCGTCTATCCGGAGCTGGACAACGAGATCGTGGTGGAAGTGGACGAAAGGGACCTGCGGGTGGATGTTTTCCGCGCCAGCGGCGCCGGCGGGCAGCACGTCAACAAGACCAGCAGCGCGGTGCGCATCACCCACCTGCCCACGGGCATCGTGGTCCAGTGCCAGCAGGAAAAATCCCAGCACCGTAACCGGGACCTGGCCATGAAGGTGCTCAAGTCCCGGCTCTACCAGCTGGAAAAACAGAAGCAGCAGGAGAAGATGCAGGAGATCCACGACAGCAAGGACGACATCGCCTGGGGCAGCCAGATCCGCTCCTACGTGCTGCACCCCTACCAGATGGTCAAGGACCACCGCACCAACCTGGAAGTCGGCAACGTCACCAGCGTGCTGGACGGTGACCTGGATCCCTTTATCGAGAGCGCGTTGCTCCTGGAACAGCGAAAATAGAACCAGCGCATAAGAGGCTGATTTCGATGATAAACGATCTGTCAGAAGATCAGCGCAGAACACTGGCGGCGCTGACCGCCCCGGACCGCTTTTCCGCCGGGGATTCCAACCGCGAGCTGCACCGCTGCGATTTTTCGCACCACCAGGGGGTGCCGCCCGCGGCCGTCATCTGGCCCCTGTCCACCGAGGAAGTTTCCCGCGTCCTGGCCTGGTGCTACGATCAGAACGTGGCGGTGTTTCCCTGGGGTGCCGGCACCAGCATCGAGGGAAACCCGGTGCCCACCTGCCCGGGGCTGGTGATGGACCTGACCCGCATGGACACGGTGCTAGACATTCGCCCCCAGGACCTGCAGGCCGACGTGCAGCCGGGCGTACTGCGCCGTTCGCTCAACCGCCAGGCCGGCCGCCACGGGCTCTTTTTCCCGCCCGACCCGGGCGCCGACGCCACCATCGGCGGCATGATCGCCAACAACGCCTCGGGCGTGCGCACCGTGAAATACGGCGCCACCAAGGACTACGTGCTGCGCATGACCGTGGTGCTGCCCCAGGGCAGGGTGATACACACCGGCTGCCGCGCGCCCAAGTCGTCGTCGGGGTACGACCTAACGCGCCTGTTCGTGGGCTCCGAGGGAACCCTGGGCGTGGTCACCGAGGCCACCCTCCGGCTGACCGGTATCCCCGCCCACCACCTGTCCGCCGTGGTCACCTTTGAAGCGCTGCACGATGCCTCCCGGGCCGTGGCCATGCTCATCGCCTCGGGCCTGGACCCGGCGGCCCTGGAGCTGCTGCCGGCCAACCTGATCGCCCTCATCAACCGCGAAAAAGAGCTGGGGCTTCCCGAGGTCCCGTCCCTGTTCTGTGAATTTCACGGCGTCAGCCCCGCCGCCCTGGAGGAAATCGCCGCCCTGGCGCAGGAAGTCTGCGAAGACTGCGGGGCCACGGATTTCAAGAGCGGGGTTTCGGCGGCCGAGCGCCAGCGCCTGTGGCAGGCCCGCCACGAGGCCGCCGAAACCATTCTGCGGGCCCATCCCGGCAGCAAGTCGCTGACCGTGGACACGGCCGTTCCCATTTCCCTGTATCCCGAGATGATTGTTTTCGCCCAGCAGGTGGTGGCCGAAGAGCAGGTGGTCGGGTATGTTTTCGGCCATGCCGGTGACGGCAACCTGCACGTGGTCATGCCGGGCAATCCCCAAGATGCGGAGGCCTGGTCCCACGTGGAAGCCGTCAACGAACGCATCGTCGAGCGGGCCGTGGAACTGGGCGGCACCTGCACCGGGGAGCATGGCATCGGCATCGGCAAGCGCCGGTTCATGCGGCAGGAACACGGGGACAGCTATGATCTCATGCGCCAGATCAAGAGGTTGGTGGATCCCAAGAACCTGATGAACCCCGGCAAGATATTCTAGAAAGGCCGCTGGCCGGCCAATCCACCTGCAAAGGAGACCGACACGTTCATGCCTGAATCCGAACGCCCCTTGCTGGGCATCACCATGGGCGACCCCGGCGGCATCGGCCCGGAGATCTGCGTCAAGGCCCTGGACGAGGCCGACATCTACGGCATCTGCCGGCCGCTGGTCATCGGCGATGCCGGGGTCATGCGCAACGCCGCCGACTTTTGCGGCAGCCGCAGCGTTGTTCACGCCTGCCGCACGCCCGGGGCCGGCCGTTTTGCGCCCGGCACCATCGACGTGCTGGACCTGGGCAACCTGCCGCTGTCACGGCTGCGGCACAAGACGGTCACGGCCGAACAGGGCAAGGCGTCTTTCGAGTACGTGAAGACGGCCATCGAACGGGCCCTGGCCGGTGACCTGGACGGCACGGTGACCGGGCCCATCAACAAGGAGGCCATCAACGCCGCCGGCTTTCACTACGCCGGCCACACTGAAATCTACGCCGAACTGACCGGCACCCGCGACTACGCCATGATGCTGACCGACAAGTCCTTCCGCGTGGTGCACGTGTCGACCCACGTCTCCCTGCGGGAGGCCTGCGACCGGGTGAAAAAGAAACGCGTGGAAACGGTTATCGATCTGGCCCACGACGCGCTGCAGCGGCTGGGCATCGAGGCGCCGGTGGTGGCCGTGGCCGGACTCAACCCCCACTGCGGCGAGGGCGGCATGTTCGGCCACGAAGACGACCGCGAAATCGCGCCGGCGGTGAGGGCCGCCGCGGACCGCGGCCTGCGGGTGGAGGGACCGGTGCCGGCGGACACGGTGTTTTCCAAGATGCTGGGCGGCATGTATGATGCCGTGGTGGTCATGTACCACGACCAGGGACACATTCCGGCCAAACTGGTGGGCTTCCGGTACAACGACCGCACCGGGGCCTGGGAGAGCATGGCCGGCGTCAACGTCACCCTGGGACTGCCCATCGTGCGCACCTCGGTGGATCACGGCACGGCCTTCGGCAAGGCCGGCGAGGGCCGCGCCAACCCCCAGTCCATGATCGAGGCCATCCGGCTGGCCGCCCGACTGGCCTGAAGCCCGGGAGACCGCACCGATCATGGATGCCGAAGCCATTCTCAGCGCCCACTACCCGCCGTTTTCCAGGACCTGGCGCATCCTGAAGGCGCACGGCCGCCTGGTGGCCGAAAAAGCTATGCGGGCCGCCGATGCGGTGGCCCACCTGTCGCCGGACCGCCAATTCATCCGCCAGGCCGCCCTGCTGCACGACATCGGCATCCGTTTCACCCACGCCCCGGGCCTGGGCTGCAACGGCCGGCACCCCTACATCTGCCATGGCTACCTGGGGCGCGAACTGCTGGAAGCCGAAGGCTTCCCCCGTCACGCCCTGGTCTGCGAGCGCCACGTGGGCGTGGGTATCTCCCGCGAGGACATCCGCCGCCAGGGGCTGCCCCTGCCCCTGCGCGACATGCTGCCCGTGACCATCGAGGAGCAGATTATCTGCTACGCGGACAAGTTTTTCTCCAAGAACGGCGGCGGCCGCCCGCGGGAAAAGAGCCTGGCGGAAATCGCCCGGAATCTGGCACGCCACGGCACGGATAAAGTGGAAAAATTCATGCGGTGGGCGGAGTTGTTCGGCGACGCCCCCGGATGAACCCCAAAAGGGCCGCCGGCACGTTCTGCCGGCGGCCCTTTTGGGGTTTGAGAGCGGTTTGGGCTACCAGCCCCAGGTGAGGTATTCGTGGATGGAGTCGGCGGCCTTGCGGCCGGCGCCCATGGCCAGGATGACGGTGGCCGCGCCGGTAACGATGTCGCCGCCGGCCCACACGCCGCGGCGGGTGGTCTTGCCGGTTTCGGGCTGCGCCAGGATATAGCCCCACTTGTTCAGCTCCAGGCCGGCGGTCGTTTCGGTCAGCAGCGGGTTGGCGCCCGAGCCAACGGCCACGATGGCCAGGTCGCACTGCAGTTCGAATTCCGTCCCCGGGATGGGCACCGGCCGGCGGCGGCCGGACTCGTCCGGTTCGCCCAGCTCCATCTTCAGGCACTCCATGCCTACCAAGTGCCCCTTCTCATCGCCCAGGTAGCGGGTGGGGTTGGTGAGCAGAAAGAATTCGATGCCCTCTTCCTCGGCGTGGTGGATTTCCGCCGCCCTGGCCGGCATCTCTTCCCGCGAGCGGCGGTAGACGATGCGCACCCGGTCGGCGCCCAGGCGCATGGCGGTCCTGGCCGAGTCCATGGCCACGTTGCCGGCGCCCAGCACCACCACGTCACTGCCCTTGGGCACGGGGGTGTCGTATTTGGGAAACAGGTAGCCCTTCATCAGGTTGGTGCGGGTAAGGTACTCGTTGGCCGAAAGCACGCCGATGAGGTTTTCGCCGGGGATGTTCAGGAAACGGGGCAGTCCGGCCCCCACGCCGACATAGACCGCGTCATAGCCCTCTTCGAAGAGTTCGTCCACGGTCACCGAGCGTCCCACCACGGCGTTGCACTTCACTTCGACCCCCTGGCGTTCCAGGGTGTGGATCTCCTGGAAGACGATTTCCTTGGGCAGCCTGAATTCGGGGATGCCGTAGACCAGCACGCCGCCGGGCTTGTGAAAGGCTTCCAGCACCGTGACCTCGTGTCCCTTGGCGATCAGGTCGCCGGCCACGGTGAGTCCCGAGGGACCCGAACCCACCACGGCCACGCGCTTGCCGGTGGGCTCGGCCCTGGCCGGCAGCCCGCCCGTGCCGTGCTCGCGTTCCCAGTCGGCGGCGAAACGCTCCAGGTTGCCGATGGCCACGGGGTCGCCCTTCTTGGCCAGGATGCACGTGCCCTCGCACTGCAGCTCCTGGGGGCAGACCCGTCCGCAGACCGCCGGCAGGGCGTTCTTGGTCCACAGGTTGTGGGCCGCCCCGGAAAAGTCGCCCTCCAGGATCAGGTGGATGAATCCGGGGATGTCCACGCTCACCGGGCATCCCTTCACGCAGCTCGGGTTGCGGCACTGCAGGCAGCGGGCAGCCTCTTTCTGGGCCAATTCCGGGGTATAGCCCAGGGGCACTTCGTCGAAATTACGGCGTCTGATTTCAGGTTTCTGTTCCGGCATGGGCTGCCGGGGGATTTTCTTCTTCTTTGAAGACTGCTGAGCCATGGTCTTTCCTCCCAGAGATGATAAAAAACAGTCGGACGGTGCGCCGTCTTACTTTTCGACGTTGCTGAACAGCAGCGATTCCGAGTCGTGCAGCCGGCAGTAATCCTCGTAACACTCTTTTTCCTGTTCCACATAGGCCTGCAGGCGCTTCATCAGTTCGTCGTAGTCCACCTGGTGCCCGTCGAACTCGGGGCCGTCCACGCAGGCAAAGCGGGTTTTGCCCCCCACCGTCACCCGGCAGCAGCCGCACATGCCGGTGCCGTCCACCATGATGGGGTTCAGGCTCACCAGGGTTTTGACCCCGTACTCCTCGGTGATCTTGGAGACGAACTTCATCATGGGCACCGGCCCGATGGCGACCACCAGTGCGATGTCTTCTTTTTCCAGGAGGTCCTTGAGCACGTCGGTGACAAAACCGTGGTGGCCGTAAGAACCGTCATCGGTGCAGACGAAGAGCTCGTGGGAAGCCGCCTGCATGTAATCTTCCAGGATGAGCAGGTCCTTGGTGCGGGCGCCGATGATGGACAGCACGTGATTGCCGGCCTCTTTCAGCCCGCGGGTGATGGGGTGCAGCACGGCGATGCCGGTGCCGCCGCCCACGCACACCACCTTGCCGAATTTTTCGATGTGGGTCGGCCGGCCCAGGGGACCGATGACGTCCTTGTAGGCCTCGCCCACCCTGAGGTCCCGGAACAGGGCCGTGGTTTTGCCCACCACCATGTAGATGATGGTGATGGTGCCCTTTTCCGGGTCGGTCATGGCCATGGTCAGGGGGATGCGTTCGCCCTCTTCGGTGGCCTTCAAGATCACGAACTGGCCCGGTTTTGCCTTGCGGGCGATCAACGGTGCCTCGATTTCGTTCAAAATCACGGTACCGTCAGCCATTTCCTCGCGTCTAACGATTTTAAACATAACGACCTCCGATTTTATTGCCACTCGGGTAACTGCTTTTGGATCCGGCGCCATGCCCGCAGTGTGCAGCATCCTGCTCTTTCAGCCGCAGGAAAGGCAAGGCCTCGGTCAATTCTGTGGCCCGGCAATGACAGGTATTTTTACAACCAGATAAATATTTACACCAATTTTTAAGTATATACTCATTATAATCCCAGATCAAATAAAATTTTTCGAAAATCGGTTGCAAACCCCTGTCACGACTGCTATCACCCGCCCCGTTCAGGGAGAAGGAGCCGCCGCCATGAAACTTTTCGACAGCCACTGCCATCTGGACGACCCGGTTTTCCAGCCGGACTTCGAGGCCGTTCTGGAGCGCGCCGACCGCGGCGGTGTAAAAGCCATGCTGATTGCCGGCGTCAGCGAAAAATCCTCACGTCGGGCCGTGGATCTGGCGGCCCGCCATGACAACCTCTATGCATCGGTGGGGATCCACCCCCACGACGCGGCCCGCTGCGGTGCGGACACGCTCGACGTATTGTCCAGCCTGGCGGAGACCCCCCGGGTGTGTGCCTGGGGTGAAATCGGGCTGGACTTCAACCGCATGTATTCGCCCGCCCGCACACAGGAGCGCTGGCTGGAGCGCCAGCTGGAAACGGCCATCGGGCTGCGGCTGCCGGTGATTTTCCATGAGCGCGACTCGCGCGGCCGTCTGATCGAGATGCTGGAGTCCTGCCACCAGGATCTGGCCGGTGCCGTGGTGCACTGTTTCAGCGGAAGCGGGACAGAGCTGCGCCGCTACCTGGATTTCGGCTTCTGCATCGGGGCTACCGGCATCGTCACCATGCACCGGCGCGGGGCCCCGTTGCGGGAACTGGTGCCCCTGATTCCCGAAGACCGTCTGCTCATCGAAACCGACGCCCCCTACCTGACGCCGGCACCCGAGAAAAACCGCCGCCGCCGCAACGAGCCGGCCTTCGTGCGCCACGTGCTGCTGAAACTGGCCGCGGTGCGCGCCACCGACGCCGGGCGCCTGGCACAGCAGGTGTGGCGCAACACCTGCCGTCTCTTCGGCCTGCAAGAGACGCCCTGAGCGGTTAATCCGCCATGAGGTGCTCGACCGCCTTTTCCAGGCCGTCGATGGACAGTTCGAACATGGGAAAGATCTGGCGGATGAGCATGATGGTGCGGGTGTAGCCCCAGGTGCGCTGGGGCACCGGGTTGAGCCACACGCTGTGCCGGAAGGTGCGCGCCAGGAATTTGAGCCGTTCGATACTGGGCTGGCCCGAGCGCTCTTCGATGTGGATGGAGCCGTCGGTGGCCATCAGTTCGTAGGGCGCCATGCTGGCGTCGCCCACCAGAATGAAGCGCGTTTCCGGGTCCCAGCTGGCGAACTCGTCGATGCGCTTGGGTTTCTTGTAGCGGGTGGGGTCCTCCCACAGGTTGTCATAGATCGTGTTGTGAAAAAAATAGGTCTTCAGTTCCTTGAACTGGGCCCGGGCATGGTGGAACAGGTGCTGCACCACCGGGATGTAGGGATCCATGGACCAGCCGCCGTTGTCGATGGCCAGGATCACCTTGAGACGGTCCTTGAGGCTTCGTTCGAAGACGATCTCGATTTCCCCGCCGTTTTTCATGGTCCGGTACAGCGTGGCGTCGATATTGATCTGGTCCTTGGGGCCCGTGGGGACCAGGTGGCGCAGCCGTTTCAGGGCTTCGCCCATCATGGACTGGCGCAGGGGGCCGGTGAGCGAGTAGTCCCGGTAGCGCCGGTCCATGGCCACCTTGACGGCCGAGCGGTTGCGCGACACACCGCCCACGCGCATGCCGCCCGGGTGGTAGCCCGAGTGCCCCACAGGAGAGGTTCCGCCGGTGCCGATCCACTTGCCGCCGCCGTCGTGGCGCTCGGTCTGGTCCTGGAGCCGCTGCTTGAAATAATCGATGAGCTCGTCCGGGCTCATCTTGCTCAGTTCGGACTCGTCCACCCCCAGGGCCCGAGCCAAGGTCTTGGGATCCTGCAGCCAGCTCTCCAGCATCATGCGGGCCATTTCCGTCAGGGCGTAGCCCTCGTCGCCCTCGGGCATCTCGGCACCCTCGAAGGTGTGGGCGAAGACCTGGTCGTAGAGGTCGAAGTAGCGTTCGCTCTTGACCAGGATGGCCCGCGAGGCCGTGTAGAAATCCCCCAGGGAATTGACCAGGCCCTTGTCCAGGGCCCGGTGCAGGGTCAGAAAGGCGGTGGGGCTGACCGGTATCCCCACCTCCTTGAGCTTGTAAAAGAAGTCGATGAACATGGTGGTGTTATTCCGGAGGCCCTAAAAAAGGCGGCGCCGGCGCACCGAGCTGGCCGCAATCTGGTAGTCCTGGCTCTTTTTGAACAGCACGCCCAGGTAGGGCACCTCCCCCTTGGCCAGGTCCCTGGGCCGGAAATCGGGATCCATGTTCAGCGCCCGGATCCAGTTGAGCAGCTCCCGGGTGGCCGGGCGTTTTTCCACGGCGTCCAGTTCGCGCAGGCGGTAGAAAGCCGCAATGGCGTTTTCGGCCAGCTGGCTGTCGATGTCCGGAAAGTGCACGTTGACGATCTTGCGCATCATCTTGGGGTCTGGAAAGGCGATGTGGTGGAAATTGCAGCGGCCCAGAAAGGGGTCGGAGAGGTCTTTTTTGGCATTGGAGGTGATGATGAACACCGGCCGGTACCGGGCCCGGATGGTCTTGTCGATCTCGATGATGTCGAATTCCATCTGGTCCAGGACGTCCAGCATGTCGTCCTGGAAATCCGTGTCGGCCTTGTCGATCTCGTCGATGAGCAGCACCGTGCGGGTGTCGGCCGTGAAGGCCTGCCCGATCTTGCCCATGCGGATGTACTCCTCGATGTTGCTCACGTCGCGCCGCGAGTCGCCGAAACGGCTGTCGTTGAGGCGGGTCAGGGTGTCGTACTGGTACAGGGCCTCGACCAGCTTCATGCTCGATTTGACGTTGAGCACGATCAAGGGCATCTTGAGATTTTCGGCGATGGCGTGGGCCAGCATGGTCTTGCCGGTGCCGGGCTCGCCCTTTAGCAGCAGGGGCATTTCCAGCGCCATGGAGATGTTGACGATGCGGGCCAGTTCTTCGTCCAGCACATATTTGCTGGCCCCCGAAAAAGTTTTTCCGCTTGCGTTGTCCAGCATTGGCTACCTCTTGAAAATACGGTGAACATGAGCGCCGGGGCGTCAGCCTTCGGGTGAAACCCGACCGCTGATGGCTCAATCGAATAAAAACGCGCCCTTGGTATCACGACTGGTGTCACATTACAAGTCGCGTGTTGACCAAAAACGGCTGCACGGAGGCGCTGTGGGCGCATTTCTGGCGGGGCCA